>NZ_JBEYXZ010000025.1:7034-111631 GCF_040645305.1 Streptomyces sp. NPDC046831 | reverse complement strand
CATCAGCGTCCTGTTCGCCATGCTCCGCGACGGAACCTTCTACGAACCCAGAACCCCACAGCCTGCTTGACGAAAGACATAGAGGCACCCCCCCAGCCGCGCAGCACGGCCTGGTGCGTCGCCGCGTAGTTGATGTGGCTCTCGGTCACGCACTCGCGCAGCCACTTCTGGGCCGCCTGGAGCATCGGGTCCGGCAAGACCGAGTCGTTCCCGATCCCCGTGCTCGGCGAGGAGAAGTCAACCAGCCTCGCACACCGGGGAGCTCCGCACTGAGCAGGCACCCTCGCCGACCCGACACGACAGAACCCACGTCGTCGCGGTGGGTCACAGGACGCTTGGGTACCGTATCGATCATCCTGAGCGCGCTCGCCCGGCTCTCTCCTACCGGTGGTCAGTCAGGCACGAACGGGCGAGCGGAACGTAGTACCGGCGCAGCTGCGCCGGTACTACGGGTCACCGCCGGGCAGGACGTCCGCGTCAGGCCGTGTGCAGCGTCAGCCCGTAGCGGCTGAGGATCTCGTTCACCGGCTGGTACCACGTCTCGCCGCCGGAGCTGCAGTTCCCCCAGCCCCCCGAGGTGACGCCCTGGGCCTGGTCGCCGCTGATGAAGGAGCCTCCGGAGTCGCCGGGTTCGGCGCAGACGCTGGTCTTCGTCATCTGGTGCACCGCGCCCTGGCTGTAGTTGACGGTCTCGTTCTTGGCGAGCACCGTTCCGCAGTGCCAGTGGGACGTCGACCCCGAGCGGCAGATCGACGCGCCGATCGGTGCCTCGGCCGAGCCGCGCACCAGTTGGTCGGAGACGGTGCCCCAGCCGAGTACGACGGGCACGGTCCACCAGCCGCTGCTGACGTTGACCCAGGCGTAGTCGTTGTCGGGGAACGAGGAGCCCTGGAAGTTGCCGATGTAGGAGCGGTCCCAGCCGCTCACGCCCATGCCCGGCTGCCCGCAGTGCCCGGCGGTGACGAATCCGCCGTAGACGGAGAAGCCGATGGAACAGCGGACGTTGCCCGTGTAGTACGGGTCGCCGCCCACCGTTCCCGCGGCGAACGTGCGCGGCGCCTGCGGTGCTTCGGTCACCGTCACCGGGCCGGCCTTGCGCGCCCGGGCGAGGAACTCGCTGACATCGTTGTCGTCCTTGCTGGACGCCACCACGGTGATGGCGACCGAGCTGGACCGGGGATCCACGTGCCAGCCGCTGACACCGCTCGGCGCCCGCATCGCGTCCAGTTTCGCCTTCGTCGCGTTCAACTGCCGCTCGGTGTGGGCCACGCGCGCGATCTCGGCTCCGGTGGCCTCGACGGCCGCGCGGTGCGATGCGTCGGCGAGGGCGACGACGAGCGCGCCGCGTTCCGCGTCGAACCACGCGCCGCCGTACGACGCCCCGGCGGCCTTACGAGCGGCGCCCTCCACCTCACGCGCCGCGCTCTCCGCCGCGAGGCGGGCGGTGGCCTGCGACTTCGTCAGGTGCAGGTCGCGTTGCATGGCTGCGATCAGGGCCGCCGACGCCGGGGCCTCGGCGGCGGACGCCGAGCCGGACGGGACCGGCGCAGCGGACGCCTGTCCGCTCAGGCCTGCGACGGCGGAGGCGAGCAGCAGTGCCGCGGACAGGCCGGCACGCAGAACTGTGGTGCGTCTCATGGGGGTTGCCTTTCTTCGTTCCGGTCACGGTGGGGGTGGAGCGGAAGGGCATACGTACTGAGAGCGCTCTCATGAGTGCCGCGAGAAAACGGTAGCGGCGTCTTCACGGTCAGGTCCATGCCAATGCAGGGTCTTTTCGCGTCGGGGCGCGGCTCCGGGAGGAGGCCAACCGGAAAGCGGTGAACGTCATTTGAGAACCTGCAGCCCGGAGCGCCGGCGCGGACGTGGACCGCCGTCCGTTCTCCCGGGCGGCGGACCACGGGCGCCTGGACGACGAGGACAGCGCCGTTCATCGCCTCCGCCGCGTGCCCAACAGGGCGCAGGGGCCCGGCCTTGACGCCCCGTCCGGGCGGGGGACGATCCGAGGAGCGGGATCGGTGCCGGGACCGGGACCGGCACCGGGACCGGGCCGAAATCGGGGCCGAGGACCAGGACCGGGACCGGGCGGGCCGGGCCGAAAGGACACCGGCTGCCCACCCGCCTCCCGAGCTGCTCTAGGGTGGCGTGGAGGGAAGCACAGGGGGAGGAATCGGCGTGCAGCAGATCGGCGCCTACATGGTCGAGCGGGTGCTCGGCGAAGGCGGCATGGGCACCGTCTATCTGGCGAGATCGCGCGGCGGTCGGAGTGTGGCCGTGAAGGTCGCCAAACCGGAACTGGCCCGGGACCCGGAGTTCCGCGAGCGCTTCCGCGCCGAGATCACCGCCGCCCGCGCGGTGGGCGGTTTCCACACGGCACCGGTCGTGGACGCGGACCCGGACGCTCCCGCGCCCTGGCTCGCCACCGCGTACGTGCCCGGTCCCACCCTCGCCGGCCTCCTCACCGCCCGGGGGCCGATGGACGAGGGGTCGCTGCGCCGGCTGGGCCTGGCGCTGGCAGAGGCACTGCAGGCCATTCACGCCTGCGGCCTGGTCCACCGCGACCTGAAACCCGGCAACATCATCATGGCCGACGACGGGCCCAGGGTCGTCGACTTCGGCATCGCCCGTGCGCTCGAAGAATCACGGCTCACGGTCACGGGAGCGGCGCTCGGCACCCCGGGGTTCCTCGCGCCGGAGCAGGCGGAGGGACTGCCCGTCACCGCCGCCGCGGACATCTTCGCGCTGGGCGCCGTCCTCGTCGCAGCGGCCGGCGGCAGCGCCTTCGGCGAAGGCACGCCGATGATGCTGATGTACCGCTCGGTCCACCACGAGGCCGACATGACGGCGGTGCCCGCGGGACTGCGGCCGACGGTGGCCGCGTGCATGGCCAAGGAGCCGGAACAGCGCCCCACCGCCGGGCAGTTGCTCGACCTGCTGGCCCCCGCGCAGACCAGTGTCCCGCCCGCCGCCTACACCCCGACCATGTTCGCTCCGCCTTCCTCCCCCACGGCGCCGCCCGTCGCGCCCTCCCCCACGGCGCCGCCGGTCGCACAGCTGCCGACGGTCTCCGCGGCTTCCCCGTACCCGCCGGTGCCCGCTGTTCCGCCGCCGTCCACGCCGCCAGGCGGTTTCGGCCCGCCCGAGCCGGTGGCGGCGGCCGAGGAGCACGAGTTCCTCGCCATGGACCGCAAGAACGCCGTCGTCGCCGACGCGCACGGCATCTCCCTTGGTATCAACGGCCGCCCCTTCGATGTCCCCTGGCACGCCGTCCGCGCCCTCACCCACACCGAGTCCGGACGCGGCCTCACCGTCACCGTCTACCTCCACGACGGCACCTCGCAGTCGTGCCGGGTCACCACCCGCGACCAGGGCGAACTCGGCGACTGGATCACCCAGCTGACCGCCGTGCTGGGGCGGTTCCTGCCACCACGTTTCTGAGACCGGCCCGCCTCATCGACCAACTCGACGGTGAAGGCGTGGAGAGGGGGCTCGGGAAGGAAACGGACGACGGGGACGTCCCGGTCCGGAGGCTGCTCGAGCGCCCTGACGCGGCAGGCGGCGGCCGACATGGTGTCGGCCGCCGCCTGGCGGAAGGGACTCACGTTCAGGTGTGGGACACGACCTGGCGTCAGCCGGTCGCGCTGCCCGCGACCCACTCGCTCCACGGCATGTTCCAGTCGCTGAGACCGTTGTCCGGGGCCAGCTTCGTGGCGTCCTGGGAGTTCTTGACGATCACGACGTCACCGATCATCGAGTGGTCGAAGAACCACGCGGCGGGCTGCTCGGCGTCGCCGCCGCCCTTGACGTCCTTCAGGCCCACGCAGCCGTGGCTGGTGTTGACCTTGCCGAAGACCGAGTCCGCACCCCAGTAGTTGCCGTGGAGGAACGTGCCCGAGTCGGACAGGCGCATGGCGTGCGGTACGGCCGCGATGTTGTACGAGGGCTTGCCGTCCTTCTCCGTGAGGTCGACGCTCGCAGCGTTCATACGAATGTGCCGGAACTTCTCGGAGATGACCATCTGACCGTTGTACGTCGGGTGCTCGGGGCTGCCGGACGAGATCGGGATGGTCCTGATCGTCTTGCCGTTCCGTACGACGGTCATCTGCTTCGTCTTGGCGTCGACCGTGCTGATCTGGCTCCGGCCGATCTTGAAGGTGACCGTCTTCTGGATGCCATGGGGGTCGAGCCTGACGGTGACGGTGGAGCCGGGCTTCCAGTAGTTCTCGGGGCGGAAGTCCAGGCGGGCGTCGTTGAGCCAGTGACCGACGACCCGCTGGCCACTGCTGGAGCTGACCTGGATCTTCGACTGCACGGCGGCCTTGTCGGCGATCGCCTTGTCGAAGTTGACCGTCACCGGCATGCCCACGCCGACGGTCGAGCCGTCCTCGGGTGAGAGGTGCCCGATGAAGTCGCTGGCCGGGGAGACCGTGGCGATCGTGGCGTCTTCGGTGGTGGAGCGCCCCTTGGCGTCCTCGGCCTCTGCGGCGACCTGGTACTTGGTGGCCCGATCCAGCGGGCCGTCCGGCTTCCAGGACGTGCCGTCCGCGGACAGGGTGCCCCGAATCTCAGCGCCGGTCGCGACGGCGGTCATGGTCACCTTGGTGAGGTTTCCGTTACTGACCGTGACCTCGACGGGGGCGTTGATCGCGACGCCGTGGGCGCCTTGCCCGGGCGTGATCTTTATTCGGGCATCGGAAGCGTCCTGGGCGGCCGCCGGACCCGCTGAAGCCGGCGTTTTCGGGGGGTTCCCGGCGTCATTGCCGCCGGTGGCGGCCTTGCTGGTGCCACCGAAGGCCGTGACTGCGAGCACGCCGCCGAGTACGCCGGTCGCGGCCGCCAGCCTGGTGCGTCGTTTGCGTGCCGTGATCAAACGCCTCTCCCTGCCCTTGGTCCCTGCATCTCTGGTCGCTGGTTGCCTGAGGAGCGCAACCACCTTTCACATCACTTATACGCACTCATCCGCTGCAAATGGACACTTTGTGGCGAATCCCACCCACTGTCGGGCATGCTGTCGAGGCTCTCCCCGAGGCCGGACGGCTCCTAGCGGTCTGCACTTTCCGCCCGATGCCGGCCAGCCGCGTTCAAGGCCGGGATTTCCGGTGGGCCCTCCACTTCGACCGGCGGCCGGCCTGCTGCGGATCGCCCTGACCGACGCGCGGTGTGATCGCCTCCCCCGACCCGCCACGGACTTCACCACGCCCCCGGACGCGGAGTCGGGCCGCGGCCTGCTCATGGTGACCGCCCTTGCCGACCGCTGGAGAACAGAGCCGTGCCCGCCCGGCGGCAAGACCGTTCGGGCGGAACCGGACACGCCCACCCCGCCCTCGAAGCGAATCGCCCCTGTCGACGATCCCCGTCCCGGTCGGCCGGCTCCGGCACGGCGCCGGATGTGTCAGACGAGGGGTGGAGCTGTGAGCTGCGTCTATAGGTAGCGGTACCCCAGGTGGCGTTCACCACAGCACTGATGCAAAGCACCACGGTCAAGGGGTGGCTGCAGGGCCCGCAGATGCGCTTAATTGCAGTGAATACCCCAGCAGGGAGATCCCTGACCTGCGCTGGTGCCGGTGAAGGCCCACTCCACGTCGTCTGTCTATGATCGTTGACGAGCTGACGCCCGCATGCCCGCATTCCGTTCTCGGGGATCTCTTGGCGACCGCGAACGAATCCGGTGGTGCGGGCCGTGCCACGGCGACACGTGCGAAGCGTCACCCGTGGAGGCGGGGGCCGTGCGCGCACATCTCACCGAGGTCCTCGCCGCTCCGGCCGTTCCCGCCGCCCTCTCGGTCGTCGACCGGCTGGACCTGACCGGCCTCAAGCCCGCCGCCCCCGGCACCGGATCGGCAGCCGTGCCTTCCAGCGGATCCCCCACGCCGCTCGACGCCCGGCTCCACGACACCGCGGCGGCGATACTCGACCGCCCCGTCCCCGCCGCGGCCAACTTCTTCGACGTCCCTTCTGGCGCCGTCAACTCGACTCACTCGTCCACCTCGACGTCTTCAGACGCGACCGTCCGGGCTGATCCCGGCAACACGCAACTGACATCGGCGGGTTCGCGTCTCGTAGAGAGTTCGCGCAGAAAGCCTGTGCATCGGTTCGAGTGGCTACCATCGGCGCGGTCGGTAGTGGATGTGGTCCGGGGGAAGGAAGCGGGACGGTGGCGTGGGATGAGTGGGAGCAGCTCAAGACCGAGGCGCTGGAGCGCCGACAGGGTGACACCCGGATGCAGCTCAACCAGTATCCGGCCGATGAGGGGCCGACCGGAGCGCCCCCGTTGCCCAGCCAGACAGGTGACCTGAAGGTCACGCAGCGGGACCTGGCCAAGATCGGCAGTCACGCCCACACCCTCCACAACCAGTTGTGGGACCGGGCCAGGCTCGACAACACCAGTGTCGGCAAGGCTGCGGATGACCTGACCACTCAGGGCTTCGCCCTGGGGTCCGGGCTGCGGGAGGTGTACAACCAGTGGTCCACGCAACTGGACTCGGTTCTCGACGCCTGCGCTCAGATAGCCAACCACATGCAGGTCACCAAGAAGATCCATGCCGGGGACGAGGCGTACATCCACCGGCAGATGAGCAGCATCGACACCTTGGACGCCGGCTTCGACGAGCGGACCGGCCCGCCCGGCAAGCACAATCCGATCTACGGCGACAAGAAGAAGTAACACGTCACGGGGGCACCGACCGATGGATCTCGACGCACTGCGATTCGCCAACTTCAAACTTCTCGACGACGCGGTCGAGGACTGGTCCTTGATCGTCCGCAGTCTCAAGGACCTCGCCGAGGATGCCGACAAGGGCCTGCACCAAGCGGCCGCCAAGGCCGACTGGGCGGGCGAGAACCACAAGGTGACCAAGGCCTTCATCCACAAGACGTCCGGCGAGATCCAGGACGCGCACACCCAGGCCAAGTCGATACACGCCATCCTGAGCGACACGGCCGCGGAGCTGCGGTCCAGCCAGACGAAGTTGAAGACGGCGATAGACAACGGCCTGAAGAAGAACCTGACCGTGACGGACACCGGGGACGGCACCTTCACCGTCACCATGAACGTCCACCCCGACCGGGCCGCGGAGGGGTACACGCCACCTTCCCACAGCGAGAGCGACGTCGCCGCGCTGTGCAAGGAGGTCACGGACATCCTCTCCGCCGCCACCGAGAGCGACAACTCCGCGAGCAAGGTCCTCAGCGCCCTCGCCAAGCAGACCACCTACGGCTTCTCCGACGCCACCTACAAGGACCGTGACGCCGCCGCCGCGGCCCTGAAGGAGGCCGAGGAACTCGCCGCCATCGCGAAGAAGAAACCGACCGACCTCACCACCGCCGACATCGACCGGCTCAACAGGAGCCTCGCCTGGTACTCCGACGACCCGCTCTTCGCCGAACGGTTCACCACCTCGCTCGGTCCCAAGGGACTGATGGACTTCTGGACCGGTCTCCACGACTTCAACCAGACCGGCCAGCTGCTGTACGAACGTGAGGACAAGCTCGACGACCTGCAGCGCAACCTCGGTATGACTCTGGCGGAGGCCACCCAGAGCCAGTCGGCCGACATGGCGTCCTGGAAGGGCCGCATGGTCGCCATGGGCAGCGACTTCGTCGGCCCGGGCCAGCAGTACATGGGCTTCCAGGTCATGGGAAACCTGCTGCGCACGGGCGACTACGACGACGACTTCCTGAAGAGCTACGGCACCGCCCTGATGCGGACCGAGCGCGAGCGGTCCGGGAACGGGGAACATCCCGAAATGGCCTGGGCGCACGTCGGTGACGGGCCCTGGCTCAACCACCTCGGCGAGGAGAGCGGCCGCGACCCGCTCTCCGGCTACCTCAAGGCCCTCTCCAACAGCCCGGACGCGGCGACGGACTTCTTCCACCAGGAGTTCGTCTCCAAGGAGGACTCCCCGTTCGAGAAGGAGGGTGAGAACGGCAAGAAGAGCAACGTCGCGC
This sequence comes from Streptomyces sp. NPDC046831, assembly GCF_040645305.1. Taxonomy (NCBI): domain Bacteria; kingdom Bacillati; phylum Actinomycetota; class Actinomycetes; order Kitasatosporales; family Streptomycetaceae; genus Streptomyces; species Streptomyces sp. NPDC046831. The sequence goes on along the minus strand of NZ_JBEYXZ010000025.1, from coordinate 103,687 downwards.
TCTCCAACTTCGAGTACCTCTTCGAGGAGCGGTGGCCCGAGGACAGCACCGACAACAAGGAGATCGTCGGCGCCAGGAACAACCTGGGCCTGGCCCTGGAGGCCGCGACCACGGGGCACCCGGCGGGCGAACTGCCCGAGGCCACGGAGGCTTCTCCGCACACCGCCGATCAGGCAAGGCTGATGGAGAAGCTGGTCGCCTCCATCGCGGAGAAGCCGGAGCTGCTGACCAATCACCAGGTCATGGGCGACAGCATCGGGCAGATCACCTCGGAATACCTGCCGGACATCAACCGCGCGGTCGCCGACGACTCGGACGGGGACATCGACAAGCTCTTCCCCGTCGCCGGTACGGCGGCCGACCTCAAGCACGCGGACGTGGCGGCGCTCATGGTCTCGGTGGGCCAGAACCCGGAGGGCTACGCGGCCGTCGAAGTGGCCAACAAGACCTACATGGCCAACCTGATGGACTACCACCTGAATCCGAACACCCCACCGGAGTACTCCAAGAATCTCGAACAGACCGTCACCAACATCGCCCACGGTTCCGGCCAGATATCGGGCATGCTCGCCGTCGGCCAGCAGGAGGCCATCGTGGGCCCCGCCCACCAGAAGGCCGAGGACTTCAAGAACTCGGTGGACGTGTGGAAGGGCGTGACCGGCGGTGTGATCGGTACGGGCATCGGGGTCGGCACTTCGTTCGTCGCCACCCCGGCCGGCGGCGCGGCGGCCGGAGGCGCCGCGGGCACCGTCAGCGGGGCGATCGTGGAAATGTTCTTCCAGCAGTTCGAGCCTTCCGACATGGAGGAGGCCGGTCCCAAGTCCGGCGCGGCCTGGGAGGACGGACTGGAGAAGAACTCCGCCTACACGGAGAAGGCCGCGGAACTCGCCGCCGAAGCGCACCACCGCAAGGACCTCCAGGACCGGGGCATCGACGAGACCGCCCGCACGGCCTCCCAGCAGGGGTTCAGGAACGGGGGCAACGACGTCCTCTTCATGGCCCCCCATCTCAAGACCGAGGTCGAGTGATCTTTCCTTCCGGCCTTTCTCCGCTCTCCGACCGCCCCGTACTGGAGGACTTCCCCGTGTACCGCTCCCCCGCTCTGTCCGCAGTGACCGTCCTTCTCGGCGGCCTCGCCCTCACAGGCTGCTCCGGTGGGGACGGCGGTGGTGAGGAGCGGGCGTACGACGTTCCGGGTGTTCTGTGCGGGATACCGCTCGACCCCGGGTTCGTGGAGCCCTTCCTGCCCGGTGGCAAGACGCTGAGCACGAAGGAGTCGGCACCGAGCGGCGGGGCGAAGCGGTGCGACGTGCTCGTCGACGGCGACCTCGCTCTGCGCCAGACCCGCACCTGGTGGGCTCGCGGGGAGTCCGCCTCGTCGGTGGCAGCCGGCTACTCGGGGATGGAGGGCGCCAAGGTCTCCGCCGACGCCCGCTTCGTCCACTCGGGCACCGGCGCAGTCGGCAAGACATCCTCCTGCACATCCGACGACCACCCGCGGCAGAACCTCTACGCGGTGATCCAGGTACTGGCGCCCGACCGGGAGGATCCGGCCGCCATGCAGAAACTGATCACCGCGTTCACCGAAGCGGTCGAGGAATCCAAGGACTGCGGCTGACCGACGCGCCCCCGGCGCCCCGGTCCGCGCTACCGCACCTGGCCGGTGAAGATGGCCGTGCGGTACCAGCCGGAGCTGGAGGTGTCGGTCGGCGTGATCTCGATCTGGGCGTCCCGGGCTGTCCTGGGGAACACGCAGGCCGCCTTCCAGGTCTGCGACTTGCCCGGCAGCAGGTGGGTGTCCGGCATGCCGGCGAAGCCGGCGTCCGTGTCGAAGACCTCCTCGGCGCCTTCCGGGCAGGACAGGCTGACCATGCTCAGGTCGATCGAGGTCTTGGAGCCGTTCTGCATGGTCACGGAGAAGGCCAGGTAGGCCTTGCCGGACGGGCTGGCGTACTCGCCGGAAGTGCCCCGGCTGAAGCCGCTCAGCTGCGCCTTGACGCCGTTGTTCCAGGTGGCGGTCTTGTCCAGCGCGACGGTGAAGGTGTCGCTGTCTAGGCGGAGGCCGGTGCCCTGCTGGGGGCCGGCGTCCACCTGTTCCGACCGGATCCGGCGCGGCTGGACCCCTGGTTCCTCCTCGGTTTCCTCAGCTCGGAGGCCAACCTGGCCGGCGCCTCGGCGGGCAGCTCGTCACTCCACCTCAGCCCGGGGCGGCTGCGCGTACCGCTGCTGCCACTGGCGGAGCAGCGGCGGTACGGCGAGGCCTTCCGCCGTGTCGAGGCGCTGCGTGAACAGGCGCGGCGCGCACAGGACTTGGCCGAGGAGACGGCACGGCTCGTGAGCGGGGGGCTCAGAGGCGGGCAGTTGGTGCCGGAGCCGACCTAGGCTCCGGAGCTACCCCCACTCGTGAAGCGGACGGATGAGGAACCCCCTCCCGCCTTCAAGTCCAACCTCGACCGCAGTGCGCGCCGCGCGGCCTGGCGGATGATCCGCCGGGAGGAAGGGCTGGACGACTTCTGAGGCGAGTGGGGCCCGGTGCGGCGCGCCCACCGGGCCCCATTTCCTCGTACGTCCGCTGCCTCAGCGCTCGACGGCCATCCGGACGAAGCTGCCCCATGCCCTGGGGCCGAACGCGATTTTGGCCGCTGTGGGTTGCTTGGAGTCCCGGACGAGGACTGCTTCGGAGGCCGCAGCGACCTCAACGCACTCCCCGCCCTCGCCACTGCTGTAGCTGCTCTTGAACCACGCTGACTCCGGAACGGTCAGCTCGCTCACTCGGTGGGTCATCTCTCTCCCAGAAGTCCCTCGATGAAGGCCAGCGACTCGCGTGGAGTCAGGGCCTGAGCCCGCAGAATGCCGTATTGCTCCTCAGCATCCCGCACTTCTGCACGGTCGGTGTAGAGGCGGCTGGTCCGCTGTACCTCCACGTACGCCATCCTCCGTCCGTCCCTGTTCTCGATCAAGGTGAACGGCCCACCCAGGCCACAGTGCTCCGCTGCCTCAGTAGGCATGACCTGAATCTCCACGTTCCTGAGCTGTCCATACCGCAGGATTTGCTCCAACTGCCCGCGCAGCACCGATCGCCCGCCGATCGGCCGACGCAGAGCGGTCTCCTCGATCACGAAGCTCAGCGTGGGAAGTGGTCGGCGTGAGAAGATCTCCTGCCTCTCCAGCCGAGCCCCGATTCGTTGCTCGACTACTTCGTCATCAAGAAGCGGGCGCCGCATGGTGAAGACCGCACGCGCGTAGTCCTCCGTCTGCAACAGGCCTGGCACAGCCAAGGCCCCGTAGACATGGAGAGTGATCGCTCCCGCTTCGAGGCGAGCCATGTCCCGAAAGAACGCCGGATACTGAGCCCTCCCCACCTCCTCCTTCAGCGCCCTAAGCACCCCACCCGCCCCCAGCACCTCATCCGCCTTCTCGATGAACTGGGCTTGCGGGATCCGCCTCCCCTGCTCGATCGAAGCCACGGTGTCCGCCGAGTACCCCAGCCGCTTCCCGAACTCCGCGCGCTCCAGCCCCGCCCGCGTCCGCAGCAGCTTCAACTGCCGCCCGAACGCCGTCACCACGCCCGTCCCCGGCTCGTCCTCCGGCCGCCGCTGTGGCCGTACCGTCTCCTCGCCCCGCACCTCGGTCACCGCCTTGCACCTCTCCCCGCGTACCGTCCCGTACAGCGCCCGCACCCGCCTCGTACGAACCCTCGGAAGCAGCGCGTCACCGCTGGTCACGCTATGCCACACCGCGCCACCGTGAGTGCATGACCGCAACACAATCACCCGTCACGGTGCACCAGTTCACGATGCGCTTCAGCTCCAGTCCGCGCGGCGCCCGTCTCGCCCGGCGCATGTGCGAGCACTGCCTCGACGCCTGGGGCGTTCCGTACGACAGTGACGCGCACGACGTCGTCACGCTCGTGGCCGCGGAGCTGTGCGCCAACGCCGTGCAGCACGGGCACGTGGCGGGCCGGGACTTCCGCGTACGCCTGACCGTCACCGCGTCCACACCGACCACCCGCGCCGTACGCATCGAGGTCACCGACACGAGGGGCGAAAGCGTCCCCCGCCTCCCCGCCACCCTGACGGACGACGGCGAGGGCGGTCGCGGTCTGCTCCTCGTCGAGGCCCTTGCCGATCGCTGGGGCTGCGCACCGCGCCCGGACGGCCCCGGCAAGATGGTCTGGGCGGAGTACACGGTGGCGGGATACGCCCCGTCAGCCGCGCCCTCGTAGGACGCGCCTGGACGAACAGATCGCAGAGGGGGCGGCACTCGTCGGCGTCCCCGACGCGGTGCACCGGCCCGGCCTGGCTGTTTCCTTTGTCACCCGGTGAGCGTGAGGGCGTGGATGCGGGCGAAGGCGTGCTCGACGCGGGCGCGGACGTGGCGGTGCAGGCGATCGGGTTCCTCTCGCCAGGCCGGGAGTGACCATCTGCTGTCAGCGAATCCGCCTGGCCGGGCGGTGATCCCGGTGCTTGTGTGTCGGCATGGAGATCCTGGTTCTGGGCGGAACGGCATGGGTGGGTCGGGAGCTGTCGCGGCAGGCGGTCGAACGCGGCCATCGGGTGACCTGCCTCGCGCGCGGCGAGAGCGGAGAGGTCGCGGACGGAGCGACACTGGTCGCCGCCGACCGGCGCGATCCGTCGGCGTACGAGCCCCTGCTCGACCGCGTGTGGGACGCGGTCGTCGAGGTGTCATGGCAGCCGGGCTTCGTTCGTGGAGCACTCGAGGTGCTGAGCGGCAAGGCCGGGCACTGGATGTACGTCTCGTCCGTCAGCGCCTACGCCTCCCACGCCACGCCGGGGGCGGACGAGTCCGCGGCCCTGCTCGCCCCGACCGACCGGAGCGACGTCGACAGGGAGTTGTACGGCGAGGCGAAGGTCGCGTGCGAGCAGGCGTCGACGGCCGCTGTGGGCGACCGCCTCCTCATCGCACGAGCCGGGCTCATCGGCGGTCCGGGCGACCACAGCGGGCGCTCCGGCTACTGGGTCGCCCGCTCCGCACGCGATCCGCGAGGGCCGATGCTGGTCCCCGACACACCGGCCATGCCCACCCAGGTGGTCGACGTGCGGGACCTCGCTTCCTGGCTGCTCGACTCCGCGGAGACGGGAACCACCGGCACATACGACGCCGTCGGCCCGGTCGTTCCGTTCGGAGAGTGGATCGAGCTGTCCCGCGCCGTCGGCGGGCACACCGGTCCGGTCGTCACGGCCGAGTCGGCGTGGCTGCTCGCCCACGGCGTGGCCCAGTACATGGGGCCCGAATCGCTGGCGATGTGGCTGGTCGAGCCGGGCTCGGAAGGGTGGTCGGCCCGGGACGGGTCCTCGGCGCGTGCCGCGGGGCTGCGGCACCGGCCCCGGGCGGAGATGCTGGCCGACACGCTGCGCTGGGAACGCGAGCAGGGGCTGGACCGGACACGGCGCGCAGGCCTCAGCGCGCAGCGCGAGCGCGAGTTGCTCGACGCCCTCGGCTGACGGGCCTGGATGCAGTGATCCCTCTCCGGGGAAACTGGCCGCGTACCAACGGGGCTCGGGGGCGAGCGGGCGCGAGGGCAGGACGCGGGGCGGGGATCAGGTGCCGGACAGACCGATCGCGGGCCGCTACGAGCTGCTGGAGCGGCTCGGCAACGGCGGCACGGGTGACGTGTGGCGGGGCTACGACGCGGTGCTCGACCGGCCCGTCGCCGTGAAGCGGATCCGGCCGCAGGTCGTCGCCGCCACGCCCCGGCTGGCCGAGGAGCTGGAGCGGCGCTTCCGCCGCGAGGCCCGGATCACCGCCCGCATCCAGCACCCGGGCGTGCCGCAGGTGTACGACGCGGTCCTCGACAGCGGCTACGAGCACCTGTTCCTCGTCATGGAGCTGGTGGAGGGCGTCCCCTTCACCCGGTACGTGCACGAGGAGCGGCCCCTCCCTGTCACCTGGGCGGTGGCGGTGGCCGCGCAGGTCGCCACCGTGCTGTCGTACGCGCACGACGTGCCCGTGGTGCACCGCGACCTCAAGCCGGGCCGCCGAGGTCGCCGGGGAGATGATCGAGCCGCTGGCTCGGGCCCTGGGCGCCGAGAACAAGGCCGTCCTGCGCCTGCGGCAGCGCCGGGCGGTCAGCCGGCAGCTGGCGGGCGACCACCGGGCGGCCCTGCCCGAGTTCGAGGCACTGGCCGAGGCGTTCGCCCGCATCAACGGGCCGGCCGGCGAGGCCGCCCGCGACTGCCGCGCCCAGGCCGCCCGCTGCCGCGGCGAACTCGGCCAGGTGACCGAGGCGCTGGCGGAGCTTCGGGGGGCTTCGAGGTGGAACGGGCCGTCGAGAGCGATGTCAGCGACGCGGCCGTGGAGCTGCGCCGCGACATCGGCATGCTGCTGCTCAGCCAGGGCAACCCGGAGGAGGCCCGGGCCTGTCTGGAGGCCCTGTACGAGGATGTCGTGCTCGTCCACGGTCCGCGCCACGACGTGGCCGTCGAGGCCGCGGAGGTCCTGGCCATGCTCCGCCGGGAACTCGGCGACGAGTGACGGCGTTGCCCGAACCGGGGGGCGGATGACAGACACCCCCGGCCTGGCTCGCACTCCTCAGCTGCCGCGGGAAACGGATCAGTAGGCGACCTGTCCGGAGCTGGGATTGTCGAACACCAGGTAGAACTTGGTGCCGTCCAGAACGGTAGTGGCTGCTGTGCCCCAGGTATTGGCGGAGATCGTGCGGTAACTGTTGCACGTGACCTCGTTGGTGCTGGACTTGAGGAGGCAGGCGCTCACTCTCACCGTACGGCTGGGCTTGACGTTGATGTCCGCGCAGTTGGACGTGGTGGTCGCCCACGCCGTGGCAGTGGGCCAGGCGTAGGTAGTGCCGGTGCTGTAGCTCTTGGCACTGCCGTAGCAGGACAGGGCGGCAGCAGGTGCCGCCACCGCAGAGGTGCTGGTGGCGGCGGTGAGGCCACCAGCGGCCAGGACGGCGGCAGCCGCGACGGTCATGGCGCGTGAACGGATTCGCACGTTGTTCCCTCCCTTGGGTACGCCGGTAAGGCCCGTGCCCCCTCGCTGTCAGCCAGCTGTGTACCGGCGTCAAGCAGTGTGGCAGTCATCAACCACCGGGTAAATAGGGGATGTTGAGGCAGCCTGGGCCCCGGGGCCCCGCGTCTGCCCGGCGAGGATGAGCTCGTGCATCCGGGCGGTGCCCAGCATGGCGTGATGGACTTCGTCGCCTTGGAGTGGCAGTCGCGGAGGCTCGGCGCGGGCGTGGACTTGCACGGGAGGAGGTTGTTGTGTGCTTTCCGGCCAGGAAGGTCGTCCCCTTGCGACGGCGGTGGGGGCATGACGCGGCCGCGGCCACACCGTGACGGCCTAAAATCCCGTCATGCCGCACCTCGCCCTCGACAGAGCCTTCTGCCAGCAGTTGGAGAAGCTCGAGAAGCACGTCAGGAACGGCGTGTTCGACGCCTGGGAGAAGTGCGAGCGGCTCACCCTCGACCAGCTCTTCAAGGACCCGGGCCTGAAGCTGGAATCCCTCAAGGGCGCCAAGGACCGGCAGATCCGGACCATCCGGATCACCCAGGGGTATCGCGGTGTGGTCCTCGCGCCCGAGACGGGCGACACCTTCGTGCTCCTCCGGGTCGGCCCGCACGACGAGGCCACCGAGTGGGCGGTGCGGCAGAAGGCGACCATCAACGCCGTCACCGGTGCCGTGGAACTCCGCGAGATCGCCCCCCTGGAGGAGCTGACCCCCACCTACGAGCGCATCGCCCCCGCCGAGGAGCAGCGGCTCTTCGCGAAGATGTCAGACGGGGAGATGGCGGCGCTCGGCATCGACGCCACCACCCTCGCGCAGGCTCGCGTGCTGACCAGCCTGTAGCAGCTCGACGTCTTCGGGCGGTTCTTCCCGTCGGACCAGTACAAGGTGCTGGAGCACCTGGCCCTCGGCGCGAGTGTCGAGCAGACGTGGCAGGAGGTCGTCGTGCCGGCCCTGGCCGACGCGGCTTCGCAGGAGCCCGTCGACACCACCGACTACGCGGCCGCCATCGCCCACACCCGCGCCCGCACCCGGATCGCCGTCGTCGCGGACGCCGACGAACTGCGCGGCATCCTCGACAAGCCGTTCGCCGCCTGGCGGATCTTCCTGCACTCCGCCCAGCTACAAGGTCGCCTACCGTCCGTCGTACTCCGGCCCGGCGCAGGTGACCGGCGGGCCCGGCACCGGGAAGTCCGTCGTCGCCCTCCACCGGGTGCGGCACCTGCTGCGGCACCTGCGCGACGGCGACCGCATCCTCCTCTTGGACACGATCTCCGTCACGTTCCAGGACGGCCCGGACCCTGTACGGCGGAGCGGCCGCCCGATCACACCCTGCAGTCCCACGCCGTTCGACGTCGAACGACATGGGGTGTCCGACCCGCCCGCCCGCTGGTCGACGGCCGTTCCCCAGAACCTGCCGCTCACAGACCATGGACGGGTCGTGCGAGTCCGGCGGCCGCCGGTCAGCTGCGACGGCGCGCCGACTCCTCCAGCCGTTCGACCAGTTCCGCAGCCATGGTCTTGATGGTTTCCAGCCCCTTGCGCCCCCATGGCTGCGGGTCATGGTCGACCACGCAGATGGTGCCGAGCACCTCGCCGGTGCTGTCTATCAGCGGTGCGCCCAGGTAGGAGTGGATGCCGATCGCGTCGACCACCCGGTTTCCGGCGAACCGCGGGAAATCCCGGATGTCCTCCAGCACCAGCGCCCGGCGGCGCTTGACCACGTGCGGGCAGATGCCCATGTCGATGTCGCGGGGCATGACACGGCCGGGCACCGGCTCCTCCAGCAACGGCGATCCCACGTGCACCGGGGTGTCCTGTGCGGCGCTGTACAGCCCTGCGAAGTATTGGCGGTCGGCGTCGAGGAAGAAGTTGACCCCGGCATAGCAGCCGCCGGTGCGCTGTGCCAGCTCCCGTGCGAAGGCGTCGAGTTCCGCATCCGGACGGGCTTCGATGCCCAGCGCGCGCAGCCGCTCGGATCGGGTACGCACCTGTGGGTCCTCCGGGGGGAGGAGCAGATGGCGCACGGCGATCCCGGACTCAGGCCCGGAGGAGGGGTGGGGCGGTGTCGCTGCCATGGGAACTCCTTGTCGTGATCAGGTGCTGGATCAGTTCGAGCAGCACGCGGATGCCCGAGCTCTGGACGCGGGCGTCGCACAGCGCCACCGGCACCTCCTGCCTGAGGTCGAGCGCGGTCCGCACCTCCTCCGCGTGGTAGCGGTGCGCGCCGTCGAACTCGTTGACGGCGACGACGAAGGGGATGCCGCGCCGCTCGAAGAAGTCCACCGCGGCGAAGGAGTGCTCCAGCCTGCGGGTGTCGGCGAGGACCACCGCCCCGAGCGCCCCCTCGGAGAGTTCGTCCCACATGAACCAGAAGCGCTCCTGTCCGGGTGCGCCGAACAGGTACAGGACATGGGACGCACTGAGGGTGATCCGGCCGAAGTCCAGGGCCACGGTGGTGGTGGCCTTGTTCTCCACTCCGTCCAGTCGGTCCGTGGCCGCGCTGACGGCGGTCAGCATCTCCTCGGTGCTCAGCGGCTCGATCTCGCTGAGCGCGTTGACGAAGGTGGTCTTTCCCACGCCGAACCCGCCGGCGACGAGCACCTTGATTCCCGTCGGCAGGCCTTCGGCGGGCAGCGGGTCACAGTCGTTTGAGGAGGGCATCGCGTACCGCTTCCAGGAGGTCTCGATCAGGTCGTGCGTAGTGGTCCGGGGAGGGCGGGGGCGCGTGGCCTGCGACCACCGCGCCCCCCTCGGCCAGATCGGACAGCAGCACCTTGACCACGGCGGCCGGCACCTGCATCCGGGCCGCGACCTCGGCGACGCTCACAGGGCTCTCGCACAGCGCCAGCACCTGCGCATGCTCCAGGCCGAAGGTGCCCTGCGTCTGGGCACCCGTGGCCCGCACCACGGTCACGAGCGTGAAGTGGGACGTGGCCCTGGTCCGGCCGTCGCTCGCGGTGTAGGGACGGACCAGCCGCCCGACCGCTTCGTTGGTCAGCGGTCCGTCGGGGAGGACCGGCGTCATCGGTTACCCCACCACGTGCCGCGGCGGCGTGGCCAGGTGCGGGCGCACGCTCTTCACCATCATGGCCATCTCGTAGCCCAGCACCGCCGCGTCCGCCTCGCGTCCGGCCAGCACCGCCAGCACCGCGCCGTGCCCGGCGGTCGAGACGAACAGCAGCGAGGTGCTGAGCTCCGTCACTATCTGCCGCACGTCGCCGCCGTCGTCGAAGTGCCGGCCCGCGCTGCGCGCCAATGAGTACAGCCCGCTGGCGAGCGCGGCCAACTGGTCGGCGGCGTCCGTGTCGAGCCCCTCCGCTGCCTTCACCAGTCCGTCCGAGGACAGCAACAAGGCGCTTCGGGTGTGCGGCACCCGGTTCACCAGACCTGTCAACAGCCAGGAAAGGTCTTCGCTCGCCACGATCGTGGCCTCCTCTTTCGGCAGAAGGAAATGGGCTTGCTGGACGGGGCCCCGGGCCTTCAGGGTGGCCTCGGGTGTCAGGGCGTCTCCGCTTCCTCGGCCCTGCGTAGTCCGGTCTGGAACGCGGCCATCAGGCCCGGGTCGTGCGCGATGTCCTCGGAACTGCCGGCGCTGGGGACCGGGCGCGGCTGTTCGGCGGCGTGGTCCCGGCGTCGCCGGGGCAGCCGCGGACGGTCGTCGTCGCCGTCGGAGGGCATCGGGGCGGACTGCGGTTCGGGATCGGACACGAGCGGATCCTCGCCGACGGTCATCCCTGTCGCCGGAAGGTCCGTCGCATCGGGCTCCCCCGGGTCTTGCGGCACCGCGTCAGAGGTCGCGACAGCGGGGTGCTCGGGCGCGGGAGTTGCCGGCTGCGGGCCGAGCAGTGCCGTGGGCAACACCATGACGGCCTGAGTGCCGCCGTACACGTTGCTCTGCAACTGCACGGCGATGTCGTGCCGCTGGGCCAGGACCGAGACCACGTACAGGCCGATCCGGCCGTCCTGCAGCAGCTCGCCGAGGGCGACCTTGCCGGGTTCACCCAACACCGTGTTCATCTGGTTGCGCTCGGCTGCTGACATGCCGAGGCCCCGGTCCTCCACCTCGATCGCCACTCCGGCAGCGACGGGCTCGACCCGCACGTGCACGGTGGTCTGGGGCGGTGAGAAGACCGTCGCGTTCTCCAGCAGCTCGGCCAGCAAATGGACGACGTCGACCACGGCGTGGCCGCTGACCGTTCCATCGATGGGTGGAACCAGCTTGACCCGGGCATACTGGTCGATCTCGGCGACGGCGGACCGCAGCACGTCGGTCAGACCGACGGGACGGGTCCACTGGCGGTGGGTGTTCGCGCCGCCGAGCACGGCCAGGTTCTCGGCGTAGCGGCGGATCCGGGTGGACAGATGGTCCACCCGGAACAGCCCCTTGAGCAGGTCGGGGTCCTCGACCTCGTTCTCCAGGCTGTCCAGCAGTCCTATCTCGCGGTGCACCAGTGACTCGAGCCGGCGCGCCAGGTTGGCGAACACCTCGAACTGCTCCAGCTTGGCACTGTGTTCCGCACCGAGCGCACCGGCGGCGGTCTCCAGCAGGGCTGCCTCCGCCTCGTGCCGGGCCGCAGCGATCTCGAATCCGAGCCGGGAGAGTTCGTCCGGGCCGGTCTGCGGGGGCAGTTCCGGCCGGCGCCGCACAGGGGGCTCCCCGGACTTCAGCCGACGGAACAGCGATTGCAGTTCGGCTCTGCCCTCGGCTGTGGTACGGATCAGCTCGGCCAGCTCGGCACGGTCCCGGTCGGCCGCACGGGACAGCTCCGTCCAGCGCTTGGTGACTGCTCGTGCCTCCGCCGAAGCCCTCACACCCGCGATTCCTGCCGCCAGGGCGCCGATGAGGACCACGCTGCCGGACGTCGCCACCTGGTCTGTCCGGTCCAGGTGGCCATCACTGACCAGCGCGGTGGCCACCGCACCGGCCACGGCGACCACGCCCGGTGGCAGCACGGACCACAGCATCTGACGCCGCCTCGAGGACCCGGCTCGCGACTCGGCCGTCCCACGGGAGGTCACGGGCGCTGCCGGCCGGTCGTCCGGCGGCGTGAAAGGATCGGGCATGACAGTCCCTGGACAGTGCGATGATCAGGTTGAGCGCGCACGTTACCGCGCACCAGGGCTCCGGTGTCAGTCTCTGGCACGCACAGTGATCGAACCGTTGCCCTTATCTTCACACCCCGGGCACCGAACCCGGCCCGGCCGCCCTCCCGGCATCCCTCAGCGCGTCTTCTGATCCACCGCGGGTGCGACCGCTTCCAGCGGGTGTCCCTCGCGCTGAACCGCAGCTCAGCATGCGTTGTCAGTGCTCCTCCATAAGGTGGAGCCATCATCTGGACGGACCAGGGTCCTGCCGGGGGTTCACCCTCGGTAGGAGACATCTGCCTGCGGAAAAGGGCGTCGGGGGGGCTCCCCTGACGGCTTTTCGCGGCCGGGTCCCGTGACGCTCGAGGACAGGGACGGGCCGAACGGCGACGGACAGGTCCGCGCCGGGAGGCCGTGTCTCCGCAAGGCGCCGTTGTGGTCCGGGGGCACCATGGGAAGGGGATGGACACGATGAGCGCAACGGTGAAGGACCGGCTCAAGAAGCACTTCGTGAACCACGTCGCTCTCGTCATCGACAAGTCCGGCTCGATGCGAGGCCACTCGGAGCAACTCGTCCGCGTGGTGGATGAGTTCGTGAAGGGGCTGAAGGAGGAGTCCGACCGGCTCGGCCACGAGACCCGGATCAGCCTCTACGCCTTCGACCACCTGGTGGAGAACCTGGTGTGGGACATGGACGTCAAGCACCTGCCGTCCATGCGGGGCCTGTACACCGTCGAGAACGGCGCTACGGCGCTGATTCAGGCGTCGGTGAAGGCGCTCGACGACCTCGGCCACATATGGGAGGAGTACGGCGAGCACAGCTTCCTCCAGGTCGTCGTCACCGACGGCGAGGAGAACGCCTCCGGCGCCGACACGACGGGCGCGCGCCACGACCACCTTCCCGACGGCCGTGCCCTCCTGGACGAGTGGCTGAGCAGGATCGCGGACAAGATGGACAACCTGCCGGACCACTGGACCTCGGCCATCATGGTGCCCAACTCCCTGGCCAAGCGCACCGCCCAGCAGTACGGCTTCCCCACGGGCAACATCTCGATCTGGGACGCGGACTCGGACCAGGGCGTCGAGGAGGCGATCGGCGCCGTCAAGACGGCCGCCACGAAGTTCCTGCGGGACCGCGAGCAGGGCGTGCGCGGCACCAGGAACCTCTTCGCGATGGGCCAGGACCTCAGCACGGCGGACGTGAAGTCCAGCCTCCGGGCCCTGGACGCCGGCAAGTACGTCCTGATCCCGGTGGACGGGCGGACGTCCATCCGCGACTTCGTCACCAGCGCCGGGCATCCGTACAGGACCGGCTGCGCCTTCTACGAGCTGTCCAAGCGCGAGAAGATCCAGGCCAACAAGCAGATCGCCGTGGCGGAGAAGGACCCGGCCACCGGCCGGACGACCGGAAAGGTGTTCACAGGTCCCGCCGCCCGGCAGCTCCTGGGCCTGCCGTCGACGGAGGTCACGGTGACGCCGGGGAGCAACGAGGCCTACACCGTGTTCGTCCAGTCCACCTCGGTCAACCGGAAGCTGGTCCCGGGGACCAGGCTGCTCGTCCTGCTGTAGCCGGTCCGGCCGGCGCCGGCACCCCGACCGCCGCGTACGCCGGGCGGCTCCGGCGAAGGGACAGTCCCGCACGGGTCGTCGTCGCATAGTCGTGCGCCGTGCGTGGTCGCTGTTGATGAAGCCTCCGAGCCGTCCGCCCGTCGACGCACGGGCGGTCCGGGATCCGGGGGCCGGGGCAAGATCCGCCGGTGCCGGCGCCGAACCGCAGACCGAGAGCGGGTCTCCTTCCCCCGGACCGCTTCCGCCCGGAGGGCGCCCCGTGTTGTCGGCGCCCGACCCGTGATCCAAAATCGGCGAGCACACCTTCCGGAGGTCTTCTCGTGCCCTCGCTTCATGACTTCACCACCTGGCAACCTTTGCTGCGTCTCCTGCACGTCGCCCACGCGGAAACGCTCTCCGCGCCCGGCGGGCATGTGGCGGGGCAGATCAGTCCTGGGGCATGGAGTGTTCCGCTGCCGCACCGGCCGCCGCAGCCGGGTCGCACCTCACAGGTCTCCGACAACCAGGATCAGTTCGACGCCGTGGGCCGGATCGTCGACGCGCTCAAGGAGAGCGGGAGCAACGGTGTCTCCTTCGTCGTGGAGGCGTCTTCCGCTCCCGGCGGTGTCCGGCTGTATCTGATCAGTCCGGGCTCTTCCGCGGAGCAGGGTGTCGCGACCCCGCACCCGGGCACGCTTCTCCTCGCGGACGGGGCACTGCCCGAGCCGGTACGCCGCCTGCCCGATCCGGTGCCGGGCGCGGTACCGGCTCCGTCCGCGGATGTGGGACTGCTGCAGCGCACTCTTCGCGAACGGCTCCCGGACGCGGTGGGCGCCTCCGAGGAGGAGATCGCAGCGGCCGAGGCGCGCCTGGGCGTGCCGCTGCCTCCCGAGCTGAGAGCCCTGTACCGGATTGCCCGGGGCCGGTACGAGGACTGGGACGACTACCAGGAGCCGTACGACACCATCGGCTGCGAGCTCCTCCCCCTCGACGAGGTGTACGTTGCCGACGCGGCTTCCCGGCACGTGCTGTGGCAGTTCGGCGCCATGGAGGCGGTCGAGACGGGGCCGGAGGACGCGGTGCAGGGGCTCGTCGGATCGCCGGGCTGGATCGTCTTCGGTGACAACGGCGGCGGGGACCGTATCGCCGTCGACCTCACGCCGGGTCCGCAGGGGCACGTCGGGCAGGTGATCATCATCGGCCACGAGGAGAACATCGGCGCCGGGCTGGTCGCCGATTCCCTCACCGACATGGTGGTCCACCGTCACTTCGACGGGCGGCCCGTCCGAAGGGCCGAACGGCCGCCACTCGTCGCCCACGTCAATCGCGTCTCCCTCCCCAGCATCGAGGCCGCCGCCCATGCCGGCCTGGAGGTCCTCAGCATCGGGGTGTGGGAGAAGGAGCCCCTCAGCCTCGCCCCCGTCTTCGGCCTGCCGCGCCTGCGGACCCTCTGCGCCTGTCCCGGTACTCTCGCCGATCCCTGTGAGATCTCCCGGCTCACCCACCTCGAGTATCTGGAACTCCCGCCCGCGGAGTGGCGCGTCCTCCTCGATGCGGAGGCTGTGCCCACCGGGCTCCTCGCCGCAGGCATCGAGGCCCACCGGCAACGGGACAACCCGTTGCGGACCATCGCCCTCGCCAACGAGATCCTCGCCCTGTACGGCCGGCCGCTCATCACCGGCATCACGGTGCTGGAGGGAAAGGCCTCATGAGTCACCTCGCCGACGGGGCCCGCCGTCCCACGGCCCTCCCGGCCACGTCGAGCCAGTGGGGCGACACCCCCGGTTCACCGGGAGTTTGTACCGGCTCCGGGTTCCCGGCCGCTGGGCGGAACGGCCGCCCTCATCCCGGTAGCCCGTCTCTTCCACGCCGGAGCAAGCTCGACTGAGGCAACTCCGGCCGTGAGAAACCGTCTCTTCCGAACGTGCGTCCTGTTCAAGGGTGCCAGCAGTGACCCAAGAACGTGGGAGGGGCCATGGAACAGGCGAGGACGGCGCTCGCCGAGCGGATCGCGGGGCGGAGGGCGGGAGCCGGGGACCCCCGGGCGTTGGTCGGTGAGATGCGGCGGTCGGTTCTTCTGGTGCCGTCGGACGACGCCGGTGGTCTGTGGTCGGCGCATTCGGGTGGTGTGCGGTGGATCTGCGCGTTCACGGACGAGGAGGCGCTGGCGCGCTTCGCACTGCAACGCGGGACGAGTAACCGGCCGTTGGAGTACGTGGCGTTGCTGGGTGCGCGGATCGTGGACGAGATCGTGCCGGGTCTGGGTGAGCCGGCCGGGCTCGCGGTCGACATCGCGACGGAGGACGGGTCGATGTTCTTCCCGCCGGTGACCGGGATCGTCCCCGACGCCGCAGCCTTGGACGCCGAGGTGGAGGGAGCCGGCCGTGGGCGGTGACGGGACGGACCTCGACTTCGACAAGGCGTCGGTGGCCAAGTTCACGCAGGGCGTGGGCGCGACCATCGACCAGCTCGGTGACCTCGGCGGTGCCACCGGCTCGGTGATGGGCAAGGGCTTCTCGTCGCTGGCGATGACCGCGATGGAGGCGGGTCATCACGGCCTGTCCGTCGACTTCGAGGACTTCTGCGAGCGCTGGGAATGGGGCGTGCGCGCCCTGGTGAGCGACGCGAGCGCGATCGCCGACCGCCTCGGTCTGGCGGCGGGCACCCAGTGGGAGCACGACCAGTACGTCGAGGGCGCCCTGAAGGTGGGCGTGAACGCGCTGGCGGGCGGCAACCCGCACGCCACCGAGGAGGAGATCGCCCAGCAGGGCTGGGGCGAGGTCTTCAAGCCCGACTACCTGGACCCCGACTGGAGCCCGGAATCGTTCCAGCAGGCAGGCGAGGACATCGAGCAGACCTGGAAGGACACAGGCCGCACGGTGATGACCGAGGGTCAGGGCGGCCGCCAGGCGGACATGCTCAACGAGGCCTTGGGGATCACCGACGACCAGTGGAACCAGGCACTCGACGACACGTTCGGGCCGTCACCCGAGGAACGCGCCCAGCAGGCGCAGCAGAACGGTGACAACGGGGGGAACTGAGCATGGGTATCGGCGACTTCATCAGCGACATCACGCCGGACTCGGTGGAGGACGTTGTCGAGGACGGCGTCGAGTGGGTCGGCAACAGGGTCGAGACCGCGGGCAACTGGACCGCGGACCGGCTCGATGACGTCGGCTGGGAGTCCGGTGCGGACTGGGTGCGCGAGCAGTCGCGTTCGGTGGCGAACCGGATGGGCGCCGAGGTCGACGAGATGGACCTCGGGCAGACCGAGGACAAGACCGAGCTCATCTACGGCAGCGCGGAGAAGATCCGCGCCACGGCCGAGAAGCTGCGCGGCTTCCAGGCCGCGTTCGACAACGCCGGCGAGGGCCTGCGCGGCCTGGACTCCTCGAAGCTGAAGGGTGAGGCGGCCGAGGCGCTACGCACGGCGGTCAGCACGCAGCCGCCGAAGTGGTTCACCGGCGCGGACGCCTGCGAGAAGGCAGCCGCCGCGCTCGACGCGTTCGCCGGCACCGTCACCTGGGCCCAAGGACAGGCACAGACCGCGATCGACAAGTGGAAGGAAGGTGTCAAGGCCTCCGAGGACGCGGCCGACGCGCACCGCAAGAAGATCGACGACTACAACAAGGCCGTCGACCGCCACAACGCCGACCCCGACCAGTACCCGGCCGGCAGCCTGCCGCCACGCCCCTCCCCGACGTTCACGGATCCGGGCAAGAAGCTGATGCAGGACGCGCAGGACATCCTCGCCGACGCCCGCAAGCAGCGGAACACCGCGGCCGAGACGGCGCGTTCGGCGGTGCGCGCGGCCCGGGACACCGCCCCGAAGAAACCCTCCTACGCCGAACAGGCGCTCAGCGGTCTGCAGGAGATGCAGATCACGGGCGACCACGTCGGCGGCGGCATCATCAAGGGCACCGCCGGGCTGCTGAACTTCGTCCGCGGCATCAACCCGCTGGATCCGTACAACATCACCCACCCCGCCGAGTACACGACCAACCTCAACAGCCTCGCCGCCGGCCTCGTCCTCGCCGCCAACGACCCCGTCGGCACCGGCAAGCAGATGGTCAGCGACTTCATGAAGGACCCCGCCGAGGGCTTCGGCCGGCTCATACCCGACCTGGCACTCACCGCGGCGACCGGTGGTGGAGGAGCCGCCGTCAAGGGCGTGAGGCTCGCCGCGGACGCCGCCAAGGCCGCCCGGCTGCGCAGACTGCTCGACGACGTCCCCGACGGCACCCACAACCGCCCGGACGGCTCCCGCACCACCGACGGCACCGACCCCGTCGACCTCGCCTCGGGCCGCATGTTCCTCTCGCAGACCGACGTCGAACTGCCCGGCATCCTGCCCCTGACGTTCACCCGCCGCACCGAGTCCGGCAACGCCACCGGTCGGTTCCTCGGCCCGTCCTGGACGTCAACGGTCGACGAGCATCTGCAGGTCGACGCGATCGGCGTCGTCCACGTCACCGCGGACGGCCTCCTGATCACCTACCCGCACCCGGTCCCCGGCTCCCCCACCCGGCCCGAGTCCGGGACAGCCCGCACGCTGCTGGAGCGCGAGGGCGACGGCGACTACACCGTCACCGACCCCGACACCGGCCTGGTCCGCCGCTTCACCGCCCCGCACGACAGCGAACCCGGCGAGGACGGCACCGCCTGGCTGACCTCGCTCACCGACCGCAACGGCCACGCCGTCACCGTCGACCGCACCGACGACGGCCTCCCGCTGGCCCTGGTCCACTCCGGCGGCTACCACGTCAAGCCGGCCCTCGCGGACGGCCGGATCACCACCCTCACCCTGGCCGGCGCCGGCGCCGGCGGCGCCGACCTGCCGCTGATGTCCTACGGCTACGACCACGACGGCAACCTCACCACCGTCACCAAGCCCTCCGGCGCCACCACCACCTTCCTCTACGACGACCGCCGCCGCGTCACCGCCTGGATCGACTCCAACAACAGCCGCTACGACTACACCTACGACGACCAGGACCGCGTCGTGGCAGAAGGCGGCGAAGCAGGCCACGTACAGATCGCCCTCAGCTACACCGGGCCCGACCCGGAGACCGGCCACCGCACCACCACCCTCACCACCGCCGAGGGCCACAGCACCCGCCACCTGATCGACGGTCACTGCCGGGTCGTCGCCACGACCGACCCCCTCGGCCACACCACGCGCTACACCCACGACGACCGCGGCAACCTGCTCACCCGCACGGACCCACTCGGCCGCACCACCGCCTTCACGTACGACGAAGCCGGCCGGCTGAGCGTGCTCACTCGGCCCGACGGCAGTGAGCTACGGGCCGAACGCGGCCCGGCGGGCCTGCCGACCGTGCTCCACGGTCCGGACGGCGCCCGCTGGCTGCAGGAGTTCGACGGACGAGGCAACCGGACCGCGGTCACCGATCCGGCCGGCAACACCACGCGGTGGGCCTACGACGGCGCGGGCCGCCTGGTCTCCTTCACCGACGCACTCGGCGCGGCCACCACCGTGGCCTGCGACAGCGCCGGTCTCCCGGTGACGGTGACCGACCCCGCGGGCGGGGTGACACATCTCCGGCGCGACGCCCTGGGAAGGCTCGTACGGATCACCGACCCGGTCGGCGGAGTCACCCGGCTCACCTGGACGGCGGACGGCAGGCTCGCGGAACGGGTCGCACCGGACGGCGCGACCGCGTCGTGGACCTATGACGGCGAGGGCAACTGCCTCACCCACACCGATCCGGCCGGCGGTGTCTCCCGGTTCGAGTACACCCATTTCGATCTGCTCACCGCACGCGTTCTTCCTGACGGCGCCCGCTACGAGTTCGAGCACGATTCCGGTCTGCGGCTCACCCAGGTCACCAACCCGGCTGGTATGACATGGAGTTACCACTACGACGCGGCAGGCCGTCTCGTCTCGGAGACCGACTTCGACGGCCGCACCGTCACGTGCCGTCCGGACGCCGCCGGACAGCTCACCGCCAGGACGGACCATCTCGGTCACACCACCTCGTACACCCATGACGAGCAGGGCAGGATCATCCGTAAGGAGCTGGCCGGCCGGGTCACCTCCTACGCCTACGACCGCGCCGGGCGTCTGCTCCACGCCTCGGGACCCGACGGAGAAGTGGTCCGCCGCTACGACCGGCGAGGTCTTCTCAAGACCGAACTCGTCGACGGGCACGCCATGGAGCACGCCTACGACGCCGTCGGGCGCCGGACACGCCGCATCACACCCACCGGCCTGGTCACCCGTTACTCGTACGACGCAGCCGGGCGGCCCACAGGGATGACGGCCGGGGACCGTGAGATCACCTTCGCCTACGACGCCGCGGGCCGGGAGCTGGAGCGAGTGTTCGGCAGCGGCCTCACCGTCTCCTCCGCTTGGGACCAGGCGGGCCGCCTGTCCGAACAGCAACTGGCCGTGGGGGCTCACCACCTCAACACCCGCGCCTACACCTACCGCGCCGACGGCCACCTCACGGGGGTCTCCGACCAGCTGTCCGGCGTGCGCAGCTTCGAGCTCGACGCGGTCGGCCGGGTGACGGCCGTACAGGCCCACGGCTGGACCGAGCGGTACGCCTACGACTCCTCCGGGAACCAGACCGAAGGCTCCTGGCCTGCCTCCCACCATGCTCACGAGGCCACCGGATCTCGCACGTACGCAGGCACCGCTCTGACCCGAGCCGGTGATGTCCGCTTCGAGCACGACGCCCTCGGGCGCGTCGTACTACGGCAGAAGACCCGTCTCTCCCGTAAGCCCGACACCTGGCGTTACGAGTGGGACGCCGAGAGCCGTCTCACCTCCGTCGTCACACCCGACGGCACCCGCTGGCGCTACCGCTACGACCCCTTGGGCCGGCGCACCGCCAAACTACGCCTGGACCCGGACGACACCGTCGTCGAGGAGATCCGTTTCGCCTGGGACGGCACGACCCTCTGCGAGCAGGTCACCGTCTCCGCCGACCTGCCCAACCCTGTGGTTCTCACCTGGGACCACCGCGGGCTGGTCCCGTTGTCCCAGACGGAGCGCCTGCTCTCCCCGGACTCCCGGCAGGAGGAGATCGACCGACGCTTCTTCGCGATCGCGACCGACCTCGTCGGCAGCCCCACGGAACTGATCGACGAGACCGGTGCCATCGCCTGGCGGACTCGCACGACGCTGTGGGGCGCGACCGCCTGGAAGCGCGCCGGAACCGCCTACACTCCGCTGCGCTTCCCGGGCCAGTACTACGACCCGGAGACGGGCCTCCACTACAACCTCCACCGCCATTACGACCCGGAGACCGGCCGCTACACGTCCCCGGACCCGTTGGGCCTCGCCCCTGCGCCGAACCCGCTCGGCTACACCCACAACCCGCACACCGTCTGTGACCCCCTCGGCCTGTCGCCCTACGCGCAGGGCGAGGGACCCACCATCGGTGAGTACACGTCCCAGGGCGAGGGGCAGGATCTCAAGCGCGCGGCCACGGTCGGCGACGATCACTGGCACTTCAACACGGGTCACGGCTACGACCGGGTGCACACCGGCCGCGACGGGGTCCAGAACGATCTACGCACCACCGGTCTGAAGCCGGACCAGATCGAGCAGGCAATCGTGTCGGACGTGTACAAGTACATGGAGGGCGGTGGGACGGTGCCAACACCGGGCCCCGGCTTCACCGGCCCCCTCGAGAGGTCTGTGGTGATCGAGGGTCACGATGTGGGGTATCGCGTCATCCATCGCCCTGACGGCGCCTATCAGTTGTCCACCTACTGGCTCAACTGACGGAAACGGGGGCGGCGGCCGGCACGACCGGCGCGGACCGCCGCCCGGTGCTACGGTCTGGCCGGAGGGCCCCAGGCCGCTCACACCCGCACAAAAGAGGGAAGAGATGTCCGATCTGACCCGCGCGGCGAAGGATCTCGGCAGGGCGATCGACGCCGCGGACGCCAGTAGCCGCCCACTCCGGGATGCCGTCCGGGATTTCACGGAGAAGGTGACCTTCGCGTCGGCGGACGAGATCCTCAGCATGCTCAGGCAGGTTCTGGCGGAGGACTGGATGGCCCTGCCGCCCTGGGCGCGGAATCTCGCCTACCGCCTGGCCTGCCTCAAGCGTCCGGACGATCCGGACCTGCTCCGCGAGGCCGCTGCCGACCTGCTGTGCTTCGGCCCGGACTGGGACGACGAGGCGGAGGCCCTCAAGCGCCGTGCGGCAGAACTGGAGTGACCGCGCGGCGATGACCATGCAGGCCCGGGACCAGGGACGACTCCGTGGCCAGGACCCTGACCGCGGACACACCCCGAGCAGAAAGGATCACCATCGATCGACGAGGAGGAGAACGCCAGGGAGAAGAGACCGGAACGCAGAACACCCGCCCCGGCCGGGAGCCGATGCGGGTGCCGATCGCCCCTGCCCGGAAACCGGGCCCCGTGGGGCAACTGTGCTGTGTGCTGTGTGTCCGAGGGGGGACTTGAACCCCCACGCCCGATAAAGGGCACTAGCACCTCAAGCTAGCGCGTCTGCCATTCCGCCACCCGGACCAGGTGTCTGTCGCCGCGGCGGGGTGTTCCCCCGTGGCGACACGGACCACCATACCAAGGTTTCGCAGTGCCTTTCACCTGCGTTTTCCGTGCTCCCGGGCGGTGGCGGGCGGGGTGCACGGTGTGTGTCCGGTAGGTCACGCGCACCTGGCCCCGAGCCGGTACTCCGGGAGGTCGCCGGGCGGTCTCTCCCCCGTCGGTCCGCGGGTCACCGCGCGGACCAGCGGCCGCCGCCGACGAACGCGCCGTGCCAGGACGCGCCGGAGCCGCCGAACGGTTCGTCGCGGTCACCCCGGGAGCTCGGGGCGCCGTGGCCGGCCTCGAAGGTGCGGCAGTGCGGCGGCGGCCCCTCCCGCGGGTGGTGCGGGAAGGACCGCCGTCGTTCGGCCGGGCGGCGCGGTCAGCGGCGCCGCGCGCGCAGGGCCGCCAGGTTGTCGTAGCTGATCTTGGCCTCGCGCAGCGACTGCGCCGGGTCGGTGGCGCTCGGCGAGTTGTCGTCCTCGACCATCGGGTTGTGGTAGTTCCGCTGACCGACGCGGGAGAAGAACGTCGTGTAGTCGATGACGCCCGTTCCGAAGGGCACCATGTCGTAGCCCATGCCGTTGGTCGTGCTGACGACACCGTCCTTGGCGTGGAACAGCGGGTAGCGCCTGTTGTGGCGGACGACCAGGCCGGCCGGATCGAAGACGTTCCTCCGGGTGGAGCCGTCGTGGGCGGTGTACGTGTGGAACTTGTACTGGGCGACGTGCGCCCAGAAGACGTCCATCTCCAGCCAGACGAGCCGGGGGTCGGTGATCTTCAGGAAGTACTCCAGCTTCCGGATGCCGGAGCTGCGGGTCGGCCGGCCCTGGTCGTCCAGCGGGCCGCCGTCGAGCAGGAAGCCGTACGCCGCGTCGTGGTTGTGGGTGTAGAGCTTGATGCCCTCGCGGCGGGCGATCTCTCCGAGGGCGTTCCACTTGTCGGCGGCCACGTCCCAGTCGGCGCGGTAGGAGCTGCCCGTGGGGTCGCCGCCGGTGCCCATGTGGTCCATGCCGAGGATGTTGGCGATCTCCAGGTGCTTCTTGAAGGTGTCCAGGTCGGCCGTGGTGAGCGGCCAGGAGGACGGGATGAAGCCGTGGTTGCCCTGGGCGCGCAGCCCGTACTCGTCGAGCCAGGAGCGCAGCATCCTGGCGCCCGCCACGGATTCCAGGCCGGCCCCGCCGGGGGCGTTGGCGTGCTGGTTGTAGCCGGCGAACTCCACCTGGCGGTAGCCGTGCCGGGCCAGTTGCCTGAACACCTCGCGGAAGCCGGAGGGCAGGTCGCTCGCGAGGGGGTCGCGGGCGGTGGCGTCACGGACGGTGTAGAGGATGATGCCGCGCTTGTCCGGCGGGACGAGCACCTGCCCACGTCCGGGTCCGTGGTCGTGGTTCCTGTCCCGGTCGTGGGCCAGTGCGGGGGCGGCGCCGAAGACGGGGGCGGCGACGGCTCCGGCCGCCACGGCGGTGCAGGTGCTGAGGAAGCGGCGCCGGTCCACACCGAGGGTGCGGCGCAGTCCCTCGTCCGGGGCGTCGGCGGCGGAGGCGGCGGCCTCGGTGCGGGAGCGGTCGGAGTACGGGGTCACGAGTGGCCTGCCTTCTCGGTCGTGGCCGGCTCCGGTCCCGCCGGGACCGGCCGTTGTCAGTGTCGTGTGTTTCACTCTCAGTAGTCGGATCTCGGGTGCCGTGCCGGTGGTGCGTCAGCCGAGTCCGGCCAGGTGGAGCAGGAGTGGTTTGACATCGGTGGCCGCGACGCGGTCGCCGACGGCGTGGGGGGTGGAGCAGATGAGGAGCGGACCTTCGTCGTCGCTCGCGGGGAGGCGGCCGTGGCTGCCGCGGATGGGTGAGGCGTCCAGAGGCACGACCGCCATGCGGTAGCGCAGGCCGAGTTTCTTGCGGGCCAGGGCCGTGGCCGCCTTGACCTTGACGTAGGGGTCGAGCGGGTCCATGAACAGTTCGACCGGGTCGTAGCCGGGTTTGCGGTGGATCTCGACGAGCTGGGCGAAGTCGGGCGCGCGGGCGTCGTCGAGCCAGTAGTAGTACGTGAACCAGGCGTCGGGTTCGGCGACGGCGACGAGTTCGCCGGAGCGCGGGTGGTCGAGGTGGTGGGCCTTCTTGCCCTCGTCGTCGAGGAGTTGCTCGATGCCGGGCAGTCCGTCGAGGGCGGCCCGGGTGGCGGCGAGGTCCCCGGGGCGGCGCACGTAGACGTGGGCGATCTGGTGGTCGGCGACGGCGAAGGCGCGCGACGCCATCGGGTCGAGGTACTCCATGCCGTCCTGGGTGTGGACCTCGAGGAGGCCGGCGCGGCGCAGGGCGCGGTTGATGTCCACGGGCCGGTCGGCGCGGGTGATGCCGTACTCGGACAGGGCGACGACGGTGCGGCCCTCGGCGCGGGCGTCGTCCAGCAGCGGGGCGAGGGCCGCGTCGAGGTCGGCGGCCGCCTTCAGGGAGCGCGGGTCGTCGGGGCCGAAGCGCTGCAGGTCGTAGTCGAGGTGAGGGAGGTAGCACAGGGCGAGGTCGGGGTGGCGGGTGCGCAGGATGTGGCGGGTGGCGTCGATGATCCACCGGCTGGAGACGAGGTCGGCGCCGGGGCCCCAGAAGTGGAAGAGGGGGAACGTGCCGAGTTCGCCGGTGAGTTCGTCGTGCAGGCCGGGCGGGCGGGTGTAGCAGTCGGGTTCCTTGCGGCCGTCGGCGTAGTAGACCGGGCGGGGGGTGACGGTGATGTCGGTGTCGGCGCCCATGGCGTACCACCAGCAGATGTTGGCGACCGTGTAGCCGGGGTGGGCGCGGCGGGCGGCGTCCCACAGCTTGTCGCCGGCGACGAGGCCGTTGTGCTGCCGCCACAGCAGCACCTCGCCGAGTTCGCGGAAGTACCAGCCGTTGCCGACGATGCCGTGCTGGGACGGGGTGGCGCCGGTCAGGAAGGTGGACTGGGCGGCGCAGGTGACGGCGGGCAGGACGGCGCCGAGCGGCGCGCTGCTGCCGGTGCGGGCGAGGGCCGTCAGGCGGGGCATGTGGGCGAGGAGCCGGGGGGTGAGGCCGACGACGTCCAGGACCAGGAGCGGGGTGGGGCGTTCGGCGGACGGCGGTGCGGGTGCCGGTGGCCGGGTCACGGCAGCTCCTTCAGGCCGAGGTCGGTCAGCAGGTCGCGGGCGAGGGTGAGTTCGGCGGCGATGCCGTCGGCGAGCCGGCCCCGGGTGGCCGGGCGCAGCGCGGGTGGCAGGGCCTGCCAGGTGTAGGTCTCGACCTCGAGGTGGCGGGTCAGCGGGTGCGGGCCGCCGACGAGCCGGGCCAGGGCGTCCTTGAGGACCGGGAGGGTGGAGGTGAGGGGCGCGGCGGGGGCCGCGTGCAGCGGGACGTGGAAGTGGGCGCGCCAGGGGGCCGCGTCGGGCAGGGCGTCACCGGTCAGGGCCTCGGTCAGGTCGTCCGTGCCCCGCAGGCCGGCGCGGGTGGCGGTGCGGGTCTGGTGCAGGAAGCGGGGTTCGGCGAAGGCGGCCAGGGCCTCGCGGACCTCGGGGAGGTGGGGTTGTCCGGCGTGCAGGGCGGCGGAGAGCTGGGACTTGACCACGGGCACACCGGCCCGGGTGAGGTCGTCCAGGGCGGTGTGCGGGTCTTCGAAGGAGGTGGCGAGATGGCAGGTGTCGACGCAGATGCCGACGCGGTCGTGGGCGATCGCGGTGAGCGGGGCGATGGCGTCATGAGCGGTCTCGACGACGCAGCCGGGCTCCGGTTCCAGGCCGACGCGGACGGAGCGTCCGGTCAGTTCCTGGAGGGCGTCGAGGCGTTCGGCGAGGGTGCGCAGGGCGGTGCGGGCGGTCTTCGCCCGCTGCTCGTCGTAGGCGGTGCGCCAGGCGAGGGGCAGGGTGGAGATGCTGCCGTCGGTGACGTCGTCGGGGAGCAGTCCGGCGAGGACGCGGGCCAGGGAGGTGGTGTGTTCCAGGCGCTCGGAGTCGGCCCAGTCCGGTGTGTAGACGCGGTACTTGACCTCCTCGGCGCCGAATCCCTCGTAGGGGAAGCCGTTGAGGGTGACGACCTCCAGGCCGCGCCGGTCGAGTTCCATGCGCAGGCCCCGCAGCGCGGACGGGTCGCCGACGAGGGTCCGAGCGGCGTCCGCGGCCAGCCACAGGCCGATGCCCAGCCGGTCGCGGCCGAGGCGGCGGCGGACCGGCTCGCAGTGGTGGCGGAGCTGGGCGAGGACGCCGTCGAGGGTCTCGGCGGGGTGGACGTTGGTGCAGTAGGCGAGGTGGACGGTGGAGCCGTCGGGGTGGCGGAAGCGCATGCGTCACGCCCTCCGCGCGGGCTCGCCGGCGTCCGCGGCGGCGGTGTGGGGACCTGCGCCGGGCTCCGGCGAGCCGGGTCCGTCGTGGCGGAGGGCGGGGTCCTCGGGGGCGGCGCCGTCCTGCGGGCCGGTGGCGTCCTTGGGCGCGCCGCGCAGGATGGAGTTGCCCTCGTGGGTGGCGCCGGGGGCGGCGACGTCGAGGTTCAGGCGGCCGCTGAGACCGTAGAAGGCGACGGGGTTGCGCCACAGCACCCGGTCGACGTCGTCCTCGGTGAAGCCCTGGGCGAGCATCAGGTCGGCGACCTTGCGGGTCTTGAGGGGGTCGCTCCTGCCCCAGTCGGCGGCGGAGTTCACCAGGACCCGCTCGGGGCCGTAGGCGCGCAGGATCGCCACCATCCGCTCCTCGTCCATCTTGGTGTCCGGGTAGACGGAGAAGCCGAGCCAGGCGCCGCTGTCCTTGGCCTCCTTGACGGTGGTCTCGTTGAGGTGGTCGACCAGGACCCGGTCGACGGCAAGCGCGGAGTCCTTGACGACGTCCAGGGTGCGGCGCAGCCCCGCGAGCTTGTCGCGGTGCGGGGTGTGGACCAGGGCGGGCAGGCCGTGGTCGGCGGCGAGCTGGAGCTGGGCGGCGAGGGCGGTGTCCTCGGCCGGGGTCATGGAGTCGTAGCCGATCTCGCCGACGGCCACCACGTTGTCCTTGACGAGATACCGGGGCAGCGCGTCGAGGACGGGTGTGCAGCGCGGGTCGCCCGCCTCCTTGGGGTTGAGGGCGAGGGTGCAGTGGTGGGCGATGCCGTACTGGGCGGCGCGGAAGGGCTCCCAGCCGAGGAGGGCGTCGAAGTAGTCGAAGAAGGAGGCCGGGGAGGTGCGGGGCTGGCCGAGCCAGAAGGACGGTTCGACGACGGCACGGACGCCTGCGGCGTACATGGCCTCGTAGTCGTCGGTGGTGCGCGACGTCATGTGGATGTGGGGGTCGAAGATGCGCATCAGGACTCCTTGCCGTGGGGGTCGACCGGGCCGCCGGACGGGGGCGCGGACTCGGTCAGGGCCAGGACGCGGTGCAGGTCCGCGGGGACGGGGCGGCCCGCGGCGGTGCGTTCCGCGGCGTAGTCGCCGAGCATGCGGGCGAGTTCGGCGTCGCCCCGGGCGCGCCGGTCCAGGTCCGCCACGTGGTCGAGGGCGACGCCCGTGAACAGGCACTTCAGGACCGCGTGCCGCCAGGCGTGGGCGTCCAGGTGCCGGGCGGCGTAGGGGCCGAGCGCGGCGGCGACCAGCCGGGTGTCATTGGTGCGCAGGGCGTCCTCGACGAGCGGGAGGGCGTCGGGGCCGTCGGGCACGAGGTGGGGCAGGGCGTGCAGGACGGCGCGGCGTTCGTCGGCGGTGCCCTGGAAGTAGACGCGGGTCAGGGCGTCGGCGTCGGCGCGGGCCGCGTGCAGGATGAGCACGCGGGCGGCGTCGGCGTGGGCGGGGCCGCAGCGGCGGCCGGCTTCGGCCAGCCGCAGCTCCCACACGGAGATGGGCCCGTGGGTGCCGGGGCGGGTGGCGGCCTCGTCCAGGGCCTGGTCGAGCCAGGCGCGGGCGGCTCCGCCGAGCCGGTCGTCGAGGCGGCGGCGCAGTTCGGCGGGCGGGGTGAGGGCGGGGGTGGTGCCGTCACCGCGGGTCGCCGGTCCGCCGGTGGTGGCTGCCTCCGGGGTGGCCGGTGCGGCATGGGGGCGGGTCATGGGGTTCTGCTCCCTTCGGAGGTGGCGGAGGGATCGCCGTGCGGTGGGACGGGGGCGGATGGGGCGGGGGCGGAAGGGGCGGCGTGGCGTAGGAACGGGAGGGAGTGGGCGGCGAAGTGGGGGCCCGCGTGGGAGTGGCGGGGCAGTTCGACGACCGTCAGGCCCTGGTAGCCGGTGGCGGCGAGGGCCGCGAGGACGGGCGGGAAGTCGATCTCTCCGTCTCCGAGGGGGAGGTGTTCGTGGACGCCGCGGCGCATGTCCTCGATCTGGACGTGGCGCAGCCAGGGGGCGGCGTCGCGTACGCAGTCGGCGGGCGGGAGGGGTTCGAGGCACTGGCAGTGGCCGAGGTCCAGGGTGAGACCGAGCGGCTCGGGGTCGCCGAGCGTGCGGCGCAGGTGGTGGAAGTCGGCGAGGGTGGCGAGAAGGTGGCCGGGTTCGGGTTCGACGGCGAGCGGGACGCCGGTGGCGGTCGCGGCGTCCAGGACGGGGGTGAGGGTCTCGGCGAGGCGTTTCCAGGCGGTGTCCTCGTCGGTGCCGTCGGGGACGCTGCCGCTGAAGCAGTGCACGGCGTGCGCGCCGAGGTCGGCGGCGACGCGGACCGCCCGCAGGAGGAGGTCGACCCGGCGCGCGCGGTCCTCCGGGTCGGCGTCCAGCAGCGAGGGGCCGTGCTTGCGGCGGGGGTCGAGCACATAGCGGGCGCCGGTCTCCACGGTCACGCCGAGCCCGAGCTCGTCCAGCCGGTGCGCCACCCGGCGGGTGCGGGCGGCGAGGTCCGGGGCGAGCGGGTCGAGGTGCATGTGGTCCAGGGTCAGGCCGACACCGTCGTAGCCGAGGTCGGCGAGGAGGGCGAGGGCGTCGTCGAGACGGAGGTCGGCGAGGCCGTTGGTGCCGTAGCCGAAGCGGAGGGGGGTGGGTGCGCACGGGTTCGCGTCCCGGCGGACGTCCCGGGCAGGGCGGCCGTCTGCGCCCCGGCTCGCGTCCCGGGCCAGGCCGGAACCGTCCCCGCCGACGCCCCGGCGCACGTCCCCGGCAGCGCGGCCACCCGCACCCCGACTCGCCTCCCGGGCCAGGCCGGAACCGTCCCCGCCGACGCCCCGGCGCACGTCCCCGGCAGCGCGGCCACCCGCATCCCGACTCGCCTCCCGGGCCAGGCCGGAACCGTCCCCGCCGGCGTCCCGGTTCGCGGTCCGGTTCGGGTGCGGGCTCATGTGATGCTCACCTTCCTCATGGCGGCCCTCCTCGCGAACATGCGGCCGGCCGGGGCGAGAGCCGCGACCAGGAGGGAGGTGGCGGTCGCGCCGGAGCGGGCGGCCAGCGCGGCCTGGAGCGGGACGGTGGCGCGGATGCCGCCGCCGACCGCGCGCTGGGTGAGCGGGGGTGACGGGTTCAGCGCGGCGTGGGCGTAGGGGCGGGCGGCCGTGGCGGCGTAGGCGGCGGCCAGGACGGTGACGAGGGCCCGCCGGGTGGTCCCGGGCGGGCGCCCGGCCGGGCCGGAGCCCGGCAGGCCGGGGGCGGCTGCTGCCCGCCGGCCTGCCGGGGGTCGGGTGCGGCGGTGGGTGACCAGCCGGGTCAGCGCCCCCGTCGTCGCGAGGGCCGCCAGCGGAGCCAGGGCCGAGCCGCCGGTGGTCTCCCGGCGGGAGACGGCCGTGACCGCGAGGGTGTGGCCGGCGAGCAGCGCGGCGGAGGGCAGTGCGGCCCGGGTGCCGCCGCCGGTGGCCGTGGCGCCCAGGAGCAGATCGAGTCCGCGGGCGGTCGCCATGGCCGCGGGACCGGCGGGTGTGTGCTTCAGGGCGAGGTCGTAGGCCCAGACGGTGGCCGCCAGCGGCGCGGCCACCGCGAGGGCGCGGCGTCCCGCGCCGGCGGCGAGCGCGAGGCCGGCGCCGGTGAGGGCCGCGGCGGCGGTGAGGGCGGCGGCCGGGCGGACGCGGCCGGACGGCAGCGGGCGGTGCGGCCGCTCCACGGCGTCCTCGGCGCGGTCCGCCCAGTCGTTCAGGGCCATGCCGGCCTCGTACAGGCACAGGGAGGAGCCGATGGCGAGCAGGGTGCGGGGCCCGGGACGCGCGCCGGCCGCCGCGGCGCCGGCCAGGGCATCACCGGGGACGGTGAACAGCGCGGGCAGCCGCAGCAGTTCGGCCCAGGCGCCCGCGCGGTCCGGTCGCGGGCCGCGGTCGCAGGACGCCGCACCGTCCCCGCGGTCGCCGGACGCCCCACCGTCCCCGCGGTCGCCGGACGCCCCACCATCCCTACGGTCGCAGGACGCCGCACCATCCCCGCGGGCCGGGCCGGCTGCCGGCGTCACAGCGGGTTCGGGCTTCGCCGCGGCGGTCGTGCGGCTCATCGCCGCGTCCCGCGGTCCTCGGCGTCGTCCCGCAGCCGCTCGGCCAGGCGCATCAGCTCCGTGTACTGCTCGGCCAGTGACGACGGTCCGTCGCCGACCGGGTCCTTGAAGTAGAAGCCCAGTCCGGTCAGCGGGCCGGTCAGCCCCTTCTCCCGGGCGCGGAGGGTCAGCCGGGCCAGGTCGAGGACGAGGGGGGCGGCGAGGGCCGAGTCGCAGCCCTGCCAGGTGGTCTGCAGGACCATGCGGGCGCCGAGGAAGCCGTCGAAGGCGATGTGGTCCCAGGCGGTCTTCCAGTCGCCGAGGGCCGGCACGTCGTCGATGTGGACCTGGCCCTCGGGGGTGGTGCCGAGGGTGTCGGCGAGGACGCGTTCCTTGCCGGCGTTCTTGGCGGCGGCGGCCGCGGGGTCGGCGAGGGCGGCGCCGTCGCCGCCGCCCAGGAGGTTGGTGCCCGACCAGGCCCGTACGGCGAGGGCGCGCTGCAGGAACATCGGGCCGAGGACGGAGCGCAGCAGGGTCTGCCCGGTCTTGCCGTCACGGCCCGCGTACGGCAGGCCCGAGGAGGCGGCGAGCGGCGCCAGGGCGGGGTGGTGCAGGCCGGTGGAGGGGGTGAAGTTGACGTAGGGGCAGCCGGCGCGCAGGGCGGCCGCCGCGTAGAGGGAGCTGGGCGGCAGGGTGCCGTCGGTGGGGGCCGGCTCGGTGGAGGCCACGTTGATCACGACGGCGCCCGCGAGGTCCTGGCGGTGCACGAAGTCGCGGATGTCGGCTGCGAACACCTCGATCCACTGGTCCTGGGTGCGTCCGGTGTCGCCGGGCAGCGGACCGCCGGGCCTGATCTCCCGGTCGGCGGCGACGAGTTCGGCGTGCACGGCGGACGGCAGGCCGTGCGGCAGGACACCGCCGGCGGCGAGGTGCTCGGCGCGTTTGGGCAGCGGGCAGTCGAGGGTGTCGTGGCCGCCGAGGACGAGGGACGGCAGCGGGGGCAGACCGCAGGAGGTGAAGTCGGGGGTCTCGGTGACCATGCCGGTCGGCGGGTGGAGCCCGGCGGCGACGGCGGCGCAGCCCGCGATCGCGGTCGTGGCGACGGATCCGCGCGCGCCGATGAGCCAGACGCCGAAGCGGGGGGCCGGGGAAGGGGTGGGGAGGGACGGTTCGGCGGACATGGGCAGCCTCCTTGTCGTACGCGAACCTGGTGCGAGCGCCGCAGGGGGACGAGCGGGGTGCCGGGCGCGGGCCCGGCGGGACGGCGGGCGGAGGTCCGGCGTCCTCCGCCCGCCGCCGTTCCGGTGGCCCTCAAGGGCCTGTGCGGGCCTGTGCGGGCCTGTGCCGGCCTGTTTCGAGTTCCGCGCCTGCGCCCCGGCGCCCGGCACGCACGCACGCTCGCACGCACGCACGCACGCACGCACGCACGCACGCACCCTCGCCGCACGGTGCGCAGGACAGGTGGCTCCGCCACGTGACCTGCCGCACCGGCACGCCGGTCGCACGC
The DNA here is from genome assembly GCF_040645305.1 of Streptomyces sp. NPDC046831. Lineage (NCBI taxonomy): Bacteria > Bacillati > Actinomycetota > Actinomycetes > Kitasatosporales > Streptomycetaceae > Streptomyces > Streptomyces sp. NPDC046831. The sequence continues at coordinate 71,716 of NZ_JBEYXZ010000025.1, read as the reverse complement.
ACCGAACGCCGCGGGCGCCCGTGCTCCGCGCGGACGGCGCGGAACTCGGAACAGGCCATTAGGAGGGCAGTTCCTTCAGCTGGATGTTGCGGAAGGAGACCTGGTCGTCGGCGCCGTGGTTCTGCAGGCCGAGGTAGCCGTCGGTCAGGCTCCGCTCGGGGTCCTTGTTGGTGAAGTCGTTGATCCTGACTCCGTTGAGGAACACCTGGAGGCGTTCGCCCTGGACCTTGATCTCGTAGGAGTTCCACTGGCCGGGCGGGCGCAGGACCTGGTCACGGGCCTTGGTGTTCGCCGCCTTGAACGTGTAGATCGCACCCGTGGTGCGGTCGACGGCGTCCGTGGCGTCGATCTGGATCTCGTAGCCCTTGTTCACCGCGGACCAGGGGTCGTCGGACGCCGGGAAGCCCACGAAGACACCGGAGTTGTCGTCGCCCCGCATCTTCCAGTCGAGCTTGAGCGAGTACGACTTCAGCTCCCTGGCCTGGTACCAGAGCAGCCCCATGCCGCCCTCGGTCTCCAGGGTGCCGTCCTTGACGTTGAACTTCCCGGGGCCGGCCTGCTTCCAGCCGTCCAGGGTGCGGCCGTTGAAGATCTCCCGGTAGCCCGTGTCCGGCTTGCAGTCCGCCTTCACCTGGCCGGTGGCGTACCGCAGGCCGCCGAGCAGGTGGGCGCGGAAGGCCTCGTCGGCGTACGACTCCTTGGTGTGGCCGCCGCCGGTGTAGAAGGAGCGGCCGCCGCCGTAGCTCTGGCACCAGGCGATCGGGTGGTCGCCCTTCATGGTGCCGCCCTGGTAGGTGGTCTCGTCGAGGCTGGCGAGGACCTTGGCCTGCTCACGCGGGTTGGTGCGGTAGTTGTACCACTCGTCGGTGCGCTCCCAGGTGTCGCCCAGGTGCGCGGTGGCCGGGTGGTCGTGGTCCTCGACGCGCACGGTGCCCTTCTGGATGGCCGGGTGCGAGTCGAACCAGGCGCCGACGAGACCGCCGTAGAACTGCCAGTCGTACTCGGTGTCGGCGGCAGCGTGGACGCCCATGTAGCCGCCGCCGTTCTGCACGTAGTTCTCGAACGCCTTCTGCTGGTCGGCGTCGAGGACGTCACCCGTGGTGGACAGGAAGGCCACCGCGTCGTACTTGGCGAGGTTGGCGGTGGTGAACTGGCCGGCCTCCTCGGTCGCGGTGACCGAGATGCCCGCGGTGGCGCCCAGCTCCTTCAGGGCGGCGACGCCCGCCGGGATGGAGTCGTGGCGGAAGCCGCCGGTCCTCGAGAAGACCAGGACCTTCTTGCCGCCCTTGAAGGGCTGATCGGAGAACTCGAAGTCGTCCACGTCGAACAGCGCGCCCTCGCCGCCCTTGAACACCAGGTAGATGTCGGTGGTCTTCTTGGGCAGCGACCGCAGGGGCACGTCGACGTTCTGGAACGTCTCCCAGCTGCCGGTCGGCGGGATGTACGCCGAGCCGTGCAGCGTGCCGGTGGGCGAGCCGGTGCGCAGCTCGATGAAGCCGCCGGCACCGCCGGAGGAGGCCCGTACGGTCATCTTCTTCTGTCCGTCGAACGTGTAGGGGCTGAAGGAGATCCAGTCGCCGTCGTGGATGTCGCCGGCGGTCTTGCCGCCGTTGGCGCCGGTCTTGTCGATCACCGACACGCCCTGCTGGGCGCCGAAGTGCTCGGCCTGGCGGTGCAGCGGCTGGACCACGGCGCGCGCGGTGCCGGTCAGGGCCTCCTGGCCGTTGGCCCCGCTGTCGGTGTAGCCGGCGCCCACCACACCGTAGATGTTGGCGTTGGGGTCGTGTCCGCCGTCCCCGGCGGGCGGCAGGAGGGTGCCCTCACAGCCCGTCTCGCTGGTCAGCTCGTGGGCGTGGGAGTCGTGGCCGAGGCTGTAGACGACCTTGACCCTGGAGCAGTCGACGGTCTCCTCGGGGTCGGTCACCGTCACCTTGAAGGGCACGGGTTCGCCGAACGCGGCCATGGTGCCGTTGCCCGGGACGTCGATCCTCACCGTGGGCTCGGTGTTGCCGACCACGATGCGGACGCTGGCGCTGCCGGTGTTGCCCTCGGGGTCCTTCGCGGTGAAGGTCGCGGTGTAGGTGCCGGCCTTCTTGTACTTGTGGGTGGGGGTGAGGCCCTCGCCCCTGGTGCCGTCGCCGAAGTCCCAGCCGTAGGTGAGGTCCGGGGAGTCCGCGTCCTTGGCGGTGGCGGTGAACTGCACCTTCAGGCCGGCCGCGCCGGAGGTCCTGTCCGCGCTGACCTCGGCGATCGGGGAGAAGCCGTCCTCGGCGTTCTCGATCCGGTACAGGGCGGAGTCCTTGTCGCCCTGGAACCAGGACAGTCCGTAGTCGAGGACGTAGAGCGCGCCGTCGGGGCCGAACTCCATGTCCATGATCTGGGTGCCGGTCCACGGGAAGTCGTTGATCTTCGCGACCGTGCCGTCGTCGTTCTGCTCGATCCGCTTGATCCAGCGGCGGCCGAACTCTCCGGCGAAGAAGTCGCCGTCGTACTCCTCGGGGAACTTCACCTTGGAGTCGAGGTCCGGGTCGTAGCGGTAGACCGGGCCGCCCATCGGGGACTCGGAGCCGCTGCCGAACTCGGGCACGGAGTCGTCGTCGTACGGGATCCAGGCGGCCTGGGCGGGCGGCAGGTCGACGAGGCCGGTGTTGTGCGGGGAGGTGTTCTTCGGGGCGGCGCAGTCGAAGGTCTCACCGGAGGTGCGGGTGGCGAAGTCGTAGTCGGCGTACGGGTCGTTGTCGCCGGTGCAGAAGGGCCAGCCGAAGTTGGCGGCCTTGGTGACCTTGGCGAACTCGACCTGCCCGGCCGGGCCCCGCTCGGGGTCGGCGGCACCGGCGTCGGGGCCGTAGTCGCCGACGTAGACCGTGCCGGTCTTCTTGTCGACGCTGATCCGGAAGGGGTTGCGGAAGCCCATCGCGTAGATCTCGGGGCGGGTCTTCTCGGTGCCGGGCGCGAAGAGGTTGCCCTCCGGGACGGTGTACGAGCCGTCCTCGGCGACCTTGATGCGCAGGATCTTGCCGCGCAGGTCGTTGGTGTTGCCGGCGCTGCGGCGGGCGTCGAAGGCCGGGTTGCGGTCCGGTCGCTCGTCGATCGGCGTGTAGCCGTCGGAGGCGAAGGGGTTGGTGTCGTCGCCGGTCGACAGGTAGAGGTTGCCCTCGGCGTCGAAGGCGATGTCGCCGCCGACGTGGCAGCAGGTGCCGCGGGAGGCCGCGACGTCCAGGACCTTCTTCTCGCTGGCCAGGTCCAGTGTGCCGTTGGGGTTGAGGACGAAGCGGGAGAGGCGGTTGACGCCGTCGAACTTCTTGAAGTCCTCGGCGGTGCCGTTCTCCGGGGCGTCGCCCGCGGGGGTGTCGAGCGGCGGGGCGTAGTACAGGTAGATCGCCCGGTTGTTCTTGAAGTCCGGGTCGATGCCGACGCCCTGCAGGCCCTCCTCGTCGTGGTTGTAGACGGGGATCCTGGCGGCGACCTTGGTGACGCCGCCCTGGTCGGTCAGGCGCAGTGTGCCGTCGCGGGCGGTGTGCAGGACGCTGCGGTCGGGGAGCACGGCGAGCGACATGGGCTCGCCCATCTCGGGTGCGCCCTTGGCGAGCGGCACCTGCTGGAACTGCCCCTCGGCAGCCGCCGGTTCCGCGTGTTCCGGGTGGCCGGGGCGGGCGCCGGCCACCGTCGCCGGGGCGCCCACGGCCAGCAGCAGGCCGGTGAACAGGGCGAGGCCGGCGCGTAGTCCGGGACGACGCCTCGCGACGTCGGTGGATGTGAGTCTGCTTCTGTGCACGAAGTCCCTCCGGGAACGGGGTGGGGCCGTACGGAACAGGTGCGAGGACATGTGGTGCGTACGGTTGCGTGCGGGCGCCGGGGTGCGCCGTCACCCCGGAGGCGTGGGGGGCCTGACCACTTCAGGGACGGTAACCGCGTTATTCCGGGGCGAACACCCCTTGGGCCAGGACCGGTTGGACTTTCTCCCAGTACAGGACAAAGCGGGGTCCGGGCAGCCCGGGCCGGGGACCGGCGGATGCTCCGGCCCCCTTCCCGGGCTGCCGCCGGGCATGCGGGTCAGCTGTTGAAGGCGGCGTCGAAGGAGGCGCTGGGCGGTTCGAAGTCGTAGGCCTTCAGCCGGGCCAGCGCCTCGGGGGCGCCCTGGAGCCGGTCCATGCCGGCGTCCTCCCACTCGACGGAGACCGGGCCCTGGTAGCCGATGGACCGCAGCATCCGGAAGACGTCCTCCCAGGGGACGTCGCCGTGGCCGGCGGAGACGAAGTCCCAGCCGCGGCGCGGGTCGCCCCACGGCAGGTGGGAGCCGAGGCGGCCGTTGCGGCCGTCGAGCCGGGTGCGGGCCTCCTTGCAGTCGACGTGGTAGATCCGGTCGCGGAAGTCCCACAGGAAGCCGACCGGGTCCAGGTCCTGCCACACGAAGTGCGAGGGGTCGAAGTTGAGGCCGAAGGCCGGGCGGTGCCCGACCGCCTCCAGGGCGCGCTGCGTCGTCCAGTAGTCGTAGGCGATCTCGCTGGGGTGGACCTCGTGCGCGAACCGCACGCCCTCGGCGTCGAAGACGTCCAGGACGGGGTTCCAGCGCTCGGCGAAGTCCTCGTAGCCGCGTTCGATCATCGATTCGGGCGCGGGCGGGAACATGGCGACCAGGTGCCAGATCGCGGAGCCGGTGAACCCGATGACGGTGTCCACGCCGAAGGCGGCCGCGGCGCGGGCGGTGTCGGCCATCTCGGCGGCCGCCCGCCGCCGTACGCCCTCGGCGTCGCCGTCGCCCCAGATGCGATCCGGCAGGATCGCGCGGTGGCGTTCGTCGATGATGGCGTCGCACACCGCCTGGCCCACCAGGTGGTTGGAGACGGCCCAGCACTTCAGGCCGTACTTGTCGAGGAGCTGGTGGCGGGAGGCGACGTAGGACGGGTCGGCGAGGGCCTTGTCGACCTCGAAGTGGTCGCCCCAGCAGGCGAGTTCGAGGCCGTCGTAGCCGAACTCGCGGGCCAGGCGGCAGACCTCCTCCAGCGGGAGGTCGGCCCACTGGCCGGTGAAGAGAGTGAAGGTGCGCGGCATCTGGCGGGGCCTCCTCAGACCGCGATCGGGGTGTAGACGGAGTTCTTCTCGGCGCTCTCCTCCACCGCCGCGAGCACGCGCTGCACCCGCAGCCCGTCGGCGAAGGAGGGTTCGGGCGCGCGTCCCTCGGCGATCGCGTGCACGAGGTCGCGGGCCTGGTGCACGAAGGTGTGCTCGTAGCCGAGGCCGTGGCCGGGCGGCCACCAGGCGTCGAGGTAGGGGTGGTCGGGTTCGGTGACGAGGATGCGGCGGAAGCCGGCGTGGGTGCCCGCATCGGTGCCGTCGTGGTACGACAGCTCGTTCAGGCGCTCCAGGTCGAAGGCCAGCGAGCCGCGCTCGCCGTTCAGTTCGATGCGCAGGGCGTTCTTGCGGCCGGTGGCGTAGCGGGTGGCCTCGAAGGAGGCGAGGGCACCGGAGGCGAAGCGGCCGGTGAACACGGCGGCGTCGTCGACCGTGACCTGGCCGGTGCCGGCGGCCGCGACGCCGGACAGTCCGCTGGTCGCGCCGCTGGGCAGGGGCCGCTCCCGGACGAAGGTCTCGGTGAGCGCGGAGACGCCGGCGAGCGGTTCGCCCGCCAGGTACTGGGCGAGGTCGACGATGTGCGCGCCGAGGTCGCCGAGCGAGCCCGACCCGGCGGACTCCCTGCGCAGCCGCCAGGTCAGCGGGAAGGACGGGTCCACCAGCCAGTCCTGCAGGTAGGTCACGCGGACGTGGCGCAGGGTGCCGACGCGGCCCTCGGCGACCATCCGGCGGGCCAGCGCCGTGGCGGGTACCCGGCGGTAGTTGAAGCCGACCATCGCCATCTGGCCGCGTGCGGCGGCCTCTTCGGCGGCCCGTGTCATGGCCTCCGCCTCGGCGACGGAGTTGGCGAGCGGCTTCTCGCACAGGACGTGCTTGCCGGCGGCGAGCGCGGCCAGCGCGATCTCGGCGTGGCTGTCGCCGGGGGTGCAGATGTCGACGACGTCGACGTCGTCCCGGGCGATCAGGTCGCGCCAGTCCGTCTCGGCCGACGTCCAGCCGTGCCGGTCGGCGGCCGCCCGCACGGCCGCCGCGTCCCGGCCGCAGATCGCGGTGAGCACCGGACGCCGGGGCAGGTCGAAGACGCGGCCCGCGGTGCGCCAGCCCTGGGAGTGGGCGGCGCCCATGAAGGCGTAGCCCACCATGCCGACGCGCAGGGGTGGTGTGCGGTCGCCGCCGGGGGTGTCCGGCCGCCCGGATCGCCGCGGTGTCCCGCCGTCCGCTGGCTCTGACTGCTGGGGCTGTCCCATGCGGATGTCCTCCTCGTCCTGGTCGTCGCGGCTCGACGGCGTGCGCCGTGTGGGGGGTGCGGGCGGCGGCGTCACCGGAAGCCGGTGGGCATGTACTGGTCGACGTTGTCCTTGTCGACGACGGCCGAGTAGAGCGTGATCGACGACGGGATCTCGTACTCGGCGAGGCCGCCGACGCCCTTGCCCTGGCCGAGGGCGCGGGCGAGGTCGATCGCGGAGGCGGCCATGGTCGGCGGGTACAGGACGGTCGCCTTCAGCACGCCGTCGTCCCGCTTGATGGCCTGGAACGCGGAGAGGGCGCCGGCCCCGCCGACCATGAGGAAGTCGTCCCGGCCGGCCTGCTCGACGGCGCGCAGGGCGCCCACGCCCTGGTCGTCGTCGTGGTTCCACAGGGCGTCGAAGGCGGACTGGGCCTGCAGGAGCTGGGCCATCTTGGCCTGGCCGGACTCGACGGTGAACTCGGCGGCCTGGCGGGCCACCTTCTTGATGTTGGGGTAGTTTTTGAGCGCGTCGTCGAACCCCTGCGTGCGCTGCTTGGTCAGCTCCAGGTTGTCCAGGCCCGCGAGTTCGACAACACGGGCGTTCGGCTTGCCCTTGAGCTTCTCCCCGATGTAGTGGCCGGCGCTGAGGCCCATGCCGTAGTTGTCGCCGCCGATCCAGCAGCGGTAGGCCTGCGGGGTGTTGAAGATGCGGTCGAGGTTGACGACGGGGATGCCCGCGCGCATCGCCTTCAGGCCGACCTGGGTGAGCGCCTTGCCGTCGGCGGGCAGGACGACGAGGACGTCGACCTTCTTGTTGATCAGGGTCTCGATCTGGCCGATCTGCGCGGCGGTGTCGTTGGAGCCCTCGGTGATCTCCAGGGTGACGTCGGAGTACTTCTCGGCGCGGCTCTTGGCGTTGTCGTTGATCGCGTTCAGCCAGCCGTGGTCGGCCTGGGGGCCGGCGAAGCCGATGGTGACGTGCTTGCCGGGCTTGTCGTCGGCGGCGGGCCGGTCGGCGGCGGCGGGCTCGGCGTCCTTGGGCTCGTTGCTCGTGCACCCGGTGAGGAGGACACCGGCGGAGACGGCCGCGGTCCCGAAGAGCAGTCCTCTGCGACTGGTGACAGGTGTCGGCTGTGGCATGGCGGTGAACCCTTTCCTCAGGTGGTGCGCGCGGTACGGCGCTGGACGAGGACGGCGGCGACGATGATCGCGCCCTTGGCGATCTGCTGGACGTCGCTCTGGAGGTTGTTCAGGGCGAAGATGTTGGTGATCGTGGTGAAGATCAGGACGCCGAGCACGGAGCCGGTGATGGTGCCGCGTCCGCCGCTGAGCAGGGTGCCGCCGATGATCGCGGCGGCGATGGCGTCCAGTTCGTAGAGGTTGCCGTTGGTGTTCTGGCCCGAGCCGGACAGGACGATCAGCAGGAAGGCGGCGATGCCGCAGCACAGTCCGGACAGCAGGTACAGGTACAGCCGCTGGCGGCGGACGTCGATGCCGGCGAGGCGGGCGGCCTCCGCGTTGCCGCCGACGGCGACGGTGCGGCGGCCGAAGGTGGTCCGGTTGAGCACGAGCCAGCCGATGACCGTGACGAGGGCGAAGACCAGGACGAGCGGCGGGACGCCGAGCACGTAGGCGTCGCGCTCGCCGAGGTCCAGGATGCCGTCGACGGTGACGATCTGGGTCTTGCCGTCGGTGATCTGCAGGGCCAGGCCGCGTGCCGAGGCCAGCATGGCGAGAGTGGCGATGAAGGGGACCATGCCGCCGTAGGCGATGAGCAGTCCGTTCACCAGGCCGCAGCCGAGGCCGACGAGGACCGAGGTGAGCAGGATGCCGCCGAAGCCGTAGTCCTGCGTGGCGAGGGTGGTCGCCCAGACCGAGGCGAGGGCGACGATGGCGCCGACGGAGAGGTCGATGCCGCCGGAGGTGATGACGAAGGTCATGCCGACGGTGACGACGCCGATCACGGAGGCCTGGGTGAGGACGAGCTGGACGTTGCGGGTGTCGAGGAACTCGTCCGGCTTGGTGATGCCCCCGATGACGACCAGTGCGGCGAGCACGCCGAGGAGCGAGAGGGTACGGACGTCGGCGCGGGCCGTCCAGCCCCGCCAGGCGGGGACTTGGACGGGCGGCGCCGCCTTGCCGGTGCCGTCGCGGGGCGGGGACACGTGCTGTGTCATGACGCCGGGCTCCCTTCACTGGCCACGGGGTGTGCATCCATGACGAGGTCGAGTACGCGGTGCTCGTCGAGGGCGTGGGCGGGCGCGGTGTGGACGACGTGGCCCTCGCGGAGCACCAGGACACGGTCGGCGAGACCGAGGACCTCGGGGACTTCGCTGGAGACCAGGAGCACCGCCAGGCCTTCGTCCGCCAGCCGGCGGACGACCGCGTACAGTTCGGCGCGGGCGCCGACGTCGACGCCGCGGGTCGGTTCGTCCAGCAGCAGCACCCGGCAGCCGCGCAGCAGCCAGCGCGCGAGGACGGCCTTCTGCTGGTTGCCGCCGGAGAGCGTACGCACCGGGACGGCGGGATCGTCGGGCCGGAGCGACAGCTCCCGGGTGGCCGCGCGCGCCGCCCCCCGTTCGGCGCCCCGGTCCACCCAGCCGCCGCGCGAGAAGCGGGACAGGGAGGAGACGGAGACGTTGCGCGTGACGGACTCCAGCATGAGCAGGGCCTGCGCCTTGCGTTCCTCGGGGGCGAGGCCGAGTCCGGCGCGGACCGCCGCGCGGACGCTGCCGGGCCGCAGGGGGCGCCCGTCGACGAGGACCTGGCCGGCGGTCGGCTTCCGGGCCCCGTAGACGGTCTCCAGGATCTCGGAGCGGCCGGAGCCGACGAGGCCGGCGAGGCCGACGATCTCCCCGGCCCGTACCTCCAGGTCGAGCGGTGCGAACTCGCCCTCGCGGGCCAGTCCCCGCACCTGGAGCACCGGGGTCCCGGCGGGCGGCGCCGCGGGGCGCTCGGGGAAGACGTACTCGACGTTGCGTCCGGTCATCAGCGAGACGACCTCGCGGGTCGGTGTCGTCCGCGCCGGCAGGCCGCCCGCGACGGCCCGCCCGTCCTTCAGGACGGTCACGCGGTCCCCGATGCGGCGGATCTCCTCCAGGCGGTGGGAGATGTGGACGACGGCGACGCCGTCGGCGGTGAGGTCGCCGACGATGCGGAAGAGGTTGTCGACCTCCTCCGGGTCGAGCGCCGCCGACGGTTCGTCCATCACGATGAGCCGTACGTCGTGCGAGAGGGCCCGCGCCATCGACACGATCTGCTGCTGGGCTGCGGGCAGTTCGCCGACGAGCCGGGCCGGGTCGATCTCGGGATGCCCGAGCCGCCGGAGCAGGGCGGCGGCCGCGTTGCGGGCGGCCCGGCCGCGCACGACGAAGCCGGCGGTCGTGGGCTCGTGGCCGAGGTGGACGTTCTCGGCCACCGACAGGTGCTCCACCAGGTCCAGTTCCTGGTAGATGGTGGCGATGCCGAGGCGCATCGCGGCGATCGGCGAGCGCAGGGTGACGTCCTCGCCGCGCCAGCGGATGGTGCCCGTGTCGGGCTGGTGGGCGCCGGCGAGGACCTTGATGAGCGTGGACTTGCCGGCCCCGTTCTGGCCGAGCAGGCAGTGCACTTCACCGGCCTGGACGTCGAGGTCGACGCCGTCGAGGGCCCGGACGCCGGGGAACGACTTGGTGATGCCGGACATGCTGAGCAGCGGTGGTTCTGGTGCCATGTGGGTTCCCCTCGGCGGTCGTGCGGGCCGGTGTCAGGGCGTGCCGCCGCCTGCGGGCAGGCGGTGTCAGGGCAGAGCAGGGCTGAGCAGGCGGAGCAGGACGAACCGGGCGCGGTGGTGCGGACGGGCGGAGCTGGGTGGGACCGGGCGCGGTGGTGCGGGCAGGGCGGGGCCCGGCCGGGTGGGGCGGTGCGGGGCGCTGTGCTGCTGGTCGCGGCGGAGTGGTGCGGCGGGAGTGGTGCGGCAGGTGTGGTGCGGCAGGGGAACTACGCGGGCGAGAACAGGTGGTCGCTGATGAGCCGGGCCGCGCCGATCACGCCGGCGTTCTGGCCCAGTTCGCCCAGCACGATGGGCAGGTTGCCGGTCGCCAGGGGCAGCGACTGGCGGTAGACCTGGGTGCGGATCGAGGCGAGCAGGGTGTGGCCGAGGCCGGTGACCCCGCCGCCGATCACCACCAGGCCGGGGTTGAAGAAGGACACGAGTCCGGCGATGACCTGGCCGGTGCGGGTGCCGCCCTCCCGGATCAGGTCGAGGCAGGTGGCGTCGCCCGCGGCGGCCGCGGCGGCGACGTCGACGGCGCCGAGCGCGCCGTTCGCCTCCAGCCGGGCGGCGAGTTCGGGCGACTGGCCCTGCTGGGCCGCCTCCAGCGCGTCCCGGGCGAGCGCCGCGCCGCTGAAGTGCGCCTCCAGGCACCCCCGGTTGCCGCAGGCGCACGGACGTCCGTCGGGCACGGCCTGGATGTGCCCGATGTCGCCCGCGCTGCCCGTCGCACCGCGGTGGACCTCACCGCCGACGACGATGCCGCAGCCGATACCGGTGCCGATCTTGACGCAGAGGAAGTCGCCCACGGAGCGGGCGACGCCCGCGTGCTGCTCCCCCATCGCCATCAGGTTCACGTCGTTGTCGACCATGACGGGGCAGCCGAGTTCCTGGCTGAGCGCCTCCCGGACCGGGAAGCCGTCCCAGCCGGGCATGATCGGGGGCGCCACGGGGACGCCCTCGGGGAAGCGGACCGGCCCGGGGACGCCGATGCCGGCGCCGTCGAACCCTTCCGCGAGGCCGGAGGCCCTCAGCTTGGCGGCCAGGGCGAGGACCTGCTCGAAAATGGCGACCGGGCCCTCGCGCACGTCCATCGGCTGGTTCAGATGCCCCAGCACCTCCAGTTCGGCGTTGGTGACGGCGACGTCGACCGAGGTCGCGCCGATGTCGACGCCGAGGAAGCGCAGTTCGGGCGCGAGCCGGACGTTGTGGGAGCGGCGGCCGCCGCGCGAGGCGGCGAGCCCGTCCGCGACGACCAGTCCCGTCTCCAGGAGCCGGTCCACCTCCACGGCCAGCTTGGACCGTGACAGGTCGACGCGGTCGCCCAGTTGGGCCCGGGAACTGGGGCCCGAGTCGCGCAGCAGCTTCAGCAGCCGGGCCTGGTGCGCGTTGGCAGGTCGTGCGGTCATCCGTCTCACGAGCCCCTCCCCGCCTCGATTCGGCCTCAGCACACCGGGATCCGGCCACTTGGCCAGCCTGCTTTCGAGGGGAAAGTAGCAGTGGCTGCCGGGTGTGGGAAGAAGTCGCGCAGGAATTGCCGCCAACTTTCTCCACTCAGAGGACAAAGTGGCCCGCCGGCGTCGGGGCAGGCGGACGGCTCGTCGTCCGCCTGCCACTCCCTCGACGCGCGGCCGCGCGTCGCCTGCGCGGGCGTGGCGGAGGACCCGCCCGGCGGGGAAGAGCGGGTGACTCGGGGAAGTCCGCGGAGGCGGGTGCGGAACAGCGGACGGCGCCCGTGCCGTGAGCACGGGCGCCGCCGGGTCAGGTCGAAAGCGGGCGTAGGCGGGCCGGGCGGCGGCGTGTTCGCCGCGTCCGCCGCCTGTGCCGCGGCACCGGGCTCACGGGCAGCGCACCACCTGCCCGGCGTACGACAGGTTGCCGCCGAAGCCGAACAGCAGCACCGGATCCCCCGTGCGGACGGCGCCCCGTTCGAGGAGCTTGGAGAAGGCGAGCGGGATGCTGGCGGCGGAGGTGTTGCCGGAGTCGCAGACGTCGCGGGCGACGACCGCGTTGACGGCGCCGAGCTTCTCGGCCAGCGGTTCGATGATGCGCAGGTTCGCCTGGTGCAGGACGACCGCGGCGAGGTCCTCGGGGCCGATCCCGGCCCGCTCGCAGGTCTGCCGGGCGAGCGGCGGCAGCCGCGTGGTGGCCCACCGGTAGACGCTCTGGCCCTCCTGGGCGAACCGCGGGGGCGTGCCCTCGATCCGTACCGCGTGGCCCATCTCGGGCACGGATCCCCACAGCACCGGCCCGATGCCGGGCCCCTCCCCGGGTGCGGCGGCCTCGACCACGGCGGCACCCGCCCCGTCGCCGACGAGGACGCAGGTCGTCCGGTCGCTCCAGTCGGTGACGTCGGACATCTTGTCGGCGCCGATGACGAGGGCCCGTGCCGCGGCACCGGCGCGCACCGTGTGGTCGGCGGTGGCCAGGGCGTGCGTGAAACCGGCGCAGACGACGTTGACGTCCATCGCCGCCGGCTGCGGCACGCCGAGCCGGGCCGCGACGCGGGCGGCCGTGTTCGGGGAGCGGTCGACGGCCGTGGAGGTGGCGACGAGCACCAGGTCGATGTCACCGGGCGTGAGGCCGGCCGCGGCGAGGGCCTTGGCGGCGGCGTGCGCGGCGAGTTCGTCGACGGGCTCGTCGGGCCCGGCGATGTGGCGGGTCCTGATGCCCACCCGCGTCCTGATCCACTCGTCACTGGTGTCGACCACACCCGCCAGGTCCTCGTTGGTGAGCACCTGGGCGGGCTGGTAGTGGCCGACGGCGGTGATGCGCGAGCCGTTCATCGGGTGGTCCCCCTCGTTGCCGTGAGTAGCGGGATCACCCAGTCTGATCAGTGACTCGCGGGTACGGCGGCAGGCGAGGGCACAGTGTTCTCCCGTCCGGCTTGTCGGCTTCGGTCAGACACTCGGACGCCCGAGTACCTACCCGGTGAACAACTGCGCCGCCTTGCGGACGAGCTCGTACAGTCCGTAGGCGAGGGGTGCCCCGACCCACAGCCAGGCGAAGGCGACCAGCGGCCGGCGCTCAGGCGGACTCGGGCTGCTGTCGTGCGACATCGGCGTCCTTCCTCGGTTCGGGTACGTGGTGGCGGGGATGGACGGGCCGGATCAGTTCGTTGGCGGCGAAGCCCACGGCGAGCAGCCCGATCATGATGGCGAACGACAGTCCGTACAGGGAGGGGCCGCGCCTGCCGGCGGCCTCCTGGTGGTCGGCGATCCAGTTGACGATGAGCGGCCCGAGGACGCCCGCCGTCGACCAGGCGGTGAGCAGCCGGCCGTGGATGGCGCCGACCTGGTAGGTGCCGAAGAGGTCCTTCAGATAGGCGGGGACGGTGGCGAAGCCGCCGCCGTAGAAGGACAGCACCACGAGCGCGCACAGCACGAACAGCGGGGTGGACGTGTCGCCGAACAGGGCGATCACCAGGTACATCAGCGCGCCGACACCCAGGTAGACGCGGTAGACGTTCTTGCGGCCGATCACGTCGGACGCCGACGACCAGCCGATGCGGCCGGCCATGTTGGCCGCCGACAGCAGCGCGACGAAGCCCGCCGCGGCCGTGGCCGTGACCGGTGAGGAGGTGTCCGCGAAGAAGTCCGTGATCATCGGCGCGGCCTTCTCCAGGATGCCGATGCCGGCGGTGACGTTGGTGCACAGCACGAGCCACAGGCACCAGAACTGCGGGGTGCGCACGGCGCTGCGGGCCGAGACCCGCACGCCCGTCGCGGCGCCCGGATCGGCCGCGGCGCGCTCCCCGGCCCGCGGCACGCGGATCAGCAGGACGCCGAGCGACATGAAGACCGCGTACGACAGCCCGTGCACGAGGAAGGCCAGCGCGATCCCGGAGTGGCCGGTGCCGAAGGACTGCAGCATCTGCGCCGACCAGGGCGAGGCGATGAGCGCGCCGCCGCCGAAGCCCATGATGGCGATGCCGGTGGCCGTGCCCGGCCGGTCCGGGAACCACTTGATCAGGGTGGAGACCGGGGAGATGTAGCCGATGCCGAGGCCGATCCCGCCGATGACGCCGTAGCCGAGGACGATCAGCCAGTACTGCCGGGTCTGCGCGCCGAGCGCGGAGACGAGGAAGCCCGAGGAGAAGCAGACGAGGGCGACGGTCATGGCCCAGCGGGGGCCGTTGCGCTCGACCACGGTGCCGCCGAACGCGGCCGACAGGCCGAGCATCACGATGGCGAGCTGGAAGGGCAGCGCGCTCCGGGTGCCGTCGAGGCCGAGCGCGGCTTCGAGGGGTGGTTTGAACACGCTCCAGGCGTAGGCCTGACCGATGGCGAGGTGGACGGAGAGGGCGGCGGGCGGCACCAGCCAGCGGCTCCATCCCGGGGGTGCGACCGGGGGACTCATGATCCCGGACGGTAGGAACCGGGGGCAGGAGGGGGAAGGTGCGGGTCGGCCGTGTGCGGTGAACGGTACGCACCATGCGACGAGCGGTCGCCGGCGGACGGTTCGCCTCCCGGTGTACGGCCTGCGCGCGCCCGCCACCGTTCGACTCGCGCGCGGCGGGTACCTGGGACGGGTCGGCCCGGACGCGGACCAGCACGGTCCGCGCCCACCGCGGAGGGGGCCGCACCCTCGTTCTCCCCGTACCGGAGAATGAGATCGTCGAGGTCACCTCCGGGCACGACGGCCCGGTGACCCTCGGCAACCTCCGCACCGCAAGGGCCGATTCGGCTGCCAGCACCTACAGAACCGGGGCTGATCAGGACATGGGACGAGTCACGGAACGACGCAAGGTGATCCGGATCCGCGACGGGGCGGTCTCCACCCGGCCGGACACGCTCGTCGCCGAGGAACCCCTGGAGATCCGGCTGAACGGCAGACCCCTGGCGATCACCATGCGGACCCCGGGCGACGACTTCGCGCTCGCGGCGGGCTTCCTGGTCAGCGAGGGGGTCCTCGGTGCCGCGTCCGACCTGCAGAACATCGTCTACTGCGCGGGGGCGACGGCCGACGGCCGGAACACCTACAACGTGGTCGACGTGAAGACCGCGCCGGACGTGGCCCTCCCCGACATCACGCTGGAGCGCAACGTCTACACGACGTCCTCCTGCGGCCTGTGCGGCAAGGCGAGCCTGGACGCGGTGCGGACGACGGCGCGCTGGCCGATCGCCGACACTCCCCCGGTCCGGGTGGACCCCGAGCTGCTCGCGGCTCTCCCGGACCGGCTGCGCGCGGCCCAGCGGGTCTTCGACCGGACCGGCGGGCTGCACGCGGCGGCGCTGTTCGGCGAGGACGGCGAGCTCCTGGACGTCCGGGAGGACGTGGGCCGGCACAACGCGGTCGACAAGCTGGTCGGCCGGGCCCTGCAGGACGGCGCCCTGCCGCTGTCCCGGACCGTGCTGCTGGTGTCGGGGCGGGCCTCGTTCGAGCTGGCGCAGAAGGCGGTGATGGCCGGCATCCCGGTCCTCGCGGCGGTGTCGGCGCCCTCCTCCCTCGCGGTGGACCTGGCCGCGGAGACGGGCCTGACCCTGGTGGGCTTCCTCAGGGGCAGCTCCATGAACGTGTACGCGGGCGAGGAGCGCGTCGCCCTGCGGACGGCGGCGGCCCAGGGCTGACCGGTTCCCGCGGGCGGCGGGGCCTGGCCGGCGGGCGGTGCGGGGACGGGGACGCTGAGCGCCGGCGCGCCATGGACGACCTGCACGCTCCCCGTCGCCGCGATCCGCTCCCTGCCCAGCTGGATCCTGGGCCGGGCCGCGGCCCGAGGCCGCGCCCTCGTCGCCGAGGCCCTGGCCGCACACGGCCTGAAGCGGTCGCCCGGAGCCTCGGGGAGGACTGGCGTGCCGAGGCCGCCGGGCGCGGGCCCGCCGGCGCTCAGCCTCGGCGCGGCCCCGTCCCGGCCGCCGCAGACGACTCCGCGGCCGGGGGCGCGGACGCGGCGGGATCCTCCACGACGTCCCGCGCGCGGCGTTTGGCGATCACCGCGCAGACCATGAGCTGCATCTGGTGGAACAGCATCAGCGGCAGTACGGCGAGCGAGGCGTGGGCCCCGAACAGGACGCTCGCCATGGGCAGGCCCGAGGCGAGGGACTTCTTCGAGCCGGCGAACTGGATGGCGATCCGGTCCCCCCGGCCGAAGCCCAGCGCTCGGGCTCCGTACCAGGTCAGGGTGAGCATCACGGCGAGCAGCATCGCCTCGACGAGGAGCAGTTCGCCGAGCCGCAGCGGGCTGACCCGGTGCCAGATGCCGCGTACCACGCCCTCGCTGAACGCGGTGTAGACGACGAGCAGGATCGAGCCCCGGTCGACGAGCCCGAGCACCTTCCTGTGCCGGGCGACGAAGCCGCCGATCCACGGCCGCAGCACCTGCCCGGCGGCGAACGGCACGAGCAGCTGCAGCACGATCGTCACCAGCGAGTGGGCCGAGAAGCCGCCGCCGCCGCTGCCGAGCAGTCCCGCCGCCAGCAGCGGGGTCACGACGATGCCGACCAGCGAGGAGAAGGAGCCGGCGCAGATCGCGGCGGGCACGTTGCCGCGGGCGATCGAGGTGAAGGCGATCGACGACTGGATGGTCGACGGCGCCAGGGTGAGGAAGAGCAGGCCCTGGTAGAGCGGCTGGGACAGCAGCACGGGGACGAGGCCGCAGGCGGCGAGACCGAGCAGCGGGAAGATCACGAAGGTGCAGGCCAGGACGGTGACGTGCAGCCTCCAGTGGCGGAAGCCGTCCAGGGCCTCACGGGTGGACAGCCGGGCGCCGTAGAGGAAGAAGAGGAAGGCGATCGCGGCGGTGGAGGCGCCGGAGACCACGTGGGAGGCCGTGCCCCGGGCCGGGAGGAGCGCCGCGATGCCGACCGTCCCGATCAGCAGCGCGAGGTAGGGGTCGATCGGCAGCCGACTCGGCCGGCGCAGGCGTTTCACGGTGCTCCACTTGCTCGTGCTCTCAGCGGTGGGACCGGGGTCCCGGGACGTGCGGGGGCCGGGTGTCCCGCACGGCACGGAACGAGGGATTCCACCGATGCGGGACCAGCGGGTCCCCTCTTCATCCTGCTCCAGCCACCGGCGATCGGGAATCCGTCATACCGTTCTGACTGTCATCACGAACGGTGATGGCCACTCCCGTCCGGCGATAGCCTGAAGCCGTGTACGACCCCGCCCAGCTGCGCACCTTCCTCGCGGTGGCGCAGACCCTCAGCTTCACACGGGCCGCGCGGCGGCTCGGGGTGCGCCAGTCGACCGTGAGCCAGCACGTGCGCCGCCTGGAGGACGCCGTCGGGCGTCCGCTGTTCTCGCGGGACACCCACTCCGTGGCGCTGACCGAGGACGGCGAGGCGATGCTCGGCTTCGCGCGCCGGATCCTGGAGGTGCACGAGCAGGCGGCGGCGTTCTTCACGGGCACCCGGGTCCGCGGCCGGCTGCGGTTCGGCGCGTCGGAGGACTTCGTCCTGACCCGGCTGCCGGAGATCCTCGAGGCCTTCCGCTACGAGCACCCCGAGGTCGACCTGGAGCTGACGGTGGAGCTGTCGGGCACGCTGCACGAGCAGCTCGCCGCCGGCAAGCTCGACCTGGTGCTCGCCAAGCGCCGTCCGGAGGACCCGCGGGGTCAGCTGGTGTGGCACGACCGGCTGGTGTGGATCGGCGCGGAGCGGCTGCGCCTGGACCCGGACCGCCCGGTGCCGCTGATCGTCTACCCGCCGCCCGGCATCTCCCGTGCGCTGGCCTTCGAGGCGCTGCAGCGGCAGGGGCGGCCGTGGCGCATCGTGTGCACCAGCGGCAGCCTCAACGGGCTGATCGCGGCGGCGCGGGCGGGTCTCGGGGTGATGGCGCACTCGCGCGGGCTGATCCCGCCGGGTCTGGTGCGGGTGCCCGACCGGGTGGGACTTCCGGAGCTGGGGCAGGTGGACTTCGTCCTGGTGCACGGCCGGCGGCGGCCCTCCGCCCAGGACGCGGCGGACGCCCTGGCGGCGGCGATCCTGGCGGGCGGTGACCGGCTGCACCGGCGCTGAGCGGCCGTCCGGGCAGCGCCTTGCCCCGCGCCGGCCGGGGTGGGGCGCCGGCGTTCTTCCCGGCCCGGCGTCCGCGCCCCCGCCGGACGGGGTGACGCATCGCGGTGCGCGAACGCTGGGACGGGCACCGGCGCGCACCGGTGCGCGCGGCGGGCGGCCGTGATCGGATCGTAGCGATTCGGTGGAGATTACGGCCCCGGAACTTGCGCCAACGTGAGGAATTTGGCCCGACCCTTCCCCATGTGAGCGCATTTTCCGGCGTTGACCTGCACATATGTGAGCAGTCACGCGCTTTCGGCCCCCTGCCGCTCCACCGCACGGTGGGGTAGCTTTCACGGCGCTGTGCGACGCGTCACAAAGGAGCGGGAGCGGGTTTGCGCGAGTTCACCAGTCCTCCGGCGACGTCGGCACCCCCGGTGGGCGGACTGGCCGACATGGTCCACCGGCATGCCGAGGAGGACCCGCTGCGCATCGCCCTGGGCCGCAAGGACGAGAGCGGACGGTGGCGCGACGTGACCGCGGCCGAGTTCCGCGACGAGGTGCTGGCACTGGCCAAGGGACTGCTCGCCCAGGGCGTCCGCTTCGGCGACCGGGTCGCCATCATGTCCCGCACCCGGTACGAGTGGACGCTGTTCGACTTCGCGCTGTGGACGATCGGCGCCCAGGTCGTGCCGGTGTATCCCACCTCGTCGGCCGAGCAGTGCTTCTGGATGCTGTACGACGCGGAGGTGTCGGCGGCCGTCGTCGAGCACGAGGACCACGCGATGACGATCGCCACCGTCATCGACCGGCTGCCGCGGCTGCGCCGGCTGTGGCAGCTGGACGCGGGCGCCGTGCGGGAGTTGTACGACGCGGGCGTGCATATCGACGACGCGACGGTGCACCGGCACCGGGAGGCGGTCACCCCCGAGTCGATCGCCACGGTCATCTACACCTCGGGCACCACCGGCCGCCCCAAGGGGTGCGTCCTGACGCACGGCAACTTCATGTTCGAGGCCGACACCGTCATGGAGCGGTGGGAGCCGGTGTTCCACACCAAGCAGGGCGACGAGGCGTCGACCCTGCTGTTCCTGCCGCTGGCGCACGTCTTCGGGCGGATGGTGGAGGTCGCCGCGATCCGCGGCAAGGTCCGCCTCGGCCACCAGCCGCAGCTGAACGCCGCCGCCCTGCTGCCCGACCTCCAGGCGTTCCGGCCGACGTTCATCCTCGCCGTGCCGTACATCTTCGAGAAGGTGTTCGACGCCGCCCGGCGCAAGGCGGAGAAGGACGGCAGGGCGGGCCCCTTCGAGAAGGCCGTCGACGTCGCCGTGAAGTACGCGGACGCGGTGGAGGCCAAGGCCTGGGGCATCGGCCCCGGTCCGTCGGCGGGCCTTCGGATGCAGCACCAGTTCTTCGACAAGCTCGTGTACGCGAAGATGCGCGCGGCGATGGGCGGCCGCATACGGAACGCGATGTCCGGCGGATCGGCGATGGACCGCCGCCTCGGCCTGTTCTTCGCGGGCGCCGGCGTGCAGATCTACGAGGGCTACGGCCTGACCGAGTCCACCGCGGCCGCCACCGCCAACCCGCCCGAGCGCACCCGCTACGGCACCGTCGGACCGCCCATCCCGGGCGTCACCGTGCACATCGCCGACGACGGCGAGGTGTGGCTGCGCGGCGGCAACGTCTTCCAGGGCTACCTCAGCAACCAGAAGGCCACCGACGGGACCCTGCACGACGGCTGGCTGGCCACCGGGGACCTGGGCTCCCTGGACGAGGACGGCTACCTCACCATCACCGGCCGCAAGAAGGAGATCCTGGTGACCTCCGGCGGCAAGAGCGTCTCGCCGGGCCCGCTGGAGGAACGCGTCCGCGACCATCCGCTCGTCGCGCAGTGCATCGTCGTGGGCAACGACCGCCCCTATGTCGCCGCGCTGATCACGCTGGACCAGGAGGCCGTCGAGCACTGGCTCGCGATGCGCCGCAAGCCGCGGATGTCCCCCGCGGAACTGGTGCGCGACGCCGATCTGGAGATGGAGGTGCGGCGGGCGGTGGTCGCGGCCAACACGCTGGTCTCGCAGGCCGAGTCCATCCGGACCTTCCGCATCCTCGCCCAGCCGTTCACCGAGGAGCACGGTCTGCTCACCCCGTCGCTGAAGCTGAAGCGCAAGGCGATCGAGAACGCCTACGCCAGCGAGGTCGAGGCGCTGTACCGGGCCTGAAGCGGGTACCCGCCCCCCTGAGCCGCCGGGTGCACCGCCCGGCGGCCTGCCGCCGCCAAGGCACCGGCCGGCCTTCCGGCCGACCGTACGGGATCGCTTTCCGGCCAATCCTGCCCCGCGCAGGCCGGCCCACCGGCCGACTCCGGGCGGATCGGCAGGTCAGGAATGCATCGCCGTGCGTGATCGTTGACCATGTCAGTACCACCTGACGACAACCGAAGGATCAAGAGCTCGTGAGCAGCAAGGTCCCCCCGATCATCCTCAACAACGGCGTCGAGATGCCCCAGCTGGGCTTCGGCGTCTGGCAGGTGCCGGACGACGAGGCGGAGCGGGCCGTCGCCGCCGCGTTGGAGGCCGGGTACCGCAGCATCGACACAGCGGCGATCTACGGCAACGAAGAGGGCACCGGCAAGGCCGTCGCCGCCTCGGGCGTCCCGCGCGAGGAACTCTTCGTCACCACCAAGCTCTGGAACAGCGACCAGGGGTACGACTCCACCCTGCGCGCCTTCGACACGTCCCTGGACAAGCTCGGCCTGGACTACGTGGACCTCTACCTGATCCACTGGCCGCTGCCGTCCAAGGGCGCCTTCGTCGAGACGTACAAGGCGTTCGAGAAGATCCTCGCCGACGGCCGGGCCCGGGCCATCGGCGTCTCCAACTTCCTCCCGGAGCACCTGGAGCGCCTCGTCTCCGAGACGGAGGTCGTGCCGGCCGTCAACCAGATCGAGCTGCACCCGCACCTGCAGCAGCAGGCGGCCCGCGAGTTCCACGCGGAGCGGGGCATCGCCACGGAGGCCTGGTCGCCGCTCGGCCAGGGCAAGGGCCTGCTGGAGGTCCCCGCGATCGTGGCGATCGCGCAGAAGCACGAGCGCACCCCGGCCCAGGTCGTGCTGCGCTGGCACATCCAGCTCGGCAACGTCGTCATCCCGAAGTCGGTGACGCCGTCCCGGATCAAGGAGAACATCGAGGTGTTCGACTTCAGCCTGGACGACGAGGACCTCGCCGCGATCAGCGCCCTGGACGAGGACCGGCGGCTCGGCCCGGACCCGGCCACGTTCGACGTGGTCTGAGGGGCCTGCTGCCACGACGTGCCCCGCACCGCCGTCCGGTGGTGCGGGGGGCACGCGCGCGTCCGGGCGCGGGCCCGGTCCGGCGGCCCGGACGGCGTGCCGCGCCGGGCCCGGCCACCGGTCCTCCGGGCCCGGTGCGGCTCAGGCCGCGCGGACGGCCGTGTACACGGTGTGCGCCGCCAGGAGGAACACGTCCGGCCGGTGCCTGAGGCCCGCCGGGTCGTCCGGGTCGAGGAGACGGTCGAGGGTGGCGCGGTCTCCGGCGTCCAAAGCCTCGCCGCAGAGGTCGCGGGTCCGGGTCAGATGGGCGACCAGGTACGCGCGCGCCCGGTCGGACGCCGGGGCGGGCAGGTCCAGCAGGAAGCTGCGGGTGCCGGTGTGCTTCAGGCCGGCCGCCGTCAGCAGCGCGGGCCAGTCCTCGGTCTCGGCGACGGCTCCGGGCAGGTCGGCCCGCATCCGCGCGAACCACTCCTCCTGCACCGCGTCGAGCCGTGCCTGCAGGCCCGGGCGGCCGATGCCGATGTCGCGGGGCAGGAACCGCGCGGTCAGCCCGCCCTCCAGCAGGGCCAGGGTGCCGCCGGGCGCCAGGTGGGCGGCGAACGCGGCCAGCGCGGCCTTCTGGTCGCCGAGGTGGTGCAGGCTACGGCTCGCCCACACCAGATCGGCCGGACGGTCCAACTGATCGAGCGCGCCGGGCAGTTCACCGGCGACCGTGCCGAAGCGGCCGGCGAGGCCCTGGCGGGCGGCCCGGGCGCGGGCCCGCTCCAGCAGCGGCTCGGAGCCGTCGACGGCGACGACCCGGGCGCCCGGGAACGTCTCGGCGAACAGGCACGACACGACACCGGGTCCGCTGCCCGCGTCGACGACGAGCCCCGGCGCGGCCGGCATCTCCTCGGCCAGCCAGGCCATGGCCCCGGCGTACAGCGGCGTGTACAGCTCCGCCTGTGTCTGCAGCTCGGAGGCGAAATCGGCCCAGTCCAGGTCGGTGTGGTGGTGCCCGTGGCCGGGGCCCTGGTCCTGGTGCCCGTGGCCGGAGGACGGGTTGTCGTGGGCGTCGTGTGCCATGGTCGTCAGCCTCTCGTCGGGTGTGCGGTCAGGGTGCGCCGAGGCACCGCGCGAGGGCCACTCGCGTTGCCGGGACGGCAAAACGAGGACGGGGCCGGCGGGGCGGCGGGCGAGTCGACCGGAGCTCGTTCCGCGGTGTTATGTAGGTGTATGAGGGAATCCTCCGGCCCGTCTCGGACCCCTTCGTCCTCCCCGTCCGCCGACGGCGCACGCGGCCGGCGCCTTGCCCTACTCAGCCCGCACAGTACGGCCGGGCAGGTGTTCCTTCTCCAGATCGCGGTCGTGGTGCTGGTCGTCCTGGCCGCCACGGCGGCCGTCGTCCTGCAGGCGTCGCGGGACGCCCTCAGGGAGGGGCGCCGCGCGTCGGTCGTGGCCGCCCAGTCCTTCGCCGCCGCCCCCGGCGTGAGCGCGGCCCTGCGCAGCCCGGACCCGACCGCGGTACTGCAGCCGCGGGCGGAGGAGGCGCGGAAGAAGGCGGGCGTCGACTTCATAGTCGTCATGAACACGAAGGGGATTCGCTACACCTATCCCTACCCGCAGGAGATCGGGAAGAAGTTCGTCGGCACCATCGGACCCGCCCTGCAGGGCCGTACCGTCGTCGAGCAGGCGGGCGGGCCGCCCCTGCCCACGGGCGACGGGACGGCGGTGCAGGCGGTGGTCCCGGTGACCGATGCGCGCGGCTCCGTCGTCGGCCTGGTCTCCGCCGGGATCACCGTCAGGAACGTGGCCATGCTGTGGACGCCGCAGCTGCCGATCATCTTCGCCGCCGGCGTGGCCGCGCTGGGGGTGGCCGCGACGGGGACGACCCTGGTGGCCCGGCGGCTGCTGCGGCAGACGCGCGGCCTGGCCCCGCTGGAGCTGGCACGGCTGTACGAGCACCACGACGCCGTGCTGCACGCGGTGCGGGAAGGGGTGCTGATCACCGGCGAGGACGGCCGGCTGCTGCTCGCCAACGACGAGGCCAGGCGCCTGCTGGGGCTGCCCGAGGACGCGCAGGGGCGGCACGTGGCGGAGCTGGGACTCCCCGAGCGGATGACGCGACTGCTCATGTCCTGCGACGCGGTCACCGACGAGGTCGTCCTCGCGCAGGACCGGCTGCTGGCGGTGAACAAGCGGCCCACCTTCCCGGACGCGGACCACGCGGGCAGCGTGGTGACGCTGCGTGACACCACGGAGCTGGCGACGGTCTCGGGGCGGGCCGAGGTGGCCCTGGGGCAGCTGAAGCTGCTGTACGAGGCGGGCGTGCGGATAGGGACGACGCTGGACGTGGAGCGTACGGCCCGGGAGCTCGCCGAAGTGGCGGCGCCCCGGTTCGCCGACGTCGTCATGGTGGACCTGGTGGACGCGGTGACGCGGGGGTGGGAGCCGACGGCGGAGGGATGGCGGCATCTGCGACGTACGGCGGTCGCCGGTGACCGGCGGACGCTGCCGCTGTACCCCGAGGGCCAGGTGATCACGTTCTCACCGGACACCCCGCAGATGCGGGCGCTGCGGGAGGGCCGGGGAGTGCTGGAGGCGGACCTGCGGCAGGCCCGCGCCTGGCGCGAACAGGATCCCGAGCGCGCCCGCAGGGCCCTGGACCTCGGACTGCGCTCGCTGGTGACCGTGCCGCTGCGGGCCCGCGGCGTGCCTCTGGGCCTGGCGCACTTCTACCGCACGGACCGCTCCCCCGCGTTCGAGCCGGAGGACGTGGCCTTCGCGGAGGAGCTGGCCGCGCGGGCCGCGGTGGCCCTCGACAACGCCCGGAGGTTCACCCGCGAGCACGCCATGACGGTGACGCTGCAGCGCAGCCTGCTGCCGCGGGGGCAGCCGGAGCAGGACGCGCTGGAGGTGGCCTGGCGGTACCTGCCGTCGGAGGCGGGGGTGGGCGGGGACTGGTTCGACGTCATCCCGATGCCGGGCTCGCGCGTGGCGCTGGTGATGGGCGACGTCGTCGGTCACGGGCTGCACGCGGCGGCGACGATGGGGCGGCTGCGCACCGCGGTGCACAACTTCTCCACCCTCGACCTCCCCGTGGACGAGGTGCTCGGGAACCTGGACGACCTGGTCGTCCGCCTGGACAACGAGAAGAGGGACGGCAGCGCCCCGGACGGTCAGCAGGCGGAGTGGGTGACCGGTGCGACGTGTCTGTACGCGATCTACGATCCGGTGACGGGGATCTGCACGATGGCCCGCGCGGGGCATCCCTGCCCCATGGTGGTGAACCCGGACGGGACCGTCACCCGCCCCGAGGTGCCGGCCTCGCCTCCGCTCGGCCTGGGCAGCTACCCCATCGAGACGGCCGAGCTGCACCTGCCGGAGGGCTCCCAGCTGGTCCTGTTCACCGACGGTCTGGTCAAGCAGGCCGGCCGCGACATCGACGACGGGCTGGACAGGCTCAGCCGGGCACTGGCCTGCACGGAGGAGCGCACCGCGGAGGAGACGTGCCAGGCGGTGATCGACGAGCTGAAGCCGGCCCGCCTCTGCGACGACATCGCCCTGCTGACGGCGCGCGCCCGGCGGGTTCCGCCCTCGTGCGTGGCCGAGTGGGCCGTGCCCCCGGACACGGCGGCGGTGCCCTCCGCGCGGGCCGAGTGCCGCAAGGTGCTGGAGGGGTGGGGACTGGAGGAGGAGGCCACCACCACGGAACTCATCCTCAGCGAGCTGGTCACGAACGCGATCAGGTACGGATCGCCACCGGTGACGGTGCGCCTGCTGTACGGGCACTGCCTGATCTGCGAGGTGTCGGACGGCAGCAGCACCTCGCCGCGGCTGCGGCGTGCGGCGAACACGGACGAGGGCGGCCGGGGACTGTTCCTCGTGGCGCAGTTCGCCGAGCGGTGGGGGACGCGGTACACGTCCCACGGCAAGGTGATCTGGGCCGAGCAGCTCGTGCACGACGGCGCGTCCGGTCCCATGAGCCAGTTGCCGGTCGACGTCCTCCTCGAACAGTTCGGCGATCCCGCGCTGTGAGCACGGCGACGGCGACGTGCGGCGGGGTGCGCCGGACCGCCGCCGCGGGTGCCGGCGGCCTCACCACCGCGGGTGCCGCCGGCGTCGCCGCCCGGATGCGCCGGCCCGGCTGTCCGCGGCCCGTCCGAGAGGCCGTCGTGGCGCTTCTTCCCTTGCCGACCCGCCGGACACGCCGGGGGCGCGCCTCCCGGTGCGGCTCGGTCGGAGCGACAAGTGACCGCTTCGAGCGCACAGTGAGAGGAGCACGACTCTCACCGGGAGGCCGCCGTGATCATCCTCGGCATCATCCTGCTCGTCCTGGGTCTCGTCACCGGAATCTCCATCCTGTGGACCATCGGCGTCATCCTCGCCGTGATCGGCGCCGTCCTGTGGCTCCTGGGCTCCCTGGGGCACGCGGTCGCCGGGCGCCGCCACTACTGGTGACCGTCAGACGGGTGCGTCTCCGCGGCCCGGTCCCGGGCCGACGGACACCGTCCGCGCGGCCGCCGCATCGTGCCGGTGGCGGCCCGCGCCCTTCCGCGTGACCCGCGGCAGTTCGCGGCCTTCCGCCTGGTGTGCGGGGCACGGGCCTGAGTCCCGTGAGCTGGAGGGCCGTGGTCGGCACGTGGACCATCGGCCTCTACGGCTTCACCGCCGGTACAGCGGCCGCCGGTGCCGCGCGCCCGCCGCGCGACCCGGACGCTGCCGAGCTGGACGAGGACCCGGACAGGGGTGAAGCCGGGCCGGCGGCTTCCGTTCAGCGCCCGGCGGCGGCCGGGGCAGCCGTACCGGCCGGGGTGTCGTGCAGCCCCAGGCGCAGGTGCTCGACGTGGTAGAGAGCCTGGTCGAGGAGCTCGGCGACGTGGTTGTCGTAGAGCGAGTAGACGATGGAGCGGCCTCGCCGTTCGCCGGTGACCAGGCCGAGGTTGCGCAGGAGCCGGAGCTGGTGGGAGCAGGCCGAGGCTTCCATGCCGACGGCCTCGGCGAGCTCCCCGACCGCGCTGGGACCTTCCTGGAGACGGGCCAGGATGTAGAGCCGGGAGGGTGTGGCGAGGGCCTGGAGGGTGGCGGCGACGTCCGCGGTGCCGACCGCGTCGAGGCGTTCGCGGGTGCTGGCGCTGTTGGTCGTGGTGTCGCGTCCGTGGCCCATGCTCCCATCATACCGATGACATCTGAAGAGCTGTTCACATGTTCCTGTACGGTGGAGGTGTAGCCCCGTCCTGCCCGTGAAGGGTTGTTCTGCCATGTCCTCTGTCCTGGATCAGCGGTCCGCGCCGCCGGCCGGCGCCGCGCGTCCGGTGCCGCCCCGGCGCCGCACCCGCCTGCTCCGGCTGCCCGAGGCCCGCTGGGCGCTCGCGGCGCTGGTGCTGTTCCTGCTGGCGCTGCCGGTCCACCTGATGGACGGCCCGGCGTGGCTGTGGGGCACCCTGTTCGCCGCCACGTACGTCACCGGCGGCTGGGAGCCGGGCTGGGAAGGCATGAAGGCCCTCAAGGACAGGACGCTGGACGTGGACCTGCTGATGGTCGTCGCCGCCCTGGGGGCCGCCGCGATCGGCCAGGTCCTCGACGGCGCGCTGCTGATCGTCATCTTCGCCACCTCCGGCGCCCTGGAAGCCGTCGCCACCGCCCGCACCGCCGACTCCGTGCGCGGCCTGCTCGACCTCGCCCCCGCCACCGCCACCCGGCTCCTGCCGGACGGCACCGAGGAGACGGTGGGCACCGAGAAGCTGGCGGTCGGGGACACGATCCTGGTCCGGCCGGGCGAGCGGGTCGGCGCGGACGGCCGGATCCTCGACGGGGCCGGCGAGGTGGACCAGGCCACGATCACCGGCGAGCCGCTTCCGGTGGCCAGGCAGGCGGGCGACGAGGTGTTCGCCGGCACCGTCAACGGAACCGGTGCCCTGCGCGTGCGGGTCGAGCGCGACCCGTCGGACTCGGTGATCGCCCGCATCGTGAAGATGGTCGAGGAAGCCTCCGAGACCAAGGCCCCCACCCAGTTGTTCATCGAGAAGATCGAGCAGCGCTACTCGATCGGCATGGTCCTCGCGTCCCTCGCCGTCTTCGCGATCCCACTCGCCTTCGGCGACACCCTCTCCTCGGCGCTGCTGCGGGCGATGACGTTCATGATCGTGGCCTCGCCGTGCGCGGTCGTCCTGTCCACGATGCCGCCGCTGCTGTCCGCCATCGCCAACGCCGGCCGTCGCGGCGTGCTCGCCAAGTCCGCCGTCGTCATGGAACGCCTCGCCCAGATCGACACCGTCGCCCTGGACAAGACCGGCACCCTCACCGAGGGCGCCCCCCACGTCACCGACCTGTGCCCCCTGCCCGGCAGCGGCCTGGAGGAGGATTCGCTCCTGGCTCTGGCGGCCTCCGCCGAGCACCCCAGTGAGCACCCGCTCGCCCGGGCCGTGGTCGCCGCCGCCCGCGAACGCGGCCTGCCCCTGACCGGCGCCGAGGACTTCAGCTCCGCCCCCGGACGGGGCGTCACCGCCACCGTCGACGGCGACACCGTCACGGTCGGCGCCCCCGCCCGACTGCTGGACGGTGCCGGCCCCCAGCCGCACCAGGCGGTGGTGGCCGAGCTGGAGGAGGCCGGACGGACCGCGGTCGTCGTCCTGCGCGACCAGGCGCCGGTCGGCGTGCTGGGCATCGCGGACCGGGTGCGGCCGGACGCGGCGGCCACCGTCGCCGCCCTCACCCGTCTGACCGGCCGCGCCCCGATCCTGCTGACCGGCGACAACGAACGGGCCGCCAGGCACCTGGCCGCGGAGGTCGGCATCACCGACGTCCGCGCCGGACTGCTGCCCCAGGACAAGGTCGCCGCCGTCAAGGAGCGGGAGGCCCGAGGGCACCGGGTGCTGGTCGTGGGCGACGGCGTCAACGACGCCCCCGCCCTGGCCGCCGCGCACTCCGGGATCGCGATGGGCCGGGCCGGCTCCGACCTCGCCCTGGAGACCGCCGACGCCGTCGTCGTCCGCGACGAACTGGCCACCATCCCCTCGATCCTGCAGCTCTCCCGCACCGCACGCCGCTTCGTCGTCCAGAACCTGGCCATCGCCGGGGCGTTCATCGCGGTCCTGGTCGCCTGGGACCTGATCGGCACCCTGCCCCTGCCCCTCGGCGTCGCCGGCCACGAGGGCTCCACCGTCATCGTCGGCCTCAACGGCCTGCGCCTGCTGCGCGAGTCCGCCTGGCCCCGGCTCACCGAGGACACCGCGTGACCAAACGTACCCGCCGCGCCGCGCCCGCCCCGGGGGCCGCACGGCCCACCGTCACCGTCTGCCGCGGCTGCTGCTGCGGTACCCCGAAGGTTCCCGGCCTCGACCACACCGCCCAGCTACGGACCCTGCGCCAGGCCCTCGACGGCACGGCGACCGTACGCGTCACCGACTGCCTGGACGCCTGCGAGCGCGCCAATGTCGTCGTCGTCCAGCCCTCCGCCGAAGGCCGCAGGAACGGCGGCCGCCCCGTCTGGCTCGGCCTCGTCAACGACCCCGACGCCACCACCGACATCACCACCTGGATCAAGGACGGCGGCCCCGGCCTCAGCGACCCGCCCGACATCCTCGGCCTCTACACCTTCCGCCCCTCCCGCCGAGTCCAGGCCGAGCTCCACGACGACGCATGACCCCCGCGCCCGCCGCACCTGTCGGCACACGCTCGTCCGCCGGCCGGTCGACACGGCGGCCTCCCCGTCGGTGCGCCTGACTGCCGGGCTCCCGGACAGCGGCTCAGGCCGGCCGGCTCCCGCCTGCGGCTCACGGCGCTCCTCAGGTGTCCGCGCGTTTGCGGTAGGCCCGCACGGTGAAGACCGGGTCGGGGCGGGGTCGGTCCTGGTCGGGCAGGGCCGCCAGTCTGACGGCGTAGTCCTCGGCGAGCGGCCCGCCGGGCGGCAGGGTGACGAACCAGCCGCGCCTGAGGTCGGCGACGGTGCTGCGGGGACTGCGGCCCTGGCCGCGGCCCGGGAAGCTGGCCCGGCCGGCCGGGACCAGGCCGTGCGCGGCGGCGTACCCGGTGACGGCCGCGGCGGCGTCCCGGACCGGACTGCGCGGCCGGGAGGCGAGCACGGCGTCGATGTCGCTGCCCACGTTGTGCGCGGCGGCCTTGTCGACGGTGGTGACGTACACGCCGCCGGGCCTGAGCACCCGGGCGCACTCGGCGACCATGGCCTCCGCGTCCCCGGGGCCGGGCGCGAGGTGCAGCAGCCACACGCTGGTGACGGCGTCGAAGCGGCCGTCGGGGAAGGGCAGCCGGCGGGCGTCGGCGAGGACGACGGCGCCGGGCAGGCGGGCGGCGGCCTGCCGGGCCATCGCCGGTGCCCGGTCGGCGCCGGTCACCCGCAGACCGGGGCGGGCGGCGGCCAGTCGCCGGGTCACGATGCCGGTGCCGCAGCCGACGTCGAGCAGGCCGGCGGCCCCAGGCGGCAGGAGGCCGAGGACGGCCCGTGCGGCGGCCTCCGCCCTGGGCTCGCCGCCCCGTGCGGCGTCGTAGTGCTCGGCTTCCTTCTCGTAGTCCAGCACGGCTCCCCCCTGCGTGATCGGCACGGCTGCTGCCCTTCGCGCGTGCTCCGGCGCGACGGCCCCTCCGCCGCCGCGGTTCAGCTCGCCCCGTGCCCCGGTGCCAGGTCGCTCACCCTGCGGGCGAGTGCGAAGTCCTTCTCGGTGATCGCGCCCCCGGCGCAGTGCGTGTTCACGCTGAGGGAGACGCTGTGGTAGCCGAGGGTCAGGTCGGAGTGGTGGTCGAGTTCCTCCTGGACCTGGGAGATGTGCACGACCATCGCCGTCGCGGCGAAGTGCGAGGGCAGCCGGTACGAACGGGTGAGGCGGTCGCCGTCGACGGACCAGCCCGGCAGGTCGGCCAGCCGCTCCTCGATCTGCTGCTGCGACAACGGTTCGACGGGCATGGGATCGGTCCCTTCCTGGTGGCGCGCTCGTGTTCAGCCTGCCACAGGACGGCCGCCGCGTCCCTGGTCAGGGGGACTGCCCGGGGTGCGGGGGCGGGCGTTCGGGCGTGCGGCGGCGCCCGGCGCGTGGACCGGGCGGCACCGTTGCGCGCGGGCGCGGGCACCGGTGCCGGCCCGCCCCGTCGTTCCGTCGCCACATCGCCGCACCGCCACGCCGCCCGGGGGACCGTCGTCCACGGCTTGTTTCCGCGCCCCGTGCGCGTCCTCGACTACCGTCGATCGTATGACCACTGTCGCGTCCGGTGCCGCAGCGTCCGCCGTCCCCGTACCGTCCACCGCCGTACCGCAGGCCCCCGCTTCCGCATCCGCCGGGGCAGGGCGGGGCGTCGGGCCGCTGCTGCGGGCGTGGCGGGAGCAACGCCGGGTCAGTCAGCTGGAGTTGGCGTTGCGGGCCGACTCCTCGGCCCGGCACATCAGTTTCATCGAGACGGGGCGCTCACGGCCCAGCGAGGAGATGGTGCTGCGGCTGGCGGAGCACCTGGACGTGCCGGTGCGGGAGCGCAACGCGCTGCTGCTGGCGGCCGGTTACGCGCCGCACTATCCGGAGACCCCGCTGGACGACCCGTCCCTGGACGCGCTGCGCGAGGGCCTTCAGCGGCTGATCCGGGGGTACGAGCCGTATCCGGCGCTGGTGGTGGACGCGACGTACGGCGTGGTGACGGCGAACCGGGGCATCGCGATGCTGCTGGAGGGCGTCGCCGAGTCGCTGCTCGTGCCGCCGCTGAACGCGATGCGGCTGACGCTGCACCCGCGGGGTCTGGCGCCCCGCATCCGCAACCTGCCGGAGTGGCGCGGGCATCTGCTGGCGCAGATGGAGCGGCAGATCGCGTTGCACCGCTCGCGGGAGCTGCGCGCGCTGTACGAGGAGGTGGCGGCGTACCCGGTGCCGGAGACGGGCGGCGACGGCGAACCGGCCGGGGGCGTGCCGTACGTGGCGCTGCCGCTGCGGATCGAGCACGGGGGCCGGGTGCTGTCCTTCGTCTCCTCGATCTCCACCTTCAACACCCCGATGGACGTGACGGTGGCGGAGCTGGCGATCGAGACGTTCCTGCCCGCGGACCCGGCGACGGCCAAGTACCTGCGCACGGTGGTGGGCTGAGGCGCGCGCGACGCCGCCGTACGGGTGCGCGTCGCACCGGTGCGCTCCGCGTGCACCCCGTGACACACTGATCGCGGAGTGTCGGTTGCGGAAGCGTGCGGCGGGCGGTGAGGCGGGGCGTGAGTGAGCGGCGGGCCGCGCCCACGGTGGGCCAGGTGGTGCTCGGCAGAAGGCTCCAGGAGCTGCGGGAGGCGGCCGGCCTCGGGCGCGAGGAGGCGGCGCGGGTGCTGCGTGTGGCGCCCGCGACGGTGCGCCGGATGGAGATGGCCGAGGTCGCGCTGAAGATCCCCTACGTGCAGATGCTGCTGTCGGCGTACGGGGTCCGCGGCGAGGAGGCCGCCGCCTTCGTGTCGCTGGTGGAGGACGCGAACCGGCCCGGCTGGTGGCAGCGGTACCACGACGTGCTGCCGGAGTGGTTCAGCCTGTACGTGAGTCTGGAGGGCGCCGCCCGGCTGATCCGGTCCTACGAGCCGCACTTCGTGCCCGGACTGCTGCAGACCGAGGAGTACGCGCGGGCCGTGCTGGAGACCGGGACGGCGGGGCGCGGCGGCCCGGAGGCGGTGGAGCGGCACGTGGCCCTGCGCATGGCCCGGCAGCGGCTGCTGGAGCGGGAGGACCCGCCGCACCTGTGGGTGATGGTGGACGAGACGGTGCTGGCACGGCCGGTGAGCGCCGACAGCCGGGTGATGCGCGGGCAGCTGGACAAGCTGCTGGAGTACGCCGCGCGGGACCGGGTGACGCTGCAGGTGGCCGAGTTCGCGGCCGGGCCGCATCCGGGGACGTACGCGCCGTTCACGCTGTTCCGGTTCGCCGAGCCGGAACTGCCCGACCTCGTCTACACGGAGTACCTGACCGGCGCGCTGTACCTGGACGCCCGCTCGGAGGTCTCCACGCACCTGGAGGTGCTGGACCACATGGCGGCCCGCGCCGCGTCGCCGCGGCGCACGCCGGACGTTCTGCGGGAGTACCGCGACCGGTACTGAGACGGGCGGGCCGGCGCGGCGGGCGGCGCCGCCGCCGGGCCGGTCTCAGGCGGCTCCGCCCCGGGCGTCCCTGTCGTCGTCGACGATCTCCGCGTCGACCACGCCGTCGTCGCCGTGCGGCGCGGTGTGCCGCCCGGTGTCCTCGGTGCGCGGGCCGGTGTCCTCCGGCCGGTCCCCCTGCGGGGCCTGGGCGTACATCGCCTGGCCCATCTTCTGGCTGACGGTGGCGAGGTGCTCGACGGCCGTGCGCAGGGCGCCGGTGTCGGCCTTGCCCTCCAGCAGGCCCTTGACCTCCGCGGCAGCGGCCTCCACTTCGCTGCGGACGTCCCCGGGGATGCGGTCGGGGTTGTCGCGGAGGAACCTCTCGGTCTGGTAGACGAGTTGCTCGGCCTGGTTGCGGGTCTCGGCCTCCTCGCGGCGCCGGCGGTCCTCCTCGGCGTACTGCTCGGCCTCCCGCATCATGCGGTCGATGTCCTCCTTCGGCAGCGCCGAGCCGCCGGTGACGGTCATCTTCTGCTCGCGTCCGGTCGCCAGGTCCTTGGCGGAGACGTGCATGATGCCGTTGGCGTCGATGTCGAAGGCGACCTCGATCTGCGGGACGCCGCGCGGCGCGGGCGGCAGGCCCGTCAGGTCGAAGACGCCCAGCTTCTTGTTGTACGCGGCGATCTCGCGTTCGCCCTGGTAGACCTGGATGCCGACCGAGGGCTGGTTGTCGGTGGCCGTGGTGAAGATCTCCGAACGCCGGGTGGGGATGGTGGTGTTGCGTTCGATCAGCTTGGTCATGATGCCGCCCTTGGTCTCGATGCCGAGGGAGAGCGGGGTCACGTCGAGCAGGAGGACGTCCTTGACGTCGCCGCGGATGACACCGGCCTGGAGGGCTGCGCCCACGGCGACGACCTCGTCGGGGTTGACGCCCTTGTGCGGGTCCTTGCCGGTGAGGTCCTTGACCAGGTCGGTGACCGCGGGCATACGGGTGGAGCCGCCGACGAGGATCACGTGGTCGACGGCGGACAGCTTGACGCCGGCGTCCTTGACGGCCTGGTGGAAGGGTCCCTTGCAGCGGTCGAGCAGGTCGGCGGTGAGCTCCTGGAACTGGGCGCGGGTCAGCTTCTCGTCGAGGTGGAGCGGGCCCTCGGCGGACGCGGTGATGTAGGGCAGGTTGACGGTGGTCTCGGAGGACGAGGACAGCTCGATCTTGGCCTTCTCCGCCGCCTCGCGCAGCCGCTGCAGCGCCATCTTGTCCTGGGCCAGGTCGACGCCGTACTGCCCCTTGAACCGTTTGACGAGGTACTCCACCACCCGCTGGTCCCAGTCGTCCCCGCCGAGGTGGGTGTCGCCGTTGGTGGCCTTGACCTCGATGACGCCGTCGCCGATCTCCAGCAGGGAGACGTCGAAGGTGCCGCCGCCGAGGTCGAAGACGAGGACGGTCTGCTCCTCACCGCGGTCGAGACCGTAGGCGAGGGCGGCGGCGGTCGGCTCGTTGATGATGCGGAGCACGTTCAGGCCGGCGATCTCACCGGCCTCCTTCGTCGCCTGGCGCTGGGCGTCGTCGAAGTAGGCGGGGACGGTGATCACCGCGTCGGTGACGTCCTCGCCGAGGTAGGACTCCGCGTCCCGCTTCAGCTTCTGCAGCACGCGCGCCGACAGCTCCTGCGCCCGGTAGCGGGTGCCGTCGACGGAGCCCTGCTCGGGGAACCGCCAGTGCGCGTCGCCCATGTGCCGCTTGACGGAGCGCGCGGTGCGTTCGACGTTCGTCACAGCCTGCCGCTTGGCGACCTCGCCGACGAGCACCTCGCCGTTCTTGGCGAAGGCCACGACCGAGGGCGTGGTCCGCGCGCCCTCGGCGTTGGCGACGACGGTGGGCTCGCCGCCCTCCAGGACGGCCACCACCGAGTTCGTCGTCCCCAGATCGATCCCGACCGCGCGTGCCATCTTCGGCCCCTTCCGGCAGCGGACACATCACCCTTATCAGCACAGATCCGAGGACGGTCGTTGTCAATGCGGGGAACCGGCCGGAGACGGAGGAGCGGGGCTGCCGCGGAGGGGGACGGCCCGGGCGGGGCGGGCGCGGCGGGGGGACGGCGCATGCCGCGCCGGAGCGGGCCGGCGCGGCACGGGACGGGACGGCCGGTGCCGCGCCCGGGCGGACGGGCGCGGCACCGCGGGCGGCGGGGGTCAGGCGAGCTTCGCCGACAGGGTGATCGTCGTACCGGTCAGGGCCTGGCTGACCGGGCAGTTCTTCTTGGCGTCCTCGGCGGCGGCGACGAACGCGTCGGTGTCGATGCCGGGGACGGTGCCCTCGACGGTCAGGTGGATACCGGTGATGCCCTCACCCGGCTGGAAGTCCACGTCGGCCTTGGTCTCCAGCTTGGTGGGCGGGGTGCCGGCGCCGGCCAGGGCGTGCGACAGCGCCATGGAGAAGCAGCTGGAGTGGGCGGCGGCGATCAGTTCCTCGGGGCTGGTCCTGCCGTTCGCCTGCTCGGCGCGCGACGCCCAGGTCACCGGCTGCTGGCCGATGCCGGAGGAGTCGAAGGTGACGACGCCGTTGCCCTCGAGCAGGTTGCCTTCCCAGACGGTGTGAGCGGTGCGCGTGGTTGCCACGGTGCATCCTTCCGAAATGCGGCTGAATCCTGTCCGGTGCGGTCCCGTTGCCGGGTCACCAGGTCCATCCGATCACATTCCGGCCCCGCGCACGCGGCAGAGGGGTGGCGTTTGGGGCGCGCGCCGCGCCGGTGGCGCGTCTCAGGCGGCCCGCCGGCCCTCCGGCTGCTCGAGCGGCACCTGGGGTCCGTGGGACTCGCGCAGCCAGCGGCGCAGGACGCGGTGGACGTGCTCGGCGCCGACGACCTCCTCGTCCGCGCCGGCCGGCGCGGAGAAGGCGAGCGGCGACAGCAGGAACGGGCGGGTCTGGGCGCCGCCGAGGCCGCCGTGGGAGCCGATCTGCTCCTCGAAGGCGAGGACCTCGCCGTCGGCGGGGTCGTGGAAGGAGTTCACCATGATGTCGGCGGCGTGCGGGAAGGAGTGCGTGCGCCGCACGGCGTCGGCGGCGCCGGGCCCGAACGGGGCCAGCGGGCCGGGGTCGTCGTCGAGGTCGTCCAGCGGTATCTCGGCACCGCGCGCGCCGAGGACGACCCCGCCGTGCTCCTCGCTGCGCACGAGCAGGAAGCCGACGCCGGGGTGGTTGGCGAGCGTGGTCAGCAGCGCCGGGTGGCGGGCGTCGATCTCCTCCTTGCTCATGCGGTGCGGCACGTCGGGGAAGGACACGAGGCCGAGGTTGCCGGAGGCCAGCACGACCGGCTCGCTGCGGCGGCCGGAGGGCCGGTATTCCCCGTGCTCCTGCTCCGGCCGGCGCAGCGCGGCGCGGACCGCGGCCCGCGCCTCGGCGCCGCTGCGGGTGCGTTCGGCGCGGCGCGGCACGGGCAGTCCGCAGCCGGCCCGGACCAGGTCGGCCAGGGTGAGCCCGTACCGGGAGTGGAAGGTCTCGCCGGGGCTCTGGCCGTGGTCGGACAGGACGACGATCCGGTAGCGGCGCGGGGCGTTGTCGGCGGCCTTCTCGATGAGTGCGAGGGCGCGGTCCAGGCGGTGCAGCACCTGCGCGGCGTCGCGGCTGCGCGGCCCGGAGTGGTGGGCCACCTCGTCGTAGGCGACGAGGTCGGCGTAGACGGCGCTGCGCCCGCCGAGCAGGTCGCCCATGACCGCGGCGACGACGACGTCCCGTTCGACGACGGTGGCGAAGGCCCGCACCAGGGGGTAGAGCCCGCCGCGGCCGACGCGCGGGCGCTGCTTGCGGATGCGGGCGCGGACGGACTGGCCGATCTCGCGGCCGACCTCGGCGGCGAAGGACAGCGCGGTGCGGACGGCGTTGGCGGGGTCGGAGAAGTAGGCGAAGTAGCCCGCGCGGGAGCGGTTCCCGCGGCCGCGCCGCGCCGAGACCGACAGCACCAGCGCGAGTTCGCCGGCGCCGCCGCTGAAGAGGTTGCCGCGGCTCGCCCCGTCGACGGTGAGCAGCCCGCCGTCGCCGGTGCGCGCGACGGCGCGGCGCTGGAGTTCGACGGCGCTGGATGGCCGGTTGCAGACCATCACCTCGCCGGTGTCCTTCTCGTACCAGCGGAAGGCGGGGACGTCGTGGTTGGAGCCGTGGAGGATGCCGAGCTGGCTGGCGCCGGTCTGGCTGGACCAGTCGGTGCGCCAGGGGGTGAGCCGGTGGGTGGGCCGCCCGCCGGGTCCGGCGCCCAGCCAGCGGGCGACGGTCGGCATCAGGCCCCGGCCGACGGCGTCCAGCAGCACGTCGTGGCCGACGCCGTCGAGCTGCACGAAGACGGTGCCGGGCGTGGACGGGCCGGGCGGCTGCCGTCGCCGCCGGCGGTCGGCGAGCCGGTAGAGCCGGCGCCGGTAGGCGTCGTCGTCACGGACGGCGAGGGCGGCGCCCGTGGCCGAGGCGACCGCGGACATCACGGCGGCGACGATGACGGCGGTCTCGGGTGCGGCCTCGGGCCGGCCGGAGGGGCTGATGCGCAGGGCGACCAGCAGCAGCGAGCCGTTGAGGAAGAACACCAGCAGCCCGAGGACGAGGGCGGGCACGAGGAGCAGCAGCCGGACGAGCAGCGGCCAGACGAGGGCCGACAGCAGGCCGAAGGCGCCCGCGCCGAGCGCGGCGGTGACGGCGATGCGGGTGGCGCTGTCCCCGCCGGCGGACTGCAGCTGGAAGTCCGGCAGGATGCCGGCGAGGAGGAGCAGGGTGAGGCTGGAGACGACCCACACCGTGAGGCTCCGCCCGATCTGACTGGCGACTGTGCGCCACCGCCCGCCCCGCACGATCCTCACACCTCACGTCCCGGCCCGTCGCCTCCCGGGCCCCGGCCCCCACCCTGTCACACGCGTTGCGGGAGCGGACGCTACCGGCCGTCGTAGCCGGCCGTCGGCATGGACAGCCGGCGGTGCACCCGGGCCTTCATCTGCGCGTCGTACGAGGGTTCCGCCTGCCCCACCGTCTCCACGCGCACGCCCCGGCGCGCGCACTCCGCGGTGAACTCCTCGACGGAGGACAGCGCCTTCTCCAGCACGCGGTGGCTGGGCGCGACGAACAGGTCGACGCCGGGGCGCATCCCGTCCCACAGGGCGCAGTGGTCCGGCCGCAGCCGGCGGACCAGCAGTTCCCGTGCGACGACGTACCCGTGCTCGGCGGCCCACCGCGCGCACATCGCGTGCTGGCTGCGCGCGTCGACCAGGAAGGGGTCGTCGTGCAGTTCCTCCAGGGGTGTCAGGCTCGCGATCGCGGTGACACGTACCCCTGCGGCGGCGTCCTTGCCCCAGGTACCCGGTGCTTCACCCATGGCGCCCCCTCACCTCCGGGTTCCAGCCGCCGACCCTACCGCTGGACGTAGGCTCTGGGGAGTCGCGCGAAGGAGGAAACGGAGTGCCGGTGGAGATCACGTGGTGGGGTCACGCCACCTGCACGGTCACGGATTCGAACGTGCGCGTCCTCACCGATCCGCTGTTCGTGCGCCGGCTCGCGCACCTGCGGCGCCGGCGCGGCGCACTCCCCCCGCCGGAGGCCTGGGACGCGGACGTGGCCCTCGTGTCGCACCTGCACGCCGACCACCTGCACGTCCCCTCGCTGGCCCGGCTCGCCCCGGGCACGCCCCTGCTGGTGCCGCGGGGCGCGTCCCGTTCCGTGCCGGGGCTGCGCCGGCTGGCCCGGCTGCGGATCACCGAGGTGGCGCCCGGCGACCGCGTCGACGTCGGCGGTCTGGCCGTGCGGGTGGTGCCCGCGGAGCACGACGGGCGGCGGCTGCCGGTCGGGCCGCGCCGCTCCCCCGCGCTGGGCTACGTCATCGAGGGCGAGGCCCGTACGTACTTCGCCGGGGACACCGGCCTGTTCGAGTCGATGGCGCGGGACGTCGGCCGGGTCGACGCGGCGCTGCTGCCGGTGGGCGGCTGGGGGCCGTACCTCGGCGAGGGGCATCTCGACGCGCGCCGGGCGGCGCAGGCCCTGGCGCGGCTGGAGCCGTACCTGGCGGTGCCGGTGCACTACGGCACGTACTGGCCGATCGGGATGGACGCCGTGCGCCCGCACGAGTTCCACACGCCGGGCGAGGAGTTCGTGCGCCTGGCGGCGCGCCACGCGCCGGGCGTGCGGGTGCACCGGCTCGGGCACGGGCAGAGCGCGCGCCTGGAGGTCGCCCGGTGACGTGGCTTGCCGCCGTCGTGACGACGGTCGTGCCGCCGGTGTCGACCCAGCGGGCGGTGGGGTATCCGTCGCTGTTCCTGCTGGTGCTGATCGGTGCGCTGGTCCCGGTGGTGCCGACCGGGGCGCTGGTCAGCTCGGCGGCGGTGGTCGCCTTCCACCAGTCGGCGCCGCTGTCGATGCTGCTGGTGTTCGTCACCGCCGCGCTGGCCGCGTTCCTCGGCGACGCGACGCTGTACTGGCTGGGGCGGCGCGGGATGCACTCGAAGAACGGGTCGCGGTGGCTGAAGGCGATACGGGACCGCGCGCCGGAGGACCGGCTGGAGCAGGCCCAGGACAAGCTCGCCGCGCACGGGGTGGCGGTGCTGGTGCTGTCCCGGCTGGTGCCGGCCGGCCGCATCCCGGTGATGCTGGCCTGTCTGCTGGCCAAGTGGCCGCTGCGCCGCTTCTCCCGCGGCAACTTCCCGGCCTGTCTGGCCTGGGCCCTGACGTACGAGCTGATCGGCGTCCTCGGCGGTTCGCTGTTCCCCGAGCCGTGGGAGGGTGTGGTGGCCGCGGTCGTGCTGACGGTGCTGCTCAGCGCGGCCCCCGGCCTGTGGCGCCGGGTGCGGGGGTCGTCGCCGGCCCACCGTTCGAGCTGAGCGGCCGGGGCCGGCGCGCCCCGCTTGGCAGGCGTTCGGTCCCGTCCGCGGGTCCGGTGCGGCAGCGGCCCGGGCGCCCTGAGGGCGGGCCACTGCCGCACCCGGTCCTCAGTCCAGCACCCGGGAGGCGCCCACGGGCAGGTCCCACAGGTCCTCGCGGGGCAGGCCCGCCTTCTGCCACGCGGCCCGTACGCGCGTGAGCGGTTCCAGGACCGGCTCGGCGGAGAGGACGAACGTGCCCCAGTGCATCGGGGCCATGCGGCGGGCGCCGAGGTCCTGCGCGGCCATGACCGCCTCCTCCGGGTCGCAGTGGACGTCCCTGAGCCACCAGCGGGGCTCGTACGCGCCGATGGGGAGCAGCGCCAGGTCGATGCCGGGGTAGCGGCGGCCGATGCGGGAGAACCAGTGGCCGTAGCCGGTGTCGCCGGCGAAGTAGACCCGCCGGCCGTCGGGCGCGGTCAGCACCCAGCCGCCCCACAGGCTGCGGCAGGTGTCGGTGAGGGTGCGCTTGGACCAGTGGTGCGCGGGCACGAAGTCGAAACGGACCGCGTCTCGTCCGGCTCCGCCCCCCGCGGGTGGGGCCCCGAGGGCGCCGTCCCCCGGACGCAGTTCGGCGCCCTCCCACCAGTCGAGCTCGGTGACGCGGGTGAAGCGGCGGCGGTGGAACCAGCGGCCGAGCCCGGCCGGCACGAACACCGGCGTGTCGCGCGGGAGGCGGCGCAGGGTGGGGGCGTCCAGGTGGTCGTAGTGGTTGTGGCTGATGACGACGGCGTCCACGGGCGGCAGCGCCTCCCAGGGCACGCCGACGGGGGTCACCCGGGCCGGCGTCCCGATGATCCGCCGGGACCACACCGGATCGGTGAGCACGGTCAGGCCGCCGATGCGGATCACCCAGCTCGCGTGCCCCGCCCAGGTGACCGCGACGGTCCGGGCGCCCACGCGGGGCAGCGGGCCCGGCGCGTACGGCAGGCGCGGCACGTCGGCGAGGCCCGCCCTGTCCGGCCGCACGGCGCCCTCCCGCACGAAACGGGCGTAGGCCCCGAGCCCGGGCAGCGGGGCGGTGAGGCGGTCGTGGAAGGTGCGCGGCCACATCCGCCGCTCCCCCGGCGGCCGGGGCGCGGCGAGCGGCGGAGCGAGGGGCGAGGAGGCCACCGGATCGCGGGCGTCCCGGGTGGTCGTGGGCGTGGTCGACTCGGACTGCTGCGTCATCGAGGAGGCTCCCATCGCTGAGCGTCGTCGCAAAGATCGTCGAAGACCGTTTTCAAGGAGGTCAACGCGCGTTGTACCGGCGGCAGTTCCAACGGCGAGGGCGACGAGAGGCATTCCCCTCGCTCCTCGTCCGTGCCGCCCAGCAACTCGGCGGTGGACAGCCGCACCCGCAGGGCGCCGAGGTCGTCGCCGAAGCGGTGGCCGCCCGGCGCCGGCATGCCGAGGCGGGCGGTGAGGAAGTCCTCCAGCTCCTGCGCGTCGCCGACCCCGTGGGCGGTGAGCGCGGCGCGCAGCGGGCCGAGGTCGGCGTACAGGTGGCGGCCGGCCCGGGGCTGCCGGGCGAGCGCGCCGGAGGCGACCACGGTGGCGTGCGCGGCCCGGGCCAGGCGCGCGTGCAGCCGTACGGTGGCGGTCGTGCGCGCGATGACCGGCTCGGGTTCGTCGAGGGCGTAGGCGGCCGCCGCGGCGACGGGTTCGGCGATGCGCGCGTCGAGCGCGGTCAGGACGTCCAGGACGCGCGCGTGCAGGGCGTCGCCGGTGGCGCCCGCGGGGAAGCGGGCGACGGCGGCGGGCCAGCCCGTGGGCAGCAGCGCGCCGGCCAGGTCGGTGACGACGGTGACCCGCTCGGGCAGCATCTCGGCCGGGCTGAGCAGCACCGTCTCGTGGGGCTCGTGCACGGTGTCGCGCCAGGTCTCGTCGCTGACGAGGTGCAGTCCCTCCCCGGCGGCGGCCTCGACGGTCTCGTGCAGCGCCTCGGGCGGCGCGACCGTGGCGGTGGGGTCGTCGGCGACGGACAGCACGAGCAGCCGCGGATCGCCGCCCTCGGCGCGGACCCTGCGGACGGTCTCCAGCAGGGCGTACGGGTCCGGGACCCCGCCGGACTCGGCGGCCGTGGCGACGTGGAAGACGGGCCGGCCCAGCAGGCGCGCGTACGGCGCCCACCAGGCGGCGCAGGGCCGGGGCACCAGGACGTCGCCGCCGAGCGCGGCGGTCAGCGCGAGCAGCAGGGAGGGGGCGCCGGGCGCCGCGGCCACCCGGCCCGGCCGGGTGGACAGCCCGCGCCGCGTCCAGTAGCCGCAGGCGGCGTCGACGAGCGCGGCCGCGCCGCCGACCGGCCGTTGGTCGTGGCGTCGCGCGGCGGCGACGAGCGCGGCGGACAGTTCGGGCAGCACCGGCAGGCCGTCGTCGGGGAGGGCGGGCCCGAAACGGACCGGGCCGTGGCCCTCCGGGGCCGTCCGCCGCATCGCCACCTCCGCGCAGTACCTGGTGCCGTGTCTGTCGCCGTCGGGGCCTGCGAGTCCGCCTCGTGTGCACCGTCCGGCCGGGCGGGCCGTGCGGGTCCGCCTCGTGCCGGGCAGGGCCGTGCGCACGGCGGGGACCGTGCCACGACCTGCGAGTACCCAGGACGGCCCCCTGTCATGACCGCGCGGCAAGATTGCGGCGGCCGCACGGGCCGTGACGCCCGGCCCCCGTCAGCGGGCCGTCCGCCGGCGGCGCCACATCCGGTGCGCGGCGACGCCGAACGCCGCAGCGATCAGCAGGCCGCCACCGGCCAGGGCCGGTACGGACGCGGTGAACGATCCGCCCTCTCCGGCCCGCACGCCGTACTGCGGCACGTCGCCGGTGTCACCCGCCGGGTCGTTGCCGCCCCGGGCGTGGTCACGGGAGGCCTCGTCCCGGCCTCCCCCGTCGCGGCTCCCCCCGTCGTCGCTGCGGCCGTCGCTGCCGTCGTCGTCGCTGTCGTCGTGGCTGCCGCTTCCTTCGTCGCGCGTGCCCTGGCGGTGGTCCGTCTGGTCCCGGCTGTCCTCGCCGCGGGAGGTGCCGTCCTCGGAGGAGCCGGAGTCGCGCGAGTCCCCGGTGCCGGACGGGTCCCGCCAGCCCCCGCTGCCGGACGGGTCGCGCGAGGTTTCCTGCGGGGAGTCGCCGGGGCCGGTCCGCAAGGGATTCAGCCCGGTGTCCGCCGACGAAGCGCCGGTCGGCGGCACACCGGACCCCGGGCCGGATCCCGTACCGGACCCGGAGTCGGACGCCGCGTCCGGCGCGGGGTCCTGGAGCGCGCCCGGATCGGACGGGCCCGAGGCCGGGCCCTGCGGCCCGCCGGGCTCGGAGAGACCGGTGACCGGCCCGCCGGAGGGGGGCTCCACCGGCAGTGTGCCGCCGGGGCCGGTCCGGGCGGCGTCGCCACCAGGCGGGGCCTGGGGCAGGCCGCCGGTGGACGGGTCCTGGGACAGTCCGCCGCCCGGGGAAGCCGGGACGCCGGCGTCCTGGCGGGACGCGGCCGGGGCGTGCGGGAGACCGGCCCGCACCACGCCCGCCTGCCCGCCGGCCCCGGCCGCGCAGGCGGGGCCGGACGGCGCGCAGGAGGCGCCGGCCGGGGCGGCGGCGGGCCGGACCGGGTCGGGGCCGGACGGCGCGGCCGGGGCCGCGGAGGCGGCCGGAGCGGTGGAACCCGCTATGAGACCGGCCAGGACGACGGACAGGGAACGGACGGTGCGACGCATGGGTGCGGCTCCTCACGACCGGCAGCGGTGCGGCACAGCGCGTGTGCCTGTCTGCCATCACAGCCCGTCCCGGGGCCGCCCGCGCGCGCCCGGCTCCCGGGGCCGTCCATTGGCGGGACACGGACGCCCGTGCGGGTGAGGCCGGGCCGCCGCGTCCGCCGCCGCTGCGGCGCGGCCGGCGGGTCCGTCGCGGCGGGGGTGCCCGCCACTAGCCCGTCTCGCGCAGCACCTGCTCCCGCAGCCGCTCGCAGCACCGGCTGATCACCCGGGAGACGTGCATCTGGGACATCCCCATCCGCTCGGCGATCCGGCTCTGCGTCATGTCGCCGAAGAAGCGCAGGTACAGGATGGCCCGCTCCCGCTCGGGCAGGGCCGCCAGCCGCGGCTTGACGGCCTCGCGGTCGACGACGGTGTCCAGTGCGGGGTCCGGCGCGCCGAGTGCGTCGCTCAGGCAGTAGCCGTCGTCGCTGCCGGGCAGCTCCGCGTCCAGCGAGAGCGCCGTGAAGCTGTCCAGGGCCTCCAGGCCCGTCCGGACGTCCTCCTCGCTCAGGCCGGTGTGCTCGGCGATCTCGGCGACGGCGGGGCGGTCCCCGGAGGAGGTCTGGGACAGCTCCCGGGCGGCGGCGCGCACGCGGTTGCGCAGCTCCTGCACCCGGCGCGGCACGTGCAGGGTCCACATGTGGTCGCGGAAGTGCCGCTTGATCTCGCCGGTGACGGTGGGCACGGCGTAGCTCTCGAAAGCGTGGCCGAGCCCGGGGTCGTAGCGGTCGACGGCCTTGACCAGGCCGAGCGCCGCGATCTGGCGCAGGTCCTCGTAGCTCTCGCCACGGCCGCGGAAACGGCCCGCGATCCGGTCGGCCATCGGCAGCCAGGCCCGCACGATCTCGTCGCGGAGGGCGTCCCGCCGGGGGGAGGCGGGCAGGGCGGCGAGTCTGCGGAAGGCCTCCCCGGTTTCGGGTGCGTCGTCGTGCGGATGGCGCTTCGCGCTCGCGGTTCGCATGCTGCGTCCCAACTCCCTCGGAGGGTGCTCTGGGGTGGACGGTCACCGTGGGAGGGCGACCGCGCACCGGACGCGCGCGCCCGGCGGCCCGCCGTGGCGCTCCCACGGACGTGCCTCCGGTCCGAAACACTGACTGCGCGCCTGCCCCGGGGCCGCGCAGGCAAACCCGGAGGTTTTCGCGGGGCCCGCCGGGTGACCCGTCACGTCGCTGTGCCCGCTGTCCTCGTCCCCCCGGGAGGTCCGTTCACATGAGCACCAAGGTCGGCGACCACATCCTGCGGCGCCTGCGCGAGTGGGGTGTGGAGGAGGTGTTCGGCTACCCCGGTGACGGCATCAACGGGCTGCTCGCCGCCTGGGGCCGGGCGGAGGACGAGCCGCGCTTCGTCCAGGCCCGGCACGAGGAGATGGCCGCGTTGCAGGCCGTGGGCTACGCCAAGTTCAGCGGGCGCCTCGGCGTGTGCGTGGCGACGTCCGGGCCGGGCGCGATCCACCTGCTCAACGGCCTGTACGACGCCAAGCTCGACCATGTGCCCGTGCTCGCGATCGTCGGGCAGACGCACCGCACCGCGATGGGCGGCTCCTACCAGCAGGAGGTCGACCTGCACACGCTGTTCAAGGACGTCGCCTCCGACTTCGTGGAGACGGTGACGGTCCCCGAGCAGCTGCCGAACGTGCTGGACCGG
The DNA here is from genome assembly GCF_040645305.1 of Streptomyces sp. NPDC046831. NCBI lineage: Bacteria > Bacillati > Actinomycetota > Actinomycetes > Kitasatosporales > Streptomycetaceae > Streptomyces > Streptomyces sp. NPDC046831. The sequence goes on along the minus strand of NZ_JBEYXZ010000025.1, from coordinate 27,176 downwards.
GCGATCCGCACCGCGTACGCCCGCCGCTGCCCGACCGCGGTGATCATCCCCGGCGACGTGCAGGAGCTGGACTACTCGCCGCCGACGCACGAGTTCAAGATGGTGCCCTCCAGCCTGGACCGCAGCGCCTGGACGGCCCTCCCGAGCGAGGACGCGCTGCAGCGGGCCGCCGAGGTCCTCAACACGGGCGACAAGGTGGCGATCCTGGTCGGCCAGGGCGCCTCGGGGGCGCGGGCGGAGGTGGAGCGGATCGCCGAGCTGCTCGGGGCCGGCGTCGCCAAGGCGCTGCTCGGCAAGGACGTCCTCAGTGACGAACTGCCCTATGTCACCGGCTCGATCGGCCTGCTCGGCACCCGCCCGTCGTACGAGCTGATGCGCGACTGCGACACCCTGCTGACGATCGGCTCCTCGTTCCCGTACACCCAGTTCCTGCCGAAGTTCGGCGCGGCCCGCGGCGTGCAGATCGACATCGACCCGCACATGGTCGGCATGCGCTACCCGTACGAGGTGAACCTCGTCGGCGACGCGCGGGCGACGCTGGAGCGGCTGATCCCGCTGCTGAGCCCGGACCGCGGCCGCGAGTGGTTCGACACGGTCTGCGACAACGTGCGGCGCTGGCGCGAGGTGATGGAGCGGCGGGCGGGCCTGTCGGCCGACCCGGTCAACCCGGAGTACGTGGCCCGCGCCCTGGACCCGCTGCTGCCGGAGAACGCGATCGTCACCTCCGACTCCGGTTCCACCGCCAACTGGTACGCCCGGCACCTGACGATGCGGGGCGCGATGCGCTCCTCGCTGTCCGGCACGCTGGCGACGATGGGCTGCGCGGTGCCGTACGCGATCGGCGCGAAGTTCGCCCACCCGGACCGGCCCGCGATCGCCCTGGTCGGGGACGGCGCGATGCAGATGAACGGCATGGCCGAGCTGATCACGGCGGCGAAGTACCGGCACCGCTGGGAGGATCCGCGGCTGGTGGTCGCCGTCTGGAACAACCGGGACCTCAACCAGGTCACCTGGGAGCTGCGGGCCATGGGCGGCGCGCCGTCGTTCCTGCCCTCGCAGGAGATCCCGGACGTGCAATACGCCGCCTTCGCCCGCTCCCTGGGGCTGACCGGCATCCGCGTGGAGCGGCCGGAGGACGTCGAGGGGGCCTGGCGGGCGGCGCTGGAGGCCGACGGGCCGGCGGTGGTCGAGTTCCTGACCGATCCGGCGGTGCCGCCGATCCCGCCGCACGCCACGTGGGAGCAGATGGAGGCGACGGCCGCCGCGATCCTGAAGGGCGACGCGGACCGAGGGTCCGTGGTCAAGCAGGGCCTGAAGGCGAAGGCGCAGGAGTTCCTGACGGGCGGCGAGAAGCGGTGAACGAGGCGGGCGGCCGGCGCGGGGGCGCGTGCGCCGGCCGCGCCGCGTGCCGGTGACAGGTGGGCGGTGTCGGCCGCCCGTGCACGGGTACGCGGTGGCCACGCCGGGGATCGGGGCCGCGGCGCCCCCGTCGACTGGAAGGCAGGAAGGGCCCGACGTATGGCTGATTACGTGAGGGACGTCATGACACCGGGTGTGGTAGCCGTCCGCCCCGACGCCTCGCTCGCCGAGGCGGCCAGGCTGATGCGCGACCAGGACATCGGTGACGTGGTGGTGGCCGACGGACAGCGGGTCGTCGGCGTGCTGACCGACCGCGACATCACGGTGCGGGCCGTGGCCGAGGGCCGCGATCCGCAGACGGTGAGCGTGCGGGCGGTGTGCACGCCGGACCCGCAGGTCGTCGGCCCGCACGACCCGGTGTCGGCGGCCGTCGCGCTGATGCGCCGGCACGCCGTGCGCCGGCTGCCCGTCGTCGAGGACGGCCTGCCGGTCGGCATGGTGAGCCTCGGCGACCTGGCCGGGGCGGACCGGGCCGGGTCGGCGCTCGCCGACATCAGCCGGGCGGAACCGGACACGGCGGCCCCGCCCTCGGCACCGGCGCCCACGGACTTCGTGCGGCCCGGGCCGGAGGCCACGGCGACCGCGTGAGCGGTGACGGCGCGGCCGGGCCCGCCGTACCGGCGGCGGCGCCTGCACACGGCTTCGGCCGTTCGCCCGCCGCCGCGGCCGGCCCGCCCCGCGCGGTCACCCCCCGCCGCCGGACCGCCCCCGTGCCGGCCGCCGTACGGCCGCCGGCGGCCGGCGCCGAGCGGGCCGGGCGGCTCCCCCACGGTGCCGGCCGTCCCGGAGTCCCCCGACGGAACGAACAAGGAGCAAGCGCCCGCCGGCCCTGAGGCCCGTGGGTGTCCTATCGAAAGGACGTCGAACATCATGCGTATCGCATTCCTGGTCGCACCCGAGGGCGTCGAGCAGGTGGAGCTGACCGAGCCGTGGAAGGCGGCCGCCGACGCGGGCCACGAACCCGTGCTCGTGTCGACCGAGCAGGGCGAGATCCAGGCGTTCAACCACCTGGACAAGGCGGACACGTTCCCCGTCGACGAGGTCGTCGGCGACGCCTCAGCCGACTCCTTCGACGGTCTGGTCCTGCCGGGCGGCGTGGCCAACCCGGACTTCCTGCGGCTGGACGAGAAGGCGGTCGCGTTCGTGAAGTCCTTCTTCGAGCAGGGCCGTCCGGTCGCCGCGATCTGCCACGCGCCCTGGACGCTGGTCGAGGCGGACGTCGTACGCGACCGGACGCTGACCTCCTGGCCGAGCCTGCGCACGGACCTCCGCAACGCGGGCGCCACCTGGGTCGACGAGCAGGTGCAGGTCTGTGAGGGCGGCCCGAACACGCTGGTCACCAGCCGCAAGCCGGACGACCTGAAGGCGTTCTGCGAGACGTTCCTGGACGTCTTCGCCAAGACGCGCGGCTGACCCGGCACGACGCGACGGACCGGCCCGCGGCCTGAACGGCCGCGGGCCGGTCCACGTCGTTACGGCCCCGTCCGCGTGAGCGGGCTCGCTCCCGTGCAGGTGCTCCGGGCACCCCTCCGCGTGCGGCCGTTGCGGCCCACCGACCCGATGAGGGCGTGCGCCCGCGCGTCCGCGCTCGACCGGCCGCCGCAGGCGTGCCACCGCGTCCTCCGGGCCCGCGCGAGCGCCGCGGGGCCGCCCGCAGCGGACGTGCGGCCAGGGCCGCCACAGCCCCGCGCGTCCCCGCTCGACCCGGCCGCCGCGGGTTCACCGCCGCGTCCGCCGATCCGCGCAAGCATCGCGGGACCGCCCACACTTCAGGTAGAACCCGGCGCCGGACGTGCGGCCAGGACCGCGACAGCCGTGCGGGCGGGTGCGGAAGCCGCGCGGGCCGGTCCTGGCGGGAGGGGCGCATCGGTTCCGGGAGCGGGCCGCACGCCCGGGCGTGGGGCGGGCCGGGCGGTGTGCCCCGGGGCGCAGCGGCCGGACGGGACATGACCGGCCGAGGTCAGGTGCGGGGAGTCGCCGACTCCCCGCCCTGCCGTTCCCGGGCCCCCTCTCGGGTGCGGCCGGAGGCGACGGGCCGCCGCGGGTTGCGGCGCAGCCACTCGCCCTCGAGCTGCGCCATGCGCTCGTTGTGGGCGCGCAGCGCGTCGTTCGAGCCGTACAGCAGCGTGTCGTGGCGCGTGCGGTGGATGTTCTCCAACTCCTTCATGAGCTGCTGGTCGTCCAGCCGGCCCGGGTCGACGCCGGTCATGGTGGTGCCCCGCTCTTCGTGTTCGTTCATGCGGTACGGGTACCCGCCCGGCACGCACTACCCCCGAACGGCATCGGGAGGGAGCCATGGATCTCGCTTTTCTGCTTCCCCTCTACGAGCGCACCGGTTCCTGGGCCTCCGTGTACGTCGACACCTCGCGGCACGCGGACGACACGCCCCGCGAGCTGCGTCCGACGGCCCGGGAGGTGGTCCGGGAACTGTCGGAACAGGGTGCGGACGAGGCCACCTGTGGTGCCGTGGAGAGCGCGATCGAGGACCTGCGCAGCTCCCCCGACGTCCATGGACGGGCCCTGTTCGCGCGGGGCGGGCGGATCGTCCTCGACCCCCGTCTGGCCCGGCGCCCGCCGGGCGGCGGCACGGCCGTGTGGGCGCCGCTGCCGCGGGCGGCGCCGCTGCTGGACCTGGCGGGTGAGGACCCGGTCGCGATCGTCGCGTACGTCGATCGCAAGGGCGCCGACTTCGAGCTGCGCAACGCGCGGGGCCGGCAGCGGGCCGGCGCGGTGGCGGCGCGTCAGTACCGCGTCCACCGGGCCGGCGGCGCCGACTGGTCGGAGTGGCAGTTCCAGCTGAAGGTGGAGAACACCTGGGAGCACAACGCGGCGGAGATCGCCGACGCGCTCAGTGTCAGCCAGGAGGAGAGCCGCGCCGACCTGCTGGTCCTCGTCGGCAACGAGCGAGAGCTGCGGGAGGTGCGCGAGCGGCTGCCCAGGCGGCTGCACGACCGTGTCGTTCAGGCCTCGCCCGGCAGCGGCACCCGTCTGCCGGACGACGACGTGGACAGCCTCCGCGCCGGGCACGTCCAGCGGCGTGCCGAGGCGGCCCTGGACCGCTTCCGGTCCGCCCGCGCGCCGGACGCCGAGGGGCGTACCGAGGCGGCCGAGGGCTTGCCGGGGCTGGCCGAGGCGGCCCGCGAGCACCGGATCGAGGCGCTGCTGCTGTGTCCTGACGGTCCTGACCCGCACCGGCAGGTGTGGATCGGGGAGGACCCGGACCAGCTGGCGGTGCGCCGGACGGAACTGACGATCCTCGGCGAACAGCGCTCCTGGGCGGTGCGGGCGGACGACGCCCTGGTCCGCGGCGCGGCGGCCACGGGCGCCTCGGCCATGTCGCTGGCCCCGCTGAGTGCGGCGGCGGCGGAGGAGGACCTGCCGGCGGGCGGTCTGGGCGCCGTGCTGCACCGCGGGTGAGCGGCACCGCCCCCGCAGCCGCGGCCCACCGCGACCACGGGCCCGGGCGCCCCCGCGTCCGCGGCCATGGCGCCCGCTTCCCGGCCGGCCGGGCTGCCACCTGGGCGCCCGCACGGGTAGCCGTCGAAGGCGATCGGCCCGTCGTACTGGGAAGTCCGGAAGTTCTTCGGCATGTCCGCGTCCGGGGAACGGCCCGGAAACCGCGCCGCCTCGAGCCACCCGCTTCCCGCCCGGCCGGGCCGCCGCACGGGCGCCCGCCCGTCCGGGAACGGCGCCGGATCCGGCCGCCCGCTACCGGACCCGCTCCACCCGCCGCTCGTCCCAGACCGGCTCCGCGGTCTCCCGGACGCGACCGTCGCTGCCGAAGACGAGGTAGCGGTCGAAGGAGCGGGCGAACCAGCGGTCGTGCGTGACCGCGAGGACCGTGCCCTCGAACGCCTCCAGGCCCTCCTGCAGCGCCTCGGCGGACTCCAGGTCCAGGTTGTCGGTGGGCTCGTCCAGGAGGAGGGCCGTCGCCCCCGCCAGCTCCAGCAGCAGGATCTGGAAGCGCGCCTGCTGGCCGCCGGAGAGCCGCTCGAAGCACTGCTCGGCCTGCCCGGTCAGCTCGTAGCGGCGCAGCCGGGACATGGCGGCGCCCCGGTCCTGCGCGTGTTCCTTCCAGAGGATGTCGAGCAGGGTGCGGCCCTGCAGCTCGGGGTGCGCGTGGGTCTGCGCGAAGTGCCCGGGCACGACCCGTGCGCCGAGCTTCCAGCTGCCGGTGTGCGCGACGTCCTCCCCGGCCAGCAGCCGCAGGAAGTGGGACTTGCCGGAGCCGTTGGAGCCGAGGACGGCGACCCGTTCGCCGTAGAAGACCTCCAGGTCGAAGGGTTTCATCAGGCCCGTGAGCTCCAGGCCCGCGCAGGTGACGGCCCGGACGCCGGTGCGCCCGCCCTTCAGCCGCATGGTGATGTCCTGCTCGCGCGGCGGCTCGGGCGGCGGGCCGGCCTCCTCGAACTTGCGCAGCCGGGTCTGGGCGGCGTGGTAGCGGGACGCCATCTCGTGGCTCACGCTGGCGGCCTGCCGCAGGTTCAGCACCAGCTTCTTCAGCTGTGCGTGCTTCTCGTCCCAGCGCCTGCGCAGTTCCTCGAAGCGCGCGAAGCGCTCCCGCCGGGCCTCGTGATAGGTGGCGAAGCCGCCGCCGTGCACCCAGGCCGGGCTCGACGGACACGATCTTCTCGGCGGCGCGGGCGAGGAGTTCACGGTCGTGGGAGACGAACAGGACCGTCTTGCGGGTCTCCTTCAGGCGCTCCTCCAGCCACCGCTTGCCGGGGACGTCCAGGTAGTTGTCCGGCTCGTCGAGCAGCAGGACCTCGTCCGTGCCGCGCAGCAACGCCTCCAGCACCAGGCGTTTCTGCTCGCCGCCGGACAGCGTCCGCACCTGCCGCCACTGCGCCTTCTCGTACGGCACGCCCAGCGCGGCCGTGGTGCACACGTCCCACAGCGTCTCGGCCTCGTAGCCGCGGGCCTCGGCCCAGTCCGCCAGGGACTGGGCGTACGCCAGCTGGGCCTTCTCGTCGTCGACGGTCATGAGGGCGTGTTCGGCCGCGTCGACGGCCCGCGCCGCCTCGCGGATGCGCGGCGGCGCGACGGACACCAGCAGGTCCCGCACGGTCGTCTCGTCGCGGACGGAGCCCACGAACTGCCGCATCACGCCCAGGCCGCCGCTGACGGTGACGCTGCCGCCGTGCGGCTTCAGCTCGCCGGAGATCAGCCTCAGCAGGGTGGTCTTGCCCGCGCCGTTGGGCCCGACGAGGGCCACGACGGCCCCCTCCCCCACCCGGAAGGACACGTCGCCGAGCAGTGTCCTCCCGTCGGGGAGGTGGTATTCGAGGTGCGCGGCTTCCAGGTGTCCCATGAGGAGGCATTGTGCGGGCGGCGCCCGGGCGGCGGCAAACCCTTATCCGGCACCGGCGGCCCGTCCCCGGCGGGCCGCCGCCGGTCCGGCCGGGGCGTCTCCCCCGCGGCCGTGACCTCGTGCGGGACCGGGCCGGCGCCGTCCGACCGGCTGCGGCGCGGCGGCCCGCCGCTCGCGGAACGGGGGCCGGGCCCGGCGTCCTCATCCGCTCCGCCGAGACCCGACAGGCCGTCCGGTCCGGGCGCGGCCGGGTCCGGCAGCGCGGCCACGCCCAGCGGGGTCCGGCCGTGGCGCACGGGGAGCGGGCGCGGGGCCCGACGGAGTCGACACCGCGTTCGCGCACACACGGAGGAGCGACTTCAGGGTAACGGTCCCTGTATGAGCCCAGACGTCGACCTGACCGCCCCGAAGACCGGCGCCCACACCGTCCTGAAGGGGGCGCTGGCCCTGGACAGCCGCCTGTTCGAGGCCGCCGCCTCGTGGCACTGGCCCGGCGCCGAGCCCGTCCTGCCGCGGCTGAGCCGCAGCGCGAACCACGGGGTGCTGTGGTTCGCCGTGGCGGCCGCCATGGCGGCGAGCCGCACGCCGCGGGCCCGCCGCGCCGCGGTCCGCGGCCTCGCCTCGCTGAGCCTGGCCTCCCTGACCATCAACACCCTCGGCAAGCGCTCGGTGCGCCGCCCCCGCCCGGTGCTGGACCCGGTGCCCCTGGTGCGCCGGCTGAACCAGCAGCCGATCACGACGTCCTTCCCCTCGGGTCACTCGGCGTCCGCGGCCGCCTTCGCGGCCGGCGTCGCCCTGGAGTCCCCGGCGTGGGGCGCGGCGGTGGCCCCGCTGGCCCTGTCGGTCGTCGCCTCCCGCGTGTACACCGGCGTCCACTTCCCGAGCGACGTCCTGGCGGGCGCGGCCCTGGGCGCGGGCGCCGCGTTCGCCGTCCGGGGTCTGGTGCCCACGCGCGGGCAGATCGTCCCGCCGGCCCGGCCGCGCGCCGTCCTGCCGGCGCTGCCCGGGGGCCAGGGCCTGGTCGTCGTGGCGAACACCGCGTCGGGCACCGCGGACCGGGCCCGGGCGCTGCGGGACGCGCTGCCGGAGGCGGAGGTCGTCGAGTGCGCGCCGGAGGACGTCAGGACGGAGCTGGAGAAGGCGGCCGGCCGGGCCCGGGTGCTCGGGGTGTGCGGCGGCGACGGCACCGTGAACGCGGCCGCCGAGGCCGCGCTGCGCCACGGCCTGCCGCTCGCCGTGCTGCCCGGCGGCACCCTCAACCACTTCGCGTACGACCTGGGCGTGGAGGACGTGCGGGACCTCACCCGGGCCCTGGAGCGCGGCGAGGGCATGCGCACCGACGTCGGCCGGTTCTCCTCCGGGCACAAGCGGGGCGTCTTCCTGAACACCTTCAGCCTGGGCGTGTACCCGGAGCTGGTGCGCGAGCGGGAGCGCTGGTCGCAGCGGATCGGCGGCTGGCCGGCCGGGGTGCTGGCGGCGCTGCGGGTGCTGCGCGCGGACCGCCACCCCCTGGAGGCCGAGTTCGACGGCCGGCGCCGTCCGCTGTGGCTGGTGTTCGCCGGCAACGGCACCTACCACCGGATGGGCCTGGCGCCGGGCCGCCGGCAGGACCTGGCGGACGGTGTGCTCGACGTGCGGGTGGTCCACGGCGGGCGCAGGCCCGCCCTGCGGCTGCTCGCCGCGGCCCTGGCGGGCCCGTTGAGCCGCTCCCCCGCCCACGCGGGGGTGCAGGTGCGCCGGCTGCACCTGACGGGCGTCGCCCCCGGCACGCTCCTCGCCTACGACGGCGAGGTCGTGGAGGTGGAGGACGAGGTGTGGCTGGAGAAGCTGCCCGGAGCCCTGCCGGTGTACCGCCCCCTCCCCTGACGGTCCGTCAGTCCAGATTCCGGAACGCGGGTCTCACCATGCGGGTGGCGGGCGTACCGTGATCCGCGCCGGACCGGGCCGTGGGGCCCGGGCCCGTGGCCGACGAGCTCGGCGTGGCGGGAACCGGTACGACGAGAGGGGCACAGCCATGCCCGAGCCGCGGGAGACGGCCGTCTACACGCACGGCCACCACGAGTCGGTGCTGCGTTCGCACACCTGGCGCACCGCCGCCAACTCGGCGGCGTACCTCCTGGGCTCGCTCAAGCCCCACATGCGGATTCTGGACGTGGGCTGCGGTCCCGGCACCATCACCGCCGACCTGGCGGAACTGGTGTCCCACGGGCACGTCACCGGCGTGGACCGGGCACCGGCGATCCTGGAGCGGGCCCGCGCCACGGCCGCCGGGCGGGGCCTGTCCAACGTCGGCTTCGCGGTCGCGGACGTGCACGCGCTGGACTACCCCGACGACCACTTCTGCGTGGTCCACGCCCACCAGGTGCTGCAGCACGTGGGCGATCCGGTGGCCGCGCTGCGGGAGATGCGACGGGTCACCAGGCCGGGCGGTTTCGTGGCCGTGCGGGACGCGGACTTCGGGGCGATGACCTGGTACCCGGCGGTGCCCGGGCTGGACGACTGGCGGGAGCTGTACGGGCGGGTGGCCCGCGCCAACGGCGGGGAGCCGGACGCGGGACGCCGGCTGCGTGCCTGGGCGCTGCGGGCGGGCTTCACGGACGTCACCGCGACGTCGAGCACGTGGACCTTCGCCACCGCGGCCGACCGGGAGTGGTGGAGCGGCCTGTGGGCGGAGCGCACCGTGGCCTCGGCGTACGCGGAGCGCGCGGTGGACGGCGGCCACGCGACCCCCGGGCGGCTGCGCGCCGTGGCGGAGGCCTGGCGGGAGTGGGGCGCGCGGGAGGACGGCTGGTTCGCCGTGCTGCACGGGGAGATCCTGTGCCGCAAGGACTCCTGACCGCCCGCGGGCAGCGCGTGGCCCCTGCTTCCCGCACGCGGTTCCGTCGCGGCGCCCCGGCGGCGCCGCGACGGACGTCACTGCCGGGGAAGCAGGGGCCCCAGGGGTCCGAGGTCCAGGTTGAGGTCCTCGGGGCGCAGTCCGTAGCGGTCGCGCAGCTCGCCCATGCGGTCCTCCAGGAGCATCAGTGTCAGTCCGATGCGCTCCTCCTGCTCCTCGCTCAGGTCGCCCTCGTCGAAGCGGCGCAGCGCCTGGCGCTCCATGAGCTGGCGCAGCAGTTCGACGACGGTGAGCACGAGCTTGACGAGGTCGCGCTCGACGGTGTCCGGTTCGAGGTCCATCCGCTTGCGCCTGGCCGGTGACGGCCCGGACGGCGAGGTCACGTCAGTCTCCAAACGGTGAGGGCACTTGCGCGTTGACCGAGCTGATCAAGGCGTTCAGGTCGATGCGGACCAGGTCGACGTCCGCGATCCGCAGCGTGATGTCCCCGGTGATCACCACTCCGCCGGCCAGCAGCCGGTCGAGGAGGTCGACCAGGGCGATCTCGCGGCGTTCCACGACGGTCACGGGCCGGTCCCCTCCTCCGCGGTGTCCCGGGCGAAGGAGTAGGCCGCCCAGGGACCGGTGAGCTCCACCCGCAGCCCGGGGGCGTCGTCCTTGGTGCGGTCCACGAGTTCGACGAACTCCTCGGACCCGGTGCGCGGCACCAGATAGGCCGCGTTCAGCACGTTCCGCCCGGCCGAGCCGGACAGGACGGCGTTCTGCGGCGCGTGCAGCCGTGTGTCCTCCGCCAGGGCGGACAGCGTCTCGTGCAGCCGGGTGGCGAACGTCTCGGCCCGCTGCCACAGGTCCTCGTGCGCCCTCGTCTGCTGCCGCCGCTGCCGCAGGTAGTCCCGGCCGGACGCGGCCTTGGCCGGCGCGGCGGGCTGCGCCTTCTCGGGCTGCTCGGTCTCGAGGTAGACCTTGACGCCCCACTCGACGCGGCCCTCCAGCCGGTCCAGGGTGCGCAGGAAGTGGTCCTCGCGGGCCTCCATCATGGTGCGCACGCCGCTGTCGTCGCGGAAGACGGTGGCCAGCCGCAGCGGCAGCGGCGTGGTGACGACGGTGAGCGCGTCGATCACGCCCTGGTGGGCGCGGGCGGTCGCGGCGAGCCAGTCGAGGTCCTCCAGATGGGCCCGCAGGGGCTCCTCGGCGAAGTCGGCCTCCGGCACCTCGCTGACGACGGCCACCAGGTCGTGATGGGGAAGCAGCTTGGCCGGCTTGCCCGCCACCCCCGTCAGCTGGGCCTGCAAGGGCGTGCCGAAGGGGCGGCAGACGGCGTAGACGTACCGCAGTCCGGTCATGAGTTCTCACTCCTTCTGGGCACGGCCCCTGTCCAGCTCCAGTTCCTCCAGGCGAGCCAGCCGCTCCCGCAGCTCGGCGTTCTCCCGCGCGAGCTCGTCGCGCCGGGCCCGCGAGGAGAGTGCCGGATCGCTCTCCCACCAGTCGATACCCATTTCCTTCGCCTTGTCCACGGAGGCCACGACGAGGCGGAGCTTGATGGTGAGGAGTTCGATGTCGAGCAGGTTGATACGGATGTCACCGGCGATGACGATGCCTTTGTCGAGCACCCTTTCGAGGATGTCGGCAAGGTTGGCGCCGCTGCTCGGACCGTAGGGGTCGGGCAGCCGGCTGGGGGTCGTCATCGGCGGCTCCCGCCTTCGGCGGGCTTGGGCTCGCCTTCCTCCTCGTCCTCGTCCTCGTCCTCGTACTCGCCCTCGGGCTGCTCCTCGGCGCCTTCCTCAGGGGCTTCCTCGTCCTCCTCGTACTCCCCCTCGGGCTCGTCCTCGTACCCCTCCTCGGGCTCCTCCTCGGCGCCTTCCTCGGGGGCCTCCTCGTCCTCCTCGTACTCCCCCTCGGGGGCCTCCTCGTCCTCCTCGTACTCCCCCTCGGGCTCCTCCTCGTCCTCCTCGTACTCCCCCTCGGGCTGCTCCTCGTCCTCGTACTCCCCCTCGGGCTGCTCCTCGGCGCCTTCCTCAGGGGCCTCCTCGTCCTCCTCGTACTCGGCGGACTCCTCCTCGGTGCCCTCGGGCTCCTCGGCGCCCTCCTCGGACTCCTCCTCGGCGCGCTGCTCCTCCTCGACGACCTCCTCGTGGCTGCGGACGACCTCGCCGTCCCGGATCTCGCCGCGCCAGCCGTCCTCCGCCTCACCCTTGAGGCTGATGTAGCGGTCGAAGTTCTTGAAGTCCAGGCGGACCCGGCGGCCCTGGGCACGCCAGAGGTTGGCGGTCTTCTCGAAGAAACCGCTGGGGAAGTACTCCATGACCAGCAGGATGCGGGTGAGGTTGTCGTCGAGCCGGTGGAAGGTGACGACGCCCTTGTGGGTGCCCTTGGCGGCCTCCGACGACCACTGGATCCTGTAGTCGGGGATCTGCTCGACGGTCAGGCCCTTCCAGCTGCGGTTGGACCACCAGATCTTGCCCTTCCAGTCCGAGGTCGTGTCGTCGATGCGGCTCGCGCTCTTGACGCCCTTGGCGAAGGTGCTGAACTCCTCGTACTGGGTCCACTGGTCGTACGCCGTGCGCACCGGCACGCCGACGTCGATGGACTCGATGATGACGGTGGGCTTGTTGCCTCCGCGCTTCTTGCGCTTGCCGCCACCGCCCCCGAGGTTCTTCAGCGCCCCCACGATGTTGTCCTTCGCTCTCGAGGCACCGAGTTCGAGCACGGAGCGCACCGGCCCCTTGCCCTCGGCCAGCTTGCGGCCGCCCTCGAGCGCCAGCTTGGCGAAGCCCGGGCTCTTGCCGTCGGCGATGTCGTTGAGCTTGAGCGTGGTCTCGCCCAGCTTGCGGCCCATCCCGGTCAGCATGCGCTGGGCCTGGGCGGCGAGGTAGGCCTGCACCTCCGCCTTGAGCCGGTCGGCGGCCTCGCTGTGGGCCAGGCCGGACAGCGGGCTGTCCTTGGCCGCCTTGCCCCCGGTGGACGTCACGGATCGCAGTGCCTCGGTCATCGGTCACCGCCGCCCTTCGGCAGCCGGGCGCGGGCACCGCGCACCGCGTCGCCGGCCGCGGCCGTCTTCTTCCCGGCCGTCTTCCGCGCGGCCGAGGTCTTCTTCGCCACCGTCTTCCTGGCGGTGCCCTGCTTGGCCGGTTTCGGCCGCGCCTTCGCGGCCGCCTCTCCCCGGGGCCGCCGGCTCGCGGACTCGTCCTCGGACTCCTCCGCCTCGCGGCCCTCCCGGTCCTCGTACTCGTCCTCGGCCTCGCCGCCCCCGGGCTCCTCCGAGCCCTGCCCGTCGCTCCCGGCGGCCTTCCCGCCGCCCGCGAGCTCGTCGCGCATCCGGGCGGTGCGGCCGTGCAGCCGGTCGGCGAGCGAACTGATCTGCCGCTCCACCATCGCGCCCGACGCCGCCTTGCCGACGCCCCGCAGTTCCTGGGTCAGCTGGTCGCTGATCTCCTTGAACTGCGGGTTGTTCTTCAGCTGCTGGTTCACCAGCTCGGCGATGCCCTTCGGGCCTAGGTTCAGCTTCTTGCCGGCCACCAGACTTCCGACGGCGAGGGCGAGTTTCGCTTTCCTGGTGCGTCCCAGCAGGTATCCGGCCCCTACTGCGAGGCCGAGTGCTGTTCGATTCATTGCGCTGTCCCCTCACCTGTTCCCGCGCCACCGCGCATGCCGACTTCGAGGCGGTCCAGGAGCTCGTCCTCCCGGCGGTCGAACTCCTCCTCGCTGATCTCGCCCGCCTCCAGCTGCTCTTCCAGCTGGGCGAGTTCGGCCCGTACCGCGGCCGGGTCGTAGTACAGGCGCTCCGCCTCCTGGAGCACCTTCCTGATCGCCCAGGCGCTGCCGCGTGCCGGTGCGAACGGCAGCAGCAGCACCTCCGAGATCAGTCCCATGGCCTTACTCCGCTCCCGCGTCCGCTCCGGCCGGGGTCGCCGCGGACTCGGCGGGCTCGGCGGGGCCGGGCTCGACGAAGCTGTACGGCGGCAGGGGTCCGTTGACGCGCAGTTCCACGTGCGGCAGTGCCTTGCGGGCGTCCTCCACGGCGTTCAGGAACTCCTCCGCCGTGTCCCGGTCGACCAGGAAGGACGCGTTGACCAGCCAGCCCGTGGACTCGGGGCCGGAACTGACCGCGGCGGCCGCGGGCTCCAGCGCCCGGATCACCTCGGCGGCGTCCTGGGCCTCGCGGGCCTTGACCGCGCCGGCGACCATCTCACCGAGCCGGATCTTCTGGTCGTAACTGCCGCCGCCGGCCTGCCGGTTGGCCTCCGCCTGCGCCCGGACCTCGGCGTTCTCGGCCATCACCCGGTGCAGCACGGCCTCTTCGATGTGACTGCCCTTGACGTTGTACTCGACCTTGCCGTCCAGGGCCCGCAGGCGCTCGGCGTAGTGCTCCGCGCGCTCGGCGAGCACACCCGTGACGGCGGCGTCGTCCGGGGCGACGCTGCCGAACCGCATGGGCAGGACGCAGCCCGCCGCCCCCACCTCACTCAGCACGTTCTGGTGGGCGAGCAGATCCCTGCGCTTGGGTCGCAGTCCCTCCGGCGCGTCGCTGACGATCGCCGCCAGCTCGCCCTCGCGCAGGACGCGCACGGGACGCGGCGGCTCGCCGACGCCCTCCATGCCCTCCGGCAGCGCGGGATGCGACGTGGCCGTGATGCCGTAGACGTAGGTGCTCACTCCTGCTCCTCCTTCCGGCGCGCGGCGGTCTTGCGGGCCCTCGGCCGGCTCTCACCCTCTTCGCGGGCCTGCTTGAACGCGTCCGAGATGGTCTCGGCCGCGCCGGACAGGGCTCCCTTGGACTTGCCGCGCGCACCGGACTCGGTGACCTCGCCGACGATCTCGGGCAGGCCCGGGCTCTTGCGGGGCCCGGCCTCCAGGTCGAGCCGGTTGCACGCCTCCGCGAAGCGCAGGTAGGTGTCGACGCTGGCGACGACGACACGGACGTCGATCTTCAGGATCTCGATACCGACCAGGGAGACCCTGACGAAGGCGTCGATGACGAGCCCCCTGTCGAGGACGAGTTCGAGTACGTCGTAGAGGCCGCTGCTGCCGCCTCCGCCGCCTGACTGCTGTGCCGGGACAACGGTCATACCGACCGTGCCTCCTTGTCTGTCTGGGGAATGGGACTGCGCATGTCGTCGCGGGTGCGGCCTACCGGCCGCCGGACCGCGCGTCGGACCGCCCGCGCTCGTAGCGCCGGAGGCGCCGGTACCCGGTGAGCTGCCCGTCGGGGTCCAGTTCGACCAGGTAGCTCGCCATCAGGCTCATCGTCTCCGGGACCCGCTCGAGTTCCAGGACCTCCACCTCGAGCGACCATCCGTCCTCGGTCTGCTCGAACGAGGAGACGGACTCCGCGGTCATGCCGGTGAGTTCGGCGAGCTGGGCGCGCGCCTCGCGCAGCACCTCCATCGGCCTGGGCCGGGGACGGGCCGCACGCTGATCCGCTTGTGCTCCTGACTCCTGTGATTGTTGTGGCTCTTGTGAATCCTGCGACTCTTGTGTGTTGTTCGTGTTCGTCATGGCCACCTCTTTCTTCCGTGTGGCCGCGAGTTCTGTGGCCAAACCTTCACGGGCGCAGAGCTCCCTTCCGCAGGGCGTTCCACCTGCGCAGAGCCGGTATGTGTATTAACCACCGAGGGCGTCCAGGCGGCGTCGCGCCGGGTTCAGGGAACGGCCCCGGCCGATCAGGCCGGCCCAGGGGTCGGTGCGGGCCTGGTCGACGGCGTCGGCCATGGTCCACCGCCGGGCGCCGAGCTCGGGGTCGTCGAGCTGGTCCCAGGTGACGGGCACGGCGACGGGCGCGCCGGGCAGGGCGCGGACCGTGTAGGGGGCCACCGCGGTCTGGGCGTAGCCGTTGCGCTGCACATCGAGGTAGAGCCGGTCACCGCGCTCGCTCTTGCGGGCCGCCGTGGTGAGCCGGTCCGGGTGGGCGGCGGCGAGGACCCCGGCGACGTCCCGGGCGAACGCGCGCACCTCGTCGAAGTCGTGACGACCGTCGAGGGCCACCACGACGTGCAGACCGCGCGAGCCCGTCGTCATCGGCGCCGAGGGCAGCCCCAGCCGGTCCAGCAGCTCCCCCAGCTCCCGGGCCGTCTCGCGCACCGGCGCGAAGTCCTCCGCCGGGGCGGTGCCGGAGGGGCCGGCCTCCCAGGCGGGGTCGAGGTCGAAGACCATGCGGTCCGGCCGCTCGATCCGGCCGACCCGGGACAGCCACCGGTGGAGGGTGAGGCAGGCCTGGTCGGCGAGGTGGACGAGGGTGGCGGTGTCGCCGCACACGACGTGCGTGACGGTGCCGCCCTCCTTGGCGACCTCGGCCCGGGTGATCCAGTCGGGGTAGTTCTCCGGGGCGTTCTTCTGCATGAACCGCGGGCCGTCGAGGCCGTCGGGGTGGCGTTGGAGCATCAGCGGGCGGCCGCGCAGGTGCGGCAGCATGAACGGCGCGACGGACCGGTAGTAGCCGACGAGGTCCGCCTTGGTGTACTCCTTGGCACCGCCGCCGTCGCCGTCGCGGCCGGGGAAGAGCACCTTGTCCGGCCGGTGCACCTCCAGCACACGGCGGCCGGCCCGCACCGTGCGCACGTCCCCGCTCACGCGACGATCGCCTGCTCGACCAGCAGCCGCGCGGACGCCGCGATCGACGCGGCGTCGATGCCCGCGGCGCGCAACTGCTCGGCGGGCGAGGCCGAACCGGGCATCGTGCCGACGGCCAGCCGGACCAGGCGGGGCACCGGGCGCCCGTCGCAGAAGGCGTCGAGCACGGCGTCCCCGAGGCCGCCCTCCGCCCGGTGGTCCTCGACGGTGAGCAGGCAGCCGGTGTCGTCGGCGGCCTGCCGGAGCGTGTCGCGGTCGACGGGCTTGACGGAGTACAGGTCGATCACCCGGACCGGGATGTCCTCCCGCTCCAGGGCGTCCGCGGCGGCCAGCGCCTCGTGCACGGTGACGCCCGCGGCGACGACCGTCAGCCGGTCGCGGCCGGAGGACCGCAGCACCTTGCTGCCGCCGACGGGGAACTCCTCGTCCGGGCCGTAGATCACCCGGCTGCTCCCGCGGGAGGTGCGCAGATAGCGGACGCCGGCCAGGTCCGCCGTCTGGGCGACCAGCTTCGCCGTCTGGTTGGCGTCGCAGGGGTAGAGCACGGTCGAGCCGTGGATCGCGCGCATCATCGCCAGGTCCTCCAGGCCCATCTGCGAGGGCCCGTCCTGCCCGATGGAGACTCCGGCGTGCGAGCCGTTGAGGTTGATGCCGGAGCCGCTGACGGAGGCCATGCGCACGAAGTCGTGGGCGCGCGTGAGGAAGGCGGCGAACGTGGCGGCGTAGGGCACCCAGCCGCGCCGGGCCATGCCGACGGCGGCCGCGACCAGTTGCTGCTCGGCGATGTAGCACTCGAAGTACCGGTCGGGGTGCTCCTTGGCGAAGAGCTCCGCGCGGGTGGAGTCGCCGACCTCGCCGTCGAGCACGACGACGTCGCCGCGCGCGGTGCCGAGCGCGGCGAGCGCCCGGCCGAACGCGTCGCGGGTGGCGGCTTCCTCCCCCTTCTCCCAGCGGGGCAGTTCGAGGTCGCCGTCGTCCGCGGTCCGCGGCGGCCGGACGGAGGGCGGCTCGTGCACCTGTACGCGCAGGTCGCGCACGCCGCCGAGTTCCTCGATCGCCTCGTCGGCGTCCTTCAGCGGCTTGCCGTGCAGGCCCTCGCGGTCCTCGATGTCGGCGACGCCCTTGCCCTTGAGGGTGCGGGCGATGATCGCGGTGGGCTGGCCCGCGGTGGACAGGGCCTCACCGTAGGCCCGGTCGATCGCGTCGAGGTCGTGCCCGTCGATCTCGACGGTGTGCCAGTCGAAGGCGCGAAAGCGGCGGGCGTAGGCGTCGAGGTCGTGCCCGTGCCGGGTGGGGCCGCGCTGGCCGAGCCGGTTGACGTCGACGATCAGGACGAGGTTGTCCAGCTGCTCGTGGCCGGCGTGCTCGGCGGCCTCCCAGATGGAGCCCTCGGCCAGTTCGCTGTCGCCGCACAGCACCCACACCCGGTATCCGGCGCGGTCCAGCCGCCGGCCGGCCAGTGCCATGCCGACGCCGATCGGCAGTCCCTGCCCGAGGGAGCCGGTGGCGGTCTCCACCCACGGCAGCCGCTGCGGCGTCGGATGCCCCTCCAACCGGCTGCCCAGCTTGCGGAAGGTGAGCAGTTCCTCGTCGTCGATGGCGCCGGCCGCCTTGAAGGCGGCGTACAGCAGGGGCGAGGCGTGTCCCTTGGACAGCACGAACCGGTCGTTGCCCGGGTGGTCGGGGCGCTCGAAGTCGTAGCGGAGGTGGTGGGCGAGGAGGACGGCCATCAGGTCCGCGGCGGACATGGACGACGTCGGGTGCCCGGAGCCCGCCTCGGCGGCCGCGCGGACGCTGTCGACGCGCAACTGCTGCCCGAGTTCGACGAGTTCGTCGGTGTTCATGAATCTCCTTCCGCGGGGGTTCCCGCTGGGGTGTCCGCTGCGGTGTCCGTCGGGTCGTCCGGTGGGGGGTCGTCACGCTTGACCGGTCCGGGGGAGGGGTGCTCGCCGCGGGGTGCCCCGCCGGACCGGCGGGCGACCGGCTCGGGCCGGTTCGTCGCGGGTTCCGCGCCGGGCTGGTTCTTCGCGGGCTCACCGCCCGGCTGGTTCCTGGCCGGTTCCCCGCCGGGCTGGTTCCTGGCCGGTTCCCCGCCCGGCTGGTTCTTCGCGGGTTCGGGGCCGGGCTCGGTCCTCGCCGGTCCGGCGCCGCCCCGTGCGCCCGCCGGTTCGGGCGCGTCGCCCGCGCCGGCCTCGCCGTCGCCCCCGGCTCCGGCGCGCGTCCGCGGGGCGGACCGGGCCGGTGACCGCGCCGGCTCCGGGGACGCCGTGTCCAGCGGCACCGCCCAGGACCGGACGAGTCCGAGCTGCACGCCCTGGCGCGGCAGGAGGGAGTCGAGCATCCAGTCCGCGGCGACCCGGACGCGGTTGCCCGGCAGCGCCGCGAGGTGGTAGCCGCGGGTCACCGCGCCGGCCAGCGGGCCCGACAGCGGGACACCGAGCGGGTTGGCGGCGGCCTGCACACCGCCGAGGTCCACGGCGAAGCCGAGGTCGCGGTGCCGGTAGGGGCGCGCCTCGCCCACGCCGAGCGAGGCGGCCACGTTCCGGGCGGCGGTCCGGCCCTGCCGCCAGGCGTGCTGGGCGGTCATCGGGGTGTACTGCCCGGGCCGCTCCAGATCCGGTACGGCGGCCGCGTCGCCGCAGGCGAACACCTCGGGCCGGCCCGGCACCCGCAGCGTCGGCTCGACGAGCAGACGGCCGCGTTCCAGCGGCAGGCCGAGGGACGCCGCGAGCGGGTCCGGCCGGACCCCGACGCACCACACCAGGGTGCGGGTGGCGACGAACTCGCCGTCGGTCAGCAGGACACCGTCGGACGTGGCCTCCCGCACGGAGGTGCCCATCCGGACCTCCACGCCGCGCCGGCGCAGCACACGGCCGGCGGTGCGCGAGAGCCGTTCGTCCAGTTCGGACAGGACCCGGTCGGCGATGTCGAGCAGCAGCCAGCGCGGCCGCATGCCCCTGCGCAGCGGATGCCCGCGG
Source organism: Streptomyces sp. NPDC046831 (assembly GCF_040645305.1). Lineage (NCBI taxonomy): Bacteria > Bacillati > Actinomycetota > Actinomycetes > Kitasatosporales > Streptomycetaceae > Streptomyces > Streptomyces sp. NPDC046831. The sequence goes on along the minus strand of NZ_JBEYXZ010000025.1, from coordinate 8,065 downwards.
ACCAGTTCGTCGGTGAACATCTTCCCCTGCGCGGCCACCTCGGTCCCGGTGTAACCGGCGCCGACCACCACGAAGGTGCAGCGCGCGGCGCGGGTCGCCCGGTCGTCGGTGGAGGCGGCGAGTTCCATCTGCCGGGTGATGTGGTCGCGCAGGTACAGCGCCTCGGGCAGACCGCGGAAGCCGTGCGCGTGCTCGGCGACGCCGGGGATCGGCAGCAGCTTGTTGACACTGCCCGCGGCGAGCACGAGCCGGTCGTAGCCCAGCGTGCCCTCGTTGCCCTCGGGGTCGGTGTAGTGCACGGAGCGGGCGTCGAGGTCGATGCGGCCGGCCTCGCCCAGGACCAGGCGCACGTGCCGCAGGGTGCCGGAGAGGGACACCGTGACGCGGCGCGGTTCCAGGATGCCCGCCGCCACCTGGGGCAGCAGGGGCAGGTACAGGAAGTAGTCCGTCGGGTTCAGCAGGACGACGTCGGCCTTGCCGCGGGCCTTCCGGGACAGGACCCGAGCCGTCCGGTATCCGGCGAAGCCGGCACCGACGATCACGATGCGGGGTCGACTCACGGTTCGCCTCCGGCGCAGTCGCGGAGCTCCTACGGAACCTTCCGCGTCCCCCCGGCCGGGGCCCCCAAACGTCCGCCACGCCCACCCGGCCCGCCCGCGGGGCGGGGCTCGTGAGGCCGCTGAACGACGCCCGGCCGCCCCCGCCCGGCCGTCCGCCCCGGGTCCCGTCGCCCGGCCCGCACACCGGACACAGCCCGCGACGCCGCGAAACGAACCCGGCAAGCCCCCGACCGACACCCACCCCGGGCAAGACCCGTAAGGCCGTTGAACGACGCCCGACCGCCCCCGCCCGGCCACCCACCGCGAACCCCGCCGCCCGGCACGCGCACGGGACGCAGCCCGCGACGCCGCGAAACGAACCCGGCAAGCCCCCGACGACACCCACCCCGGGCAAGACCCGTAAGGCCGTTGAACGACGCCCGACCGCCCCCGCCCGGCCACCCACCGCGAACCCCGCCGCCCGGCACGCGC
>NZ_JBEYXZ010000025.1:0-6936 GCF_040645305.1 Streptomyces sp. NPDC046831 | reverse complement strand
GCACGGGACGCAGCCCGCGACGCCGCCGAACGACGCCCGGCCCGCGACGCTGCCCGGCAAGCACGCCGGGCCGTCCCCCGCCCCGCCCGCCGCCGGGTCGCGCCGGGTCAGGACGGGGAGGGCCGTGCGGGGTCGGGGCGCATCCGGAAGTCGTAGCGGCCCGGGAGTTCCCCGGCGCCGGTTCGCGCCCACACCTGCCCGAGCCGCTCGTCGCCCTCGCGCAGGTCGGCGACCTCGAAGCCCTCCTCGAAGACGGCCCGGACGTCCTCGTGGCGGCCCTCGGCCAGCAGCAGCTCGGCCTCCAGCAGCCGGAACCGGCCCCGCTCCCTGGTGCCGGCGGGCAGCCGCTCCCACACGCCGCGCGCCGGTGCCGCCCGGCCGGCCCGCAGCAGCGCCTCGATCGCCTCGCGGCCGAGCGCGGCGGTGGCGGCCGTCCACGACGGGCCGTCGTCGCGCCGTTCCCGGCACAGGCCGTCGAAGGCCTCGGCGTACCGGTCGGCGGCCCGCTCGTGGTGCCCGGCCTCCTCGTCGGCGACGGCGAGACAGCGCAGCAGCGGCCACTCCGGCGACGCCTGCGCGGCCGGCGACGCGAGGGCCCGCTCCCAGCTGCGCACCGCCTGCGCCCGGTCGCCGGCGTGCCACTGCGCGACACCGAGGTGGTACTCGGTGAGCGGGGTGGCGGGAGCCGTCTCCAGCATGTCCCGCCAGGGCGGGGCGACGAGGCTCGGGCCCGGCGGCCGGACCTCGCGCGGCTGCGGGAAGGACCCCGAGTCCAGCAGTTCCCGCCAGGGCTCCTCCGCTTCGCCGAGGGTGGACTCGGGAAAGGGCGTGCCCGGCAGCTTCCAGCCGGCGCGCAGCACCTCGAGCGCGCCCCGGCCGGAGCCCGTGGCCAGGGTCTCCACCGGGTCCGCGTCCGCGTACGGCTTCCACGCCTCGTACGCGGCGTCGACGGCGGCGCGCGGCAGGGCGGCGGCGAGGGATTCCTCGGTCCGCCGCAGGACGGCGTCCCACTCCCCCGCCGGCGGCGGCGCGCTCAGCGGCCCGTACGCCTCCAGCCAGGCGACCTCGCTCTCCGCCTCCAGCCGGACGTGCTCCAGCTGGGTGCGGGCGAGTCCGGCCTGGATCTCGCAGTAGCCGCCGGTGCCGGGCTCGGTCAGCCACTCCTGCCAGCGCCGCCCGCCGGGGCCGGCGCCCCACACGAACAGCTTGCGGCCGCGCAGCACGTCGGTCGACGTCTGCACCAGCCCGTCGCCGGCGTCGTCCAGCGCGGCGATCCAGGGCCGCCGCCCGTCGGGCAGGTCGTAGAAGTAGTCGGCGGCGAAGGTGCTGTTCAGCGGATACGTCCGGTCGATCCCGTCGTACGCGGGGACGGGCACCCGGCGCAGGCGGCGCTCGTAGCCGAAGTGGAACGCCTCATCCGCGGGCGCGAGCACCCGGCGCTCCTCCGGCACGGCGATGTTGGACCACCAGTAGGTCGGCACCGGCCGGTCGTGGGGATTGCGGACGCGGACGGCGACGTACAGGAAGTCGGCGCCGTCCGGCAGCCAGAGGTCGACCTGGAAGGGCAGGTCGCGCAGCGGTTCCCACTCCCACAGGCGCAGCATCTCGCCGCCGCCGGGGGCCGGGACGCGGGCGGCGTGCAGGGGGGAGCAGGAGAGGGTGGTGTGGCCGGTCGCGCCGATGTTCCACTCGATGCCGCCGGAGAACCAGGCGCCGTTGAGGGCGAAGTTGGCCGGCTGGAACACCGGGTTGCGGTAGAGGAGTTCGCGGCCGGTGGGCTTGTGGACCAGGGAGGCGACGCGGCCGCCGAGCCCGGGGAGCACCGTGGCGCGCAGCCGGTCGTTCTCCAGCACGAGCGCGTCGACCGGCCGGGGGGCGCGCGTCCGTTCGTAGCCGTCGCGGACGCGGACCGGCAGCAGGCTGCGCAGCGGCGCGTAGCGCATCTGCCGGACCATGTCGCGCGGCAGGCGCCCGAGTTCCTTGTCGTCCTGTCCCGCGACGTCGTGGACCTCGTCGAGCGGGCGCAGCGGGGGCAGGGGGTTGTCCGGCCCCAACTGGGCGGCGGGCAGCGTCAGTACCTCGCGTCGGATCGTCGTCACGACGACCATGGAACCCGGTGACCAGTGATCCGGCCAGAGGCAGCGCCGGTCAGGATTCCGCAAAGGCGGTCTCCTGGCGCGTTCCGCACGGGTCCGGGCGCGTTCCCGCGGGTTTCGCGGGCTCCGCGCGCGTCCGCCGCGGGCTCGGTGGGGATGGATCCTCATCGTGTCCGGTGCGGGTTCCCCTCCGGCCCCGCGAGGCCGCGCCGCGAGAGCCTGGCGGGGCGCCGGGACTCTGCCGCCGGGCGGGGGGACGCAGGAGCGAGGCCCGGGCCAGGCGCGGGGACAACAAGAAGCCAGGCCCAGGCCGCCAGGGCCCCACCGGGCCGGGGCGGGCGCGCACGGGGCCGCCGCGGCCCCCTCCGGCCCGGCCCGGCGGGAGAGCAGGAGCGAGGCCCCGACCGCCAGGCGCGGGGACACAAGAAGCCAGGCCCGGGGAGCCGGGCGCGCCGGAGCGAGGCCCCGGGGAGCCGGGCCGCCAGGCCGCCGGGCCACCAGGCCGCCGGGGCACGGGGCCGCCGGGCCGGCGGAAAACCGCGCGCCACGGCGCCCCCGGCACCGTACAGTCGGCCCTTCACGACCCCGCGGGGTACGCGGCGGCCGGGCGGAGGAGCGGAGGCCACATGAGCGAGCGGCACACCTACCGGGTGATCGTCCGGGGCACCTGGGACGCGCTGACCGACGAGGCGCGGGCGCGTCTGCTCGCCGAGGCGCCGCGGCACGGGCTGGCCGCCATGCGGTTCACCGAGGAGGGGTCGCTGACGTACGAGGCGTCGCCGCTGAAGCACTTCTCCCTGCGGTACGTCGTCGTCTCGGACGCGGACGACGGCGAGGAGATGGCCGCCGCGATCGCGGAGGACCGGGCCGGGACGACGCTGCGCGCACTCGGCTACGGCTTTCGCGGCCTCAGGTCGTCCGTGACGGACCTCGACACCATGAAGATCAACTACAAGCCCGCATCTCGGCGGTGATCGCCCAGCGCTGGTGGTCCCGCCAGGCCCCGTCGACATGGAGCATCTTCGGGGAGAAACCCTCCAGACGGAACCCGCACCTGCGGGCGAGCGCGATCGAGGCCGTGTTGAGGGGCTGCACGTTGATCTCCAGGCGGTGCAGTCCCAGCGGTCCGAAGGCGTACCCGACCACGAGGTCCAGGCCCTCGCGCATCAGCCCCCGCCCGGCGGCGTGCGCGAAGGCGCCGTAGCCCAGCGCGCCGGACCGGAAGGCTCCCCCGACCATGTTGTTGACGTTGATGAACCCGGCGACGGCCCCGCCGTCCCGCTCGCAGACGAGGAACCCGGCCCGGTCCGGACTCCCGATCAGCCGGCCGGCGTACGCGGCGTAGGCCTCGGCGGTGTCCGGCGGGAACAGCCACGGGTGGTGCAGGTCCTTGCTCTCGCGGACGCGTGCGGTGAACTCGGGCCCGTCCGCCAGGGTGATGCGGCGTATGCCCACGCGGCGGCCCTCGGCCAGGAAGGGGGAGGCGGTCTGCGGCATTCCGCCACCCTACGCGCCGCCGGGCGCGGGTGTCAGGGACGCACCACCGGCAACTGGAGCACTCCGGTGTCACCGGGGGCGCTGACGACCGTCACCGGCTTGATCCCCCGGTTGCCCACGTAGGCGTCGTCGCTGCCCGCGATCACGAACCGCAGGCGGTGCCCCTGCTCGAAGCGGTGCACGATCCCCGGCAGGGACACCGTGAAGGGCCGGGTCACGTCGGGCACGCGGACCGGCGCCACCAGGCGGTGCACAAGCGTCCGGGTGCCGTCCGGTGCGACGTCGTACAGCTTGGCGAACAGGACGAGCTTGTCCGCGGCGTCCGCCGAGTGCTGCGTCAGCCGCGCCACCGGGGAGACGACCCGGAGCGTGGCGCGGGGCGCGCCGACGACGTCGACGGGCTCCGCCAGCGGTTCGCTGCTCCAGCCGAGGTAGGTGCCGGGCGTGTCGTGGGGCGGCTGGTCCGGGTGGCCGATGACACCGGCCAGGGAGCTCTCCGAATGACTGGTGGGCACCAGCCAGTTGGCGTACGTCCGGCTGCCGCGCACGACCTCGGCCCGGTCGCCGACGAGCTTGCCGTCCCCCGACAGGTAGAGCGTCCGCCCGAGCGCGGGGACGCGGTCGGCCGTGGCGTAGGTGTGCTCCGGGTCGTCGATCCAGTCCCGGTAGTAGGCGAAGTCGGGCCCGGTGTCGGTGGGCACGCGCCGGTGCAGGTAGCGGTCGAACCAGGCCAGGATGCGCCTGCCGACGTAGCTGGTCTCCAGGTTGCCCCGTGCGAGGTTCAGCTCGCCGGCCGCCGGGTCCGTCATGCCGCCGCTGTGGCCCCAGGACTGCCAGATCATCTTGGCCGGGGTGCCCTGCGCCCGGAGCGTCTCGTACGTCGCCGACGCCTCGTTGAGGTTGAACAGGCTGTCGGCCTGGCCCTGGACCAGCAGGGTCGGCGTCTTCACCCGGTTCAGGTAGGACACCGGGGACACGCTGTGCGCGTAGTCGAGCATCCGAGCGGTGCGGTCGGCCGGGTAGCGGCCGGAGTTGAGGGTGCGGACGGTCTCGCAGGCCCGGGACACGAAGTGCAGGCAGGCCATCGAGTTGATGCGGGACGGGTCCAGGTTCGGCTCCAGCAGCGGCTGGCCCTCGCCGATCAGGTAGAAGGCGTTGGTCCACTGCCACTTGAAGACCCCCGGCACCCCGCCGCTGCCGACGGCGTTCTCGGGATCCAGGGAGTAGGCGAGGTCGTGCCAGGTGATGAGGGGGACGAGCGCGTCGACACGGTGGTCGACGGCGGCCGTCGCCAGCTGGACGGCGCCGCCGTAGGAACCGCCGATCATGCCGACGCGCGGGTCGCCGGTGCCGTCGAGGGTGACGTAGTCGACGCGGGTCCCGTCGTCGGCGGCCCGTCCGCCGCCCAGGAAGTCGACCAGCCGGGAGGCTGCCCTGCCGTCGATCTCCGGGTCGTCGAGCGAGACGAGGCAGCCCGACCGGCCGAAGCCGAGCCCCGAGTAGACGAGGGAGACGTATCCGCGCTGCGCGAAGGCCCTGCCGATGGCGTCCGTCGAGCCGTCGCTCTTGCTGCCGCCGAAGCCGTTCGTGGCGAGCACGGCGGGCGCGGGACGGTCCCGGTCGGCACCGGCGGGCCGGTACAGGTCGGCGTCCACGGCGCAGCTCCGGTCGCCGGCGCGGACGGTGAACGTCAGCGGCGTGACGGTGAACTCCTCCGCCGCGGACACGGGTCGGGTGGCTCCGGCGGTGGCGGTCAGCGCGCCGCCGAGGGCGAGGGCGAGCAGGGCACGGGCTCCGGGCACACGACGGGACACGAGACCTCCACACTGAGGACACCCGAGCCGGCTGCTGCGGCAGCCGACTTACCGGCCGGTAAGTACGGTCCGGATTCATGCTGTGACACGTGTCAGGCCGGGTCAATCGGCGTGCAGGAGGTTTCTTGACGGAGTGTCGGTGAAGGAGCGCCACGGCCGGGCGGGCCGGGCGTCACCGCAGCGCGGGCTCGTCCAGCGTCAGGGCCGCGGCGTCCGCGTCGAGTTCGGCGGCCACCCCGAACGGCACGGTGAGCGCACCGTCGCAGTGCCCGAACCCGAACTCCTCGACGACCGGGACGCCGAGACCCCCCAGCCGGTCGGCGAACACGGCGCGCAGCAGGGCGCCGGGACCGCAGTCGCGCCAGGAGCCGAGGGCGACGCCCGCGACGCCGTCGAGCCAGCCGGCCCGCAGCAGTTGGGTCAGGATGCGGTCGAGACGGTACGCCTCCTCCCCCACGTCCTCGATCAGCAGCAGCCCGCCGCGGGCGCCACGTCGGGCGTGCGGCGTGCCGAGTTCCGCCGCGAGCAGGCTGGCGCACCCGCCGAGCGTGACGCCGCGCGCCCGTCCGGGGACGAGCGCGGTGCCGCCGGACGCGATGACGCGGGTCGTCTCCGGCGCGAACAGCGTGGCCCTCAGGTGCTCCTGGGCCCGCGCGTTCTTGACGAAGTCGACGCCCGCCGCCATCGGCCCGTGCAGCGTGACCAGTCCCAGCCGCGCGGCGAACGCCTCGTGCAGCGCGGTGACGTCGCTGAACCCGACCAGCACCTTCGGCCCGGCCGAGCGCATCGCCTCCCAGTCGAGCAGGTCGGCCGTCCGCTGCGCGCCGTACCCGCCGCGGGCGCACAGCACGGCGTCGACGGACGGGTCGCACCAGGCGGCCTGCAGGTCGGCGGCGCGGCCGGCGTCCGTGCCCGCCAGATACGGGAGGGCGGCGTGCCGGTCGAGCACGTGCGGCGCCACCACGGGTTCGAGGTCCCAGCCGCGCAGCACGTCGAGCCCGGCCTGCAGCCGCTCCTCGGGCACCGGCCCGCTGGGCGCGACGACGGCGACGCGGGCGCCGGGGGCGAGTCGGGCGGGACGGACCAGTGGCTTCACGGGACGGGCTCCGGGGTGGCGCGTACGGTCGGGCGGCCTCCAGTATCCGCTCCCCGAACGCCCCACACCGCCCGCCCCCGCCCCACCCACGGCCGGGTCGACTCACCCGGCCCCACCCCCGGGACGGTCAGAGCCGCACGACCCCGCCCTACCCACGCCCGGGTCAGCTCGCACGGCCCCGCCCCCAGGACGGTCGGAACCGCACGGACCCTCCCGCCTCCGACCGAACCGGACCGCTCCACCCGCAGGCCGGGGCGACCGCACGACGCCGCCACCGGCCGGCCGGGCCACCACACACCCGCGGCCGTCCACGGACTGGAGGGGACGTGCCGGGGGGTGCCCGCCCGCAGCGGCCGGCGCGTCAACCCCGGCGCGCCGGTGACCAACAGCACCCGCGCCGGTCCGAGGACGGGCACCCCCCCCATCGGAACAG
>NZ_JBEYXZ010000024.1:0-114268 GCF_040645305.1 Streptomyces sp. NPDC046831 | reverse complement strand
AAACGCCCGGTTACATTTCGAACCCGGAAGCTAAGCCTCACAGCGCCGATGGTACTGCAGGGGGGACCCTGTGGGAGAGTAGGACGCCGCCGAACTACCTTTACAGCTCCGGCTCTTGGGCATGCAGCCCGAGAGCCGGAGCTTTTTTGCGTTGAGGTAAGGTCTCAGAGCATCGTCGGCACGTTTTCCCAGGAGGCCCCCGGGTGGAGGTACAGGAGACCCGGGTCCAGACGGACCGGGTCCTCACCATCCCGAACATCCTCAGCATGGCACGGCTCATCGGCGTGCCCCTTTTCCTGTGGCTCATCCTCAGGCCGGAGTTCGGTGGTCCCAGGAGCGACGGCTGGGCGCTGCTGGTGCTGGCCCTCAGCGGCGTCAGCGACTACCTGGACGGCAAGCTCGCACGGCGATGGAACCAGGTCAGCAGCCTCGGCCGGCTTCTCGACCCCGCGGCCGACCGGCTCTACGTCCTGTCGACCCTGGTCGGGCTCACGTGGCGGGAAATCCTGCCCGTATGGCTCACCGCGCTCCTTCTGGCCCGAGAACTCATGCTGCTGCTGGCGGTGGGCGTCCTCCGGCGCCACGGCTATCCGCCGCCGCAGGTGAACTTCCTCGGCAAGGCGGCCACGTTCAACCTCATGTACGCCTTCCCGCTCCTGCTGCTCAGCGACGGAAGCGGATGGATCGCGTCACTCGCTGCGATTTTCGGATGGGCGTTCGCGGGATGGGGTACAACCCTCTATTGGTGGGCAGGAGTCCTGTACGTGGTACAAGTCCGCCGCCTGGTCCGTGCGGACGCCATGGCCGACTGAGCCCGCCAATGGGGGCGGCCGCAGTGGCTCGATGGCCCGCTTTGAAAAAGTGCGGGACAATCTTGACGGGTGAAGTCGGCTAGACCGTCGTCTCTTGGAGGAGGACGCTTCCGACATGAAGGCCGTCGTGATGGCCGGAGGCGAAGGCACACGCCTTCGTCCTATGACCTCGAGCATGCCCAAGCCGCTCCTGCCGGTGGCCAACCGGCCGATCATGGAGCATGTGCTGCGGCTGCTCAAACGGCATGGGCTGAACGAGACCGTCGTCACTGTCCAGTTCCTGGCCTCGCTGGTCAAGAACTACTTCGGTGACGGCGAAGAGCTCGGCATGGAGCTCACATATGCCAACGAGGAGAAGCCTCTCGGTACCGCCGGAAGCGTCAAGAACGCCGAGGAGGCGTTGAAGGACGATGCCTTCCTCGTCATCTCCGGTGACGCCCTGACGGACTTCGATCTCACCGACCTGATCCGGTTCCACAAGGAGAAGGGCGCGATGGTGACCGTGTGTCTCACGCGCGTCCCCAATCCGCTGGAATTCGGTATCACCATCGTCGACGAGGAGGGCAAGGTCGAGCGCTTCCTCGAGAAGCCGACCTGGGGCCAGGTCTTCTCCGACACCGTGAACACGGGCATTTACGTGATGGAGCCCGAGGTCTTCGACTATGTCGAGGCCGATGTCCCGGTGGACTGGTCCGGCGATGTCTTCCCGCAGCTGATGAAGGAAGGCAAGCCGATCTACGGCTACGTCGCCGAGGGCTACTGGGAGGACGTCGGCACGCACGAGAGCTACGTCAAGGCGCAGGCCGACGTGCTCGAGGGCAAGGTCGACGTCGACATCGACGGCTTCGAGCTCTCCCCGGGCGTCTGGGTCGCCGAGGGCGCCGAGGTCCACCCCGACGCCGTGCTGCGGGGGCCGCTCTACATCGGCGACTACGCCAAGGTGGAGGCCGGCGCCGAGATCCGCGAGCACACCGTCGTCGGGTCGAACGTCGTCGTCAAGAGCGGCGCGTTCCTGCACAGAGCCGTCCTCCACGACAACGTGTACATCGGCCAGCACAGCAACCTGCGCGGCTGCGTCGTCGGCAAGAACACCGACATCATGCGGGCCGCGCGGATCGAGGACGGCGCCGTCATCGGCGACGAGTGCCTGGTCGGCGAGGAGTCGATCGTCCAGGGCAATGTGCGGGTCTACCCCTTCAAGACCATCGAGGCCGGCGCCTTCGTCAACACCTCGGTGATCTGGGAGTCGCGCGGGCAGGCGCACCTCTTCGGAGCGCGCGGGGTGTCCGGCATCCTCAACGTCGAGATCACACCGGAGCTCGCGGTGCGGCTCGCCGGTGCGTACGCGACGACCCTGAAGAAGGGCGCCACCGTCACGACGGCCCGTGACCACTCCCGTGGCGCCCGGGCGCTCAAGCGGGCGGTGATCTCCGCGCTGCAGGCCAGCGCCATCGACGTCCGCGACCTGGAGAACGTGCCGCTGCCGGTGGCACGGCAGCAGACCGCGCGCGGCAGCGCCGGCGGCATCATGATCCGCACCACGCCCGGAGTCCCGGACTCGGTCGACATCATGTTCTTCGACAGCCAGGGCGCCGACCTGTCGCAGGCCAGCCAGCGAAAGCTGGACCGGGTCTTCGCGCGCCAGGAGTACCGGCGCGCGTTCCCCGGTGAGATCGGTGACCTGCACTTCCCGGCCAGCGTCTTCGACTCCTACACCGGGTCGCTGCTGCGCAACGTCGACACCACCGGGATCGCCGAGTCGGGCCTGAAGGTCGTCGTGGACGCCTCGAACGGCAGCGCCGGGCTCGTCCTGCCGAGCCTGCTCGGCAAGCTCGGCGTGGACTCGCTGACCATCAACCCGGGTCTCGACGAGTCCCGGCCGACCGAGACGGCCGACATGCGCCGTTCCGGCCTGGTGCGTCTCGGGGAGATCGTGGCGTCCTCCGGAGCCGCGTTCGGTGTCCGCTTCGACCCCGTGGGCGAGCGGCTGTCCCTCGTGGACGAGAAGGGCCGCATCATCGAGGACGACCGCGCCCTGCTGGTCATGCTCGACCTGGTCGCCGCCGAACGGCGCAGCGGCCGTGTGGCCCTGCCGGTGACCACCACGCGGATCGCCGAGCAGGTGGCCGCCTACCACGGCACCCAGGTGGAGTGGACGACCACCTCGCCCGACGACCTGACGCGCGTCGGCGGCGAGGAAGGGACCATCTTCGGCGGTGACGGCAAGGGCGGGTTCATCGTTCCCGAGTTCAGCAGCGTCTACGACGGCACGGCGGCTTTCGTGCGGCTGATCGGCCTGGTGGCGCGCACGCAGCTCACGCTCAGCCAGATCGACGCCCGGATCCCGCGGGCCCACGTCCTCAAGCGGGACCTGGCCACCCCGTGGGCCGTCAAGGGCCTGGTCATGCGCCGGGTCGTCGAGGAGGCGGGGGACCGCCACATCGACACCACCGACGGCGTGCGGGTCGTGGAGGCCGACGGCCGCTGGGTGCTGGTGCTGCCGGACCCGGCCGAGGCGGTCACGCACCTGTGGGCGGAGGGTCCCGACGACGCGTCCGCCCAGGCACTGCTGGACGAGTGGTCGGCCGTCGTGGACAGCGCCGGACGGTAAATACGGACAGCGCGTACGCGTGCCGGACAAGTCTCCCCCAAGGGGGCCTGTCCGGCACGCCGGTGGGGCCGTTCGGAGGTACCGGCCGGACCGTGCGACGATGTGCGGCATGCCGCAGCAACCCCCCATTCGGAGCACACCCGCGCGGCCCTCCCGTCCGGACGCGTCGATGTCGTTGATCACCAACGTCATGGACCACAGCCTCGACGACGGATACGCCGAGGCCGCCGAGCGGAAGAGGGCCGCGGGCGAAGGGGGCATGCCGAAGACGCTCAGGGCGAAGCTGGGTCTCGCCGGCGGCCTGGTGCTCGCCGCCCTCGTCGTGACCGTGGGGGCTGCGCAGGCGCGCGTCGCGGCCCCGACCGTCGCCAAGGAGCGCGAGGAGCTGATCGACCGCATCGACCGCGAGACCGCGGCGGCGGACAAGCTCGAAGCCGCCGTCGACGAGCTGCGCGACGACGTCAGCGCCCGCCAGCGCAAGGCGCTGAAGCAGAGCGGCGGCAACGACCGGGCCGACCTGGTGGGCATCCTGTCGGGCGCCGCCGCGGTGCACGGCCCCGGTGTGAAGCTGGTGGTGGACGACGCCAAGGAGGCCGGGACCGGAGGCGAGGCGGACCCCCGTCAGGCGGCGGGCTTCTCCGACACGGGCCGGGTGCGCGACCGGGACATGCAGCGCGTCGTCAACGGACTGTGGCAGTCGGGGGCCGAGGCCGTCACCATCAACGGGCAGCGGCTGACCGCCCTGTCCGCGATCCGCGCCGCGGGTGACGCCATACTGGTCGACAACAGGCCGCTGGTCCCGCCGTACACGGTGCTCGCGGTGGGGGACGGCGACCGGCTGAGCGACCGGTTCCAGAACAGCCCGGACGGGCTGTATCTGAACGCCCTCCAGGAGAACTTCGGCATCCGGACCGCCATCTCCGTGGAGAGCGACCTCCGGCTGCCCGCCGCACCCAGCGTCATCGTTCGTACCGCACAGCCGAGCACTGAGAAGGGCACATCGTGATCGCCGTACTGGGCCTCGTCGTGGGAGTCGTGGCCGGCCTGTTGGTCCGGCCCGAGGTTCCGGCGGTCGTCGAGCCTTACCTGCCGATCGCCGTCGTGGCGGCACTGGACGCCGTCTTCGGTGGTCTGCGGGCCATGCTCGACGGCATCTTCGACGACAAGGTGTTCGTCGTGTCGTTCCTGTCGAACGTCGTCGTGGCCGCGCTGATCGTGTTCCTGGGCGACAAACTGGGCGTCGGCGCCCAGTTGTCCACGGGCGTCGTGGTCGTCCTCGGTATCCGTATCTTCTCCAACGCCGCGGCGATCCGACGGCACGTGTTCCGGGCGTGAGGCCGATGAGCGAGCAGGACGAGCAGGCCGGGACCCCGCTGCGCAGGGAACTGCCCGAGGAAGTGCCCGCGGGGGCCGCCGGCGGTGAGGTGCCGCGCGCGACGCCCGGGACGGCGCCGGGCGCTGGGGCCGGGGCCGCGCTGACCGGCCGGCAGCGGCTGGCCGACGGCCTGTGGCCGCCGCGGTTCAGCCGCGCCCAACTGATCGTCGCGCTGCTGCTGTTCGGCCTCGGGTTCGGCCTGGCCGTCCAGGTCGCCTCCAACAGCGACAGCGACAGCGCGCTGCGCGGGGCACGCCAGGAAGATCTTGTCCGCATCCTCGATGAACTGGACGACCGCACTCAGCGTCTTGAGGACGAGAAGCAGGGTCTGGAGAAGCAGCGCCAGGAGCTGGAGAACAGCTCGGACCAGGCCGAGGAGGCCCGCAAGCAGACGGCCGAGAAGGAACGGCAACTCGGCATCCTGGCGGGCACCGTGGCGGCGCAGGGACCCGGCATCACCATCACGGTCGACGACACGAAGGGGACGGTCGAGGCGGACATGCTGCTCGACGCCATCCAGGAGCTGCGCGCGGCCGGTGCGGAGGCGATCCAGGTGAACGGCGTACGGGTCGTCGCCGGCACGTACCTCACGGATTCCGGCAAGGGTGTGGAGGTCGACGGGAACAAGATCGGCACGCCGTATCGTTTCAAGGTCATCGGCAAGCCGCAGGACCTCGAACCGGCGCTCAACATCCCCGGAGGCGTGGTGCAGACCCTGGAGAAGGAGCAGGCCACGGTGGCCGTCGAGCGGTCGGACAAGATCGTCGTTGACGCCTTGCGGGCGGCGAAGCGGCCTGACTACGCTCGGTCGTCCTCCCGGTGAGCACCGGGAGCATGGGGCTCGTCCGGGAAGGGCAGGAGGTTGCGGGGGGTCGGCGCACCAATCGGGTGGTGCGTGGTGGAAACTGTCTGGTGGATACGGACGTTGTGAGGATGTCCGGGTCGGCCGGTGTATGCAGTCAGGGTTCGTCCTGCCCCACGGGCGGGTCTGTTTCGGTCAAGGGGAATCGCCCGTGAAGTTGTTTGCGAAGTTGTTCGGCAAGAGCGCACGAGAGGACAGCGGCAGCGCGTCCGCTCGTCATCGCGCGGAGCCCGGTGCGGAGGGCCAGCGGCCGCTGTTCCGGGACCAGGTCGCCGGTCCGGGCGGCGACATTTCCGGTGGTCAGGGCGCGGCGTCTGTTGACCCGGCCCAGGCGGGCGGCATAGGTTTCGGGCAACCGTCAACCTCAGGTACGGGTGGAGGGTTTGCCACCGACCCGTACGCGTCCCAAGCCCCGGCGGGGCAGCCGCGGCAGGAGGATCCGTCCATGTCGGCCCTGGTGTGTACGAGGTGCGGCAACCGCAACGCCGAGAACAGCCGCTTCTGTTCCCACTGCGGTGCGCCGCTGCGGGCCGGTGCGGCGGCGGAGCGTCCGTCGGAGACCACCTCCACGATCTCCATCTCCGGTATCGAGGCCTACGACGCCGAGGCGACCGGCCAGACGCCGATGCTCTCCCCGGAGGCGCAGGCGGCCGTCGACGCGCTCCCGCTGGGCTCCGCCCTGCTGGTGGTGCGCCGCGGACCCAACTCCGGCAGCCGCTTCCTCCTGGACGGCGAGCTGACCACCGCGGGGCGTCACCCGCAGAGCGACATCTTCCTGGACGACGTGACGGTCTCGCGCCGGCACGTGGAGTTCCGGCGCCGCCCGGACGGCTCGTTCACGGTGGCCGACGTCGGCAGCCTGAACGGCACGTACGTCAACCGGGAGCGGATCGACGAGGTCGCCCTGGCCAACGGTGACGAGGTGCAGATCGGCAAGTACCGGCTGGTCTTCTACGCGAGCCGGCAGGCAATCTGACCGTCCCCCCGACGCCTCCGGGGGGACCCAGGGAAGGTCCATGCGCCAACCACCGAGCGGCGGTGCCGGCTACGGCGCCGCCGCCGCGGACACTGGGCTGATGAGCATCGGCACGGTGCTGAACGTGCTGCGCGACGAGTTCCCCGAAGTCACGATCTCGAAGATCCGCTTCCTGGAGTCGGAGGGGCTCGTCGAGCCCCGGCGCACCCCCTCGGGGTACCGCAAGTTCAGCGCCGAGGACGTCGAGCGACTCGCCCGCGTCCTGCGGATGCAGCGGGACCACTACCTTCCGCTGAAGGTGATTCGCGAGCACCTGGACGCGATGGAGCGCGGCGAGGCGGCTCCGCTGCCGGTCCTGGGCCGGCAGCGCGAGGGAGAGGCCGTGCCGGCGGTCCCCGAGACGCCGACGGCGGCCCGGATCGGCCGGGCCGAGCTGCTGGCCGCCGCCGGGATCGAGGCGGGGGACCTCGAGGAGTGGGAGTCGTACGGGCTCGTCACTCCGCTGGCGGACGGGGTCTACGACGCCGAGGCGGTCACGGTCGCCTCGCTCGTCTCCGAGCTGGGCCGTCATGGGATCGAACCCCGGCACCTGCGGGTGATGAAGGCGGCCGCCGACCGTGAGGCCGGGCTCGTCGAGCAGGTGGTGGCACCGCTGAGGCGGCACCGCAATCCGCAGACCAGGGCGCACGCCGAGGCCCGTACCAGGGAGCTGGCCGAGCTCACGGCGAGGCTGCACGCGGCGCTGGTGCAGACCGCGCTCGGGGTGCGGCTGCCGTGACCGGGGCGGGACGGTGCGGCCGGGATCGGCCACCCGTTCCCGGCCCGACTACCCAAACCTTGCGACCACGGCCTAGGGTTGCTGTGTGAACGAGCTCGATGTCGTAGGTGTCCGGGTCGAAATGCCCTCCAACCAACCGATCGTGCTCCTGCGTGAAGTGGGAGGCGACCGCTACCTCCCCATCTGGATCGGGCCGGGGGAGGCGACGGCGATCGCCTTCGCCCAGCAGGGCATGGCTCCCGCGCGACCACTGACGCACGACCTGTTCAAGGACGTGCTGGAGGCCGTCGGGCAGGAGCTCACCGAGGTACGCATCACGGATCTGCGCGAGGGTGTCTTCTACGCGGAGCTGGTGTTCGCGAGCGGGGTCGAGGTGAGCGCCCGCCCGTCCGACGCCATAGCGCTGGCCCTGCGCACCGGGACGCCGATCTACGGCAGCGACACGGTGCTCGACGACGCGGGTATCGCGATCCCGGACGAGCAGGAGGACGAGGTGGAGAAGTTCCGCGAGTTCCTCGACCAGATCTCGCCGGAGGACTTCGGCACCAGCAACCAGTAGAACCAGCAGGTCGCCGCACGCCCGGGGCGTACGGCCCCGACGGGCGTGGGCGGGGGCTGGAGGGAGGCGGTCGTCCGGGCGCCGGTTTCCGGGTGGGACCGGGCAGGGCTCGGGCGGGCGGACGTCCGTCGGCACATGCCACTGGTCTGGTGGTGTTCCGCGGCTCCGGCCAGGGCATTCGGCTAGCCTTTCCCCGCGGTGGGGTTCGGGAAACCACTCTTAGGGTGATTATCACTCGGCGTGCCGAGTGTGGCGATCGTTGACGCGCCCCTGGTGACTGCCTACCGTCGAGAAGGCAGGTCGAGGACGGAGGTCGGCGTGGGAAGCAGCGGCGACGGTACGGCTGGGGGTGCCCCCGGACGCGGTGTCGGGGGAAGCGGTCCGTACCCTCCTCCCAGCTCTCGGCCCCGCCCCGGCTGGGGGCACGCCCAGCACGGCGGTGCGGCCGACCGCGCTCCGCAGCGACCGACGGCCGTGCCGAGCAGCGGAGGGGCGACGTCCATGGCGTCCGAGGAGATCGGCTACCGCGGCCCGACGGCCTGCGCGGCCGCCGGCATCACCTACCGGCAACTGGACTACTGGGCGCGCACCGGTCTCGTCGAGCCGAGCGTGCGGCCCGCCTACGGATCCGGCACGCAGCGCCTGTACAGCTTCCGCGACGTGGTCGTGCTCAAGATCGTCAAGCGCTTCCTCGACACCGGGGTGTCCCTGCAGAACATCCGCACCGCCGTCCAGCACCTGCGGGAGCAGGGTTTCCACGACCTGGAGCGCCTGACGCTGATGAGCGACGGCGCCACGGTGTACGAGTGCACCTCGCCCGACGAGGTCCACGCACTGCTCCAGGGCGGCCAGGGCATCTTCGGGATCGCCGTCGGCGTCGTCTGGCGGGACGTGGAGAACGCGCTGTCGCAGCTGCACGGGGAGCGCGTCGACACCGGGGAGACGCTGGTCGGGCACAACCCGGCCGACGAACTGGCCCGCCGGCGCAACAGGGCGGTCTGACGCGGGTCGGCCGGGTAGCCGGTCCGCCTGGCTCGCCTCGTGGGGCCGCCTGGCTCGCCTCGCCGGTCCGTCGGGCTCGCGGCGGATCGAACGCCGCCCTCCGGTGGTCACCGGTCCTCCGGCTCTTCCTCCGCTCCTGAGCGTCCCGGCCCGCCGGGGTGTGCCCGGGATGCGGTGCTGTCAGTGGCGTGGTGCAGCATCGGAGGTGTGAGAACCGCGCCCACGATCCTGCACCTCGACATGGACGCCTTCTTCGCCTCGGCGGAACAGGCGTCCAAGCCGAGCCTGCGCGGGAAGGCCGTGGTCGTGGGCGGTCTCGGGCCGCGCGGTGTGGTCGCCACCGCGTCGTACGAGGCGCGGGTCTTCGGGGTGCACTCGGCGATGCCGATGGCGCAGGCGCGGCGGCTGGCGCCGAACGCCGCGTACCTGGTGCCGCGCTTCGCCTTCTACCGGGCGATCAGCGAGCAGGTGATGGGGCTGCTGCGGGCGCTGTCGCCGCTGGTGGAGCCGCTGAGCCTGGACGAGGCCTTCGTGGACCTGGAGGCCGGGGGAGCGGCGTGGGACGCCGAGTCCGCGCGGGCGGTGGGCACGAAGCTGCGCGCGGACATCCGGGCGGTCACGGGACTGACGGGGTCCGTGGGTCTCGCCGCATCCAAGATGCTCGCAAAGATCGCCTCCGAGCAGGCCAAGCCGGACGGCCTGGTGCTCATCGAGCCGGGCACCGAGCGCGCCCTGCTCGAACCCATGCCGGTGCGGACCCTGCCGGGCGTGGGGCCTGCGACGGGCGACCACCTGCGGCGGGCGGGCATCCACACGGTCGGCGAGATCGCCGAGGCGGGCGAGGACGAACTGGTCCGGCTGCTGGGGAAGGCGCACGGGCACGCGCTGTACGCCATGGCGCTGGCGCACGACGAGCGGCCCGTGGTCGCCGAGCGGGAGGCCAAGTCGGTCTCGGTCGAGGACACCTACGACGTCGACATCCACGACCGCCTCCGGGTGGGCCTCCAGGTGCAGCGGCTCGCCGACCGGTGCGTGCGGCGGCTGCGCGGGGCCGGGCTGTCGGGCCGGACGATCGTGCTGAAGGTACGGCGGTACGACTTCTCCACGCTGACCCGGTCGGAGACCCTGCGGGGACCCACCGACGACCCGGCCGTCGTCCGGGAGGCGGCCGCCCGGTTGCTGGACTCGGTGGACACCACGGGCGGGGTGCGGCTGCTCGGCGTCGGGGTCACGGGGCTCGCCGACTACACGCAGGAGGACCTGTTCGCCCAGGCGGCCGGGGTGCGCGAGGCCGGACTCGCGGAGGAGCCGGCGGAGCAGGAGCCGTCGCAGGAGCAGCCGGAACCCGGTGAGCGGCGCTGGCCCGCGGGACACGACGTGCGCCACGCGCTGCACGGGCACGGCTGGGTGCAGGGCAGCGGCCTGGGCCGTGTCACCGTCCGGTTCGAGACGCCCTACTCCGCACCGGGGCGGGTGCGGACGTTCCGGGTCGGCGATCCGGACCTGGAGCCCGCGGATCCGCTCCCGCTGGTGCCGCGGGGACCGGGTGAGGAGGGCGGTGGGGTCTCCGCGGGGCCGGACGGAGCCGGCGCTCAGGTCTCCTCGGAGCCCGCCAGCTTGCCGAACTCGTGGTCGGGGACCGGGGGAGCGGAGGCGACGTCGAGGCCGTAGTGGTGGTACAGCTGCAGTTCCTGCTCGGGGGAGAGGTGACGGCCGACGCCGAAGTCGGGGGCCTCCTTGATCAGGGCGCGGTCGAAGGGGACGCGCAGGGTGCCCTCGACCAGTTCGCTGGGCGCCAGGGGCACGAAGGCGTCCCGGGAGAACAGGCCCGTGCGTATCGCCGCCCACTCCGGCACCCCGGTCGCGTCGTCGAGGTACACCTCGTCCACGGTGCCGATCTTGTTGCCGTCGCGGTCGAACGCCTTGCGTCCGATCAGATTGCGCGGGTCGATTTCGGTTCGCACGGGCCCTCCACAGCGTCGCGATGGTTCGCACCTCATCCGTAAGCACTACGAAAGAGCACAATCGTCACGGCGGCCACTCGAGGGCCCGGCCGGCGGGCCCGCTGGTAGGCTGGCAGCGGCTGCTGACCCCGTGCGGGAGAGTCCTCCGGTGACACCGGAGGCGCCGAAGGAGCAAATCCTCCCCGGAATCTCTCAGGCCCACGTACCGCACGGACGAGGTCACTCTGGAAAGCAGGGCGGGTGTCGACGGCGTCCGCCCTCACCGACGGTGAAAGCCGGAGCCCTCGGGCGACCCGGTGAAGCTCTCAGGTCGAGATGACAGAGGGGGAGGCCGTCCGGGCACCCGTGCCGTGGTGCCCCCGAAGGTCGCGTCAGACCAGGAGGCCTCCGCAATGACCGCCCATCGCATTCCGCTCTCCGAGCTCGAACAGGGTACGCCCTTCGAGCAGCGCCACATCGGCCCCGACCACGAGGCCCGGGCCAAGATGCTCGCGCAGGTCGGCTACGGCTCGCTGGACGAGCTCACCGCCGCGGCGGTCCCGGACGTGATCAAGAACGCCGACGGGCTCGCCCTGCCGGGCGCGCGCACCGAGGCCGAGGTGCTGGCCGAGCTGCGCTCCCTCGCCGACCGCAACCAGGTCCTCGGCTCCATGATCGGCCTCGGGTACTACGGGACGTTCACCCCGCCCGTCATCCTGCGCAACGTCATGGAGAACCCGGCCTGGTACACCGCCTACACCCCCTACCAGCCGGAGATCTCCCAGGGCCGCCTCGAGGCGCTGCTCAACTTCCAGACGATGGTGGCCGAGCTGACCGGCCTGCCGACCTCCGGCGCGTCGCTGCTCGACGAGGGCACCGCGGCCGCCGAGGCCATGGCGCTGTCCCGGCGCATGGGCAAGAACAAGAAGGGCCTGTTCCTGGTCGACGCGGACGCGCTGCCGCAGACCATCGCCGTCATCCGGACCCGGGCCGAGCCGACCGGCGTGGACGTCGTCGTCGCCGACCTGAGCGAGGGCATCCCCACGGAGATCGCCGGCCGTGACATCAACGGGGTGCTGCTGCAGTACCCCGGCGCCTGTGGTGCGGTGCGCGACCTGAAGCCGGTCATCGACCAGGCGCACGAGCTGGGCGCGGTCGTCACCGTCGCCGCCGACCTGCTCGCCCTCACCCTGCTGAAGTCCCCCGGCGAGCTCGGCGCCGACATCGCCGTCGGCACCACCCAGCGCTTCGGTGTCCCGATGGGCTTCGGCGGGCCGCACGCCGGCTACATGGCGGTGCGCGAGAACTTCGCGCGCAGCCTGCCCGGCCGCCTCGTCGGCGTCTCCGTCGACGCCGACGGGCACAAGGCCTACCGTCTCGCGCTGCAGACCCGCGAGCAGCACATCCGCCGCGAGAAGGCGACCAGCAACATCTGCACCGCCCAGGTGCTGCTCGCCGTGATGGCCGGCATGTACGCGGTGTACCACGGCCCCGAGGGCCTGCGGACCATCGCCCGGCGCACCCACCGCTACGCCACGCTCCTCGCCGCGGGTCTGCAGGCGGGCGGGGCCGAGGTCGTGCACGGCGCGTACTTCGACACCGTGACGGTCAGGGCCGAGGGCCGTGCCGCCGAGATCGTCGCCGCGGCCCGCGACCACGGCGTCAACCTGCGCCTCGTCGACGCCGACCACGTGTCGGTCGCCTGCGACGAGACGACCACGCGGGCCCAGCTGGCCGTCGTCTGGGGCGCCTTCGGCGTCCAGGGCGACGTCGAGGCGCTGGACGAGGCGGCCGCGGACACCCTTCCGGACGGCCTGCTGCGCACGGACGACTACCTGACCCACCCGGTCTTCCACCAGTACCGCTCCGAGACGGCGATGCTTCGGTACCTGCGCCGGCTCGCCGACCGTGACTACGCGCTCGACCGCGGCATGATCCCGCTGGGCTCGTGCACCATGAAGCTCAACGCGACCACCGAGATGGAGCCGGTCACCTGGCCCGAGTTCGGGCAGCTGCACCCCTTCGCGCCGGCCGAGCAGGCCGAGGGCTACCTCACGCTCATCCACGAGCTGGAGGAGCGTCTCGCCGAGGTCACCGGCTACGACAAGGTCTCCCTCCAGCCGAACGCCGGTTCGCAGGGGGAGCTGGCCGGTCTGCTCGCCGTCCGCGGCTACCACCGCGCCAACGGCGACGAGCAGCGCACGGTGTGCCTCATCCCGTCCTCCGCGCACGGCACCAACGCCGCCAGCGCCGTGATGGCGGGCATGAAGGTCGTCGTCGTCAGGACCGCCGACGACGGCGAGATCGACGTCGAGGACCTGCGGGCGAAGATCGAGCAGTACCGCGACGAGCTCGCGGTGCTGATGATCACCTACCCGTCCACGCACGGTGTCTTCGAGGAGCACGTCGCCGAAATCTGCGCGGCCGTGCACGACGCCGGCGGCCAGGTGTACGTCGACGGCGCGAACCTCAACGCGCTGGTCGGGCTGGCCAAGCCGGGCCACTTCGGCGGCGACGTCTCGCACCTCAACCTGCACAAGACCTTCTGCATCCCGCACGGCGGCGGCGGTCCGGGTGTCGGCCCGGTCGGTGTGCGCGCGCACCTCGCCCCGTACCTGCCCAACCACCCGCTGCAGCCGGCCGCCGGCCCGGAGACGGGCGTCGGCCCGATCTCCGCGGCGCCGTGGGGCTCGGCGGGCATCCTGCCGATCTCGTGGGCGTACGTCCGCCTCATGGGCGGCGAGGGACTCAAGCGCGCCACGCAGGTGGCCGTGCTGTCCGCCAACTACGTCGCCAAGCGCCTGGAGCCGCACTTCCCGGTGCTCTACACCGGCCCCGGCGGCCTGGTCGCGCACGAGTGCATCATCGACCTGCGCCCGCTGACCAAGGCGACCGGCGTCAGCGTCGACGACGTGGCCAAGCGGCTGATCGACTACGGCTTCCACGCGCCGACGATGTCGTTCCCGGTGGCCGGCACGCTGATGATCGAGCCGACCGAGTCGGAGGACCTGGCCGAGCTCGACCGGTTCTGCGACGCGATGATCGCGATCCACGCCGAGATCGAGAAGGTCGGTTCCGGCGAGTGGCCCGCCGACGACAACCCGCTGCGCAACGCCCCGCACACGGCGGCCGCCCTCGGCGGCGAGTGGAAGCACGCCTACAGCCGTGCGGAGGCCGTCTTCCCGGCCGGCGTCACGGCCGCCGACAAGTACTGGCCGCCGGTGCGCCGCATCGACCAGGCCTTCGGCGACCGGAACCTCGTCTGCTCCTGCCCGCCGCTGGACGCGTACGAGGACTGAGCACGGCACCTGGGCTCCGCCCGGCCCCTCTTCCGGGGGCCGGGCGGAGCCCTTGGTGTGTCCGAGGGCGCGCATTTCGTCCCGGGGTGCCGCCTGGCGGGGCTGGTCGGGCCGCGAAGGGCGCTGTCCGGCTTGTGCCCTGCGCGGGCCAACCAGGCCGTGCCGCCAAGTTCTGGTGTGTCCCGAGGGCGGCTCACCGCGTCGTGCCGCCAAGCGTCCGGTCGTGTTTCGAGCGGGGGCTCGTCCGGTCTGCCGCTCAGCGTCCGGTCGTGTCCGGCACGGGGCCGCGGCGGTGCCGCTGAGCGTGCGGTCGTGTCCGGCACGGGGCCGCGGCGGTGCCGCTGAGCGTGCGGTCGTGTCCGGCACGGGGCCGCAGGGGTGCCGCTGAGCGTGCGGTCGTGTCCGGCACGGGGCCGCAGGGGTGCCGCTGAGCGTGCGGTCGTGTCCGGCACGGGGCCGCAGCGGTGCCGCTCAGCGTCTGGTCGTGTCCCCCACGGGGCCTCGGCGGCCAGCTGCTCGCCGCTCGGTGGCGTCTCGGCCGGCCGCTCGCCGCGCGGTCGCCGTCGTCCGCCGGTCCGCTCCGGGTGCCGCCTCGGCCGGCCGGCACTCCTCAGGCGGGATAGGCGTGGGTCTGGGTCGCCTTGACCGTCGCCCAGACCCGGGCGCCGGGGTGCAGGCCGAGCTCGGCGGCGGCCACGGCGGTGAGGTCGGCGGCGAGCCGCAGCTCGCCGGTGAGGTCGGCGCGGATCTGGTCGCCGTGGGTCTCCAGTCCGGCGACCTCGCAGGCCCACAGGTTGCGCGCGCTGGAACCGGTGGGCCGGTCCCGGTGCAGGGTGACTGCACCCGGTGGGAAGGCGACGAACACCGCCCCGGCGAGGTCCTCGGTGGTGGTGACGGCGGGACCGGCCTCCAGCCGGACGGTGTGCCCCTCGGCCCGCCCCCGGTAGAGGTTCAGCCCGACGAGCCGGGCGATGTAGTCCGTCCGGGGCCGGCGGGCGATGGCGGACGGGGTGCCCTCCTGGACGACGCGTCCGTGCTCGACGACGACCAGCCGGTCGGCCAGCACCATCGCGTCCAGCGGGTCGTGCGTGACCAGGACCGCGACCGCCTCGAACTCGGCCAGATGGCGGCGGAGCCGGGCCCGGACCTCCAGACGGGTGCGGGCGTCCAGGGCCGCGAGCGGCTCGTCGAGGAGCAGCAGCCGGGGGCCGGTGGCCAGGGCGCGCGCGAGGGCGACGCGCTGGGCCTGGCCGCCGGACAGCCGGCGCGGCCTGGCGTCCGCGTGGTCGGCGAGGCCCATGCGCTCCAGCCACGCGGCGGCCAGGGCGCGGGCCTCCCTCCTGCCGGCGCCGTGG
This sequence comes from Streptomyces sp. NPDC046831, assembly GCF_040645305.1. Taxonomy (NCBI): domain Bacteria; kingdom Bacillati; phylum Actinomycetota; class Actinomycetes; order Kitasatosporales; family Streptomycetaceae; genus Streptomyces; species Streptomyces sp. NPDC046831. The sequence continues at coordinate 98,696 of NZ_JBEYXZ010000024.1, read as the reverse complement.
CAGCGCGGCCCGAAGGCCACGTTGTCCAGGGCGGACAGGTGGGGGAAGAGCAGGTAGTCCTGGAAGACGACGCCGACCGGGCGCTCCTCGGGCGGGGTGCGGTCCAGCGCGACGCCGTCGAGGCGCAGGTGACCACCGGTCAGCGGCAGCAGGCCGGCGAGGGCGCGCAGGGCGGTGGTCTTGCCCGCGCCGTTCGGCCCGAGCAGCGCGACGACGTCGCCGGGTGCGGCGGTGAGGGCGACGTCCAGGCGGAAGGAGCCGCGGTCGACCACGAGCCGGGCGTCCAGGCCCTCGTCCCGGGCGCCTTCGGGGAGCACGCCGGTCGCCGTGCCGTCGATGTCGGTCATGAGGCGGATGTCCAGAGGTCGTGGGCCGGGGCCGTCGCGGGGCGCGGGGCGGGGCGGCGGCCGGGGGTCATGGCGCCGTGATCCAACGGTCCCGCAGTCCCGCCAGCACCGCGATCGACACGGCCAGCAGCACCAGGCTCAGCGCGATCGCCGCGGCCGGGTCGTTCTGCAGGGCCAGGTAGACGGCGAGCGGCATGGTCTGCGTACGGCCGGGGAAGTTGCCGGCGAAGGTGATCGTCGCGCCGAACTCGCCGAGCGCCCGCGCCCAGGCGAGCACGGCGCCCGCCGCGACGCCGGGCGCGACGAGCGGCAGGGTGACGCGGCGGAACGCGGTGAACCGGGAGGCGCCCAGCGTCGCGGCGGCCTCCTCGAAGCGGGGATCGGCGGCGCGCAGGGTGCCCTCGACGCTGATGACGAGGAACGGCATGGCCACGAATGCCTCCGCCACCACGACCCCGGCCGTGGTGAACGGCAGCGTGATCCCGAACCACTCGTCCAGCCAGTGCCCGGCGACGCCGTTGCGGCCGAGCGCGAGGAGCAGCGCCACGCCGCCCACCACCGGCGGCAGCACCAGCGGCAGGGTCACCAGTGCCCGTACGAGCCGGCGCCCGGGGAAGTCCGTGCGGGCCAGCAGCCAGGCCAGCGGCACCCCGAGCACCAGGCTCACGGCGGTGGCGGCGCTGGCGGTGACGAGGGACAGCCGCAGCGCCTGCCACACCTCCGGGCCGGTCAGCTGGGCCGGGAGGTCGCGCCAGGGAGTGCGCAGCAGCAGGGCGAGCAGCGGCAGCAGCAGGAAGGCGAGTCCCACGAGGGCGGGGACCAGCAGGGGCAGCGGGGCGCCGCGGGAAGCGGTGCGGACGCGGCGGCCGCGCCGCGGGCCACCCAGCGGGCCGGCCGCGGACCTGGTCCCGTCCTCTCCGGTCACGGCGCGAGGAACCCCGCCTCGGACAGGACCTTCAGGCCTCGCGGGGACCTCACCAGCTCGATGAACGCCTTGGCCGCCGCGGTGTGGGGCGCGTCCTTGAGCAGGGCGATCGGGTAGTCGTTGACGGCCGTGGCCGACTCGGGGAACTCCACGCCCTCCACCTTGTCACCGGCCGCCTTCACATCGGTCCGGTAGACGACGGCCGCGTCGGCCTCCTTCAGCTCCACCTTGGTCAGGGCACTCTTGACGTCCTGTTCGTAGGAGGCCGGTGTCAGGGTCAGTCCGGCGGTGTCCAGGGCCTCCCGGGCGGCGGCACCGCACGGGACCGTCCTGTCGCACAGCACCACCTTCAGACCGGACCGGGTGAGGTCCTTCAGGGAGGAGACCTTGTGCGGGTTGCCGGGCAGGGTGGCGATCTCCAGCTGGTTGCGGACGAAGGTGACCGGTGTGCCGGCCGCGTCCTCGCGGTCCGTCACGAGCGCCATCGTCCTGGTGCTGGCGGCGGCGAACACGTCGGCCGGCGCGCCGGCGGTGATGCTCGCGGCGAGCGTGTCGCTGCCGCCGAAACTGAAGGTGACCCTGGTGCCGGGATGCTGCCGTTCGAACTGCCGGCCGAGGGCGGTGAAGCTCTCCTTCAGCGAGGCGGCGGCGAAGACCGTGACCGTGCCGGACAGCTTCCGGGAGGACGGCGAGGAGCCGGACGCTTCGGGTGCCGACGAGCCTTGGGAGGAGCAGGCGCTCAGGGCCAGCAGTACGGCCGCTCCGGCGGCGGCCGTCCGTGCGATCCGGCGTGCGGGACGGGTCATCCGGGTCAGCTCCCTCGTGTCGGTGGCCGTGCGGCGATGATACTGCCGCAGATACGAGGGGGAAGCGTGATGCCGCATCGCAGGAGCGAGCCGGTCGCGCCGTCGGCCCGGGCACTTGCGATCGAGTGAGATGGGACTCCGCGGCCTTTCGTCCGACCCGGGCGCGGGGGATCCGGATGTCAGGTCCTAGGCACGGTCGATGTGCACGTTCGTCGACTTCACGCGGGCGGTCGCCTCCATGCCGACCTCCAGGCCGAGTTCCTCCACGGCCTCCCGGGTCAGCAGCGAGACCAGGCGGTGCGGACCGGCCTGGATCTCCACCTGAGCCGCGACGTCGCCGAGCTTGACGGCGGTCACGATGCCGGGGAAGGCGTTGCGGACCGAGGTGTGCGACGGGGCTTCCCCGTCGCCTCCGGTGCGGGCCAGTTCGACGGAGAACGCGGCGAGGTCGCGCCCGTCGATGAGCCGTCGTCCGGTGTCGTCGCGGTGGGTGGCGACCCGTCCGGCGTCGGCCCACCGTCGTGCGGTGTCCGGACTGACGCCGAGCAGCCGGGCCGCCTGGCCGATCGTGTAGGACTGCATGCCGGTCACGATAGGGCCCGGGTGTCGCGGACGCCGATCCGGAGGGGGCGGCCCTCGCCCGGCGCCTGCCCGGGCCGTCCGGCGGGAGCCGGGCGGCCGGGTCAGCCGACGTGCACGTGGGGACGCCTGGCGCGGTCCGGTTCGGCCTCGCGCAGCACCTCGCGGGTGACCGGGGCGATCTCGCCCTGGCCGAACAGGAAGAAGCGCAGGAAGTTGGCGAAGGGGTTGCCCTCCGTCCACTCGAAGTAGATGTGCGGGGTGCGGCCGGTCGTGTGCTGTACATGAAGGAGAAGGGCGGCCAGGGCGTTGGGGACGGAGGCGGACTCCATGGTCAGGACGCGATAGCGGCCGTGCAGGACCTCGCCGTGCACCGTCAGGCCGGCCTCGAACTCGGACGGGTCGGTGACCGTCACCTCGGCGAAGACGAAGTCCTCCGGGCCCGTCATGTCGTGGTCCTTGCGGATCTGCTCGATCTTGTCGCGGTACTCGTTCTTGTCCCGCTGGTCGGGTTCGTTGGCGATGAAGCGCAGTGTCCGGCTGGCCATGTCCCGGACGAACCGGTCCGCCAGCGGGTCCAGAGTCACGCTCGTGATGCGGAGCTCGAAGGCGCGGGCCAGCCGGGACAGCAGCGAGACAAGGATGATGCCCGCGATGAAGCACGCACCGATCTTCACGCCGTCCGGACGCTCGATGATGTTGGCGACGGTCGTGTAGACGAACACCGCCGAGATCACGGAGAAGGCGACCGTCCACTTGCGGTGGCCGGCCTTGCGGGCGGCGATGGTCACCGCGATCGCGGCGGAACTGATCAGCACGAGCACGCCGGTGGCGTACGCGCCGCCCTGGGCGTCGACGCTGGCGTCGAAGATCCAGGTGACCAGGAAGGCGATGACCGTGAAGACGAGCACCATCGGGCGGACCGCGCGCGCCCAGTCCGGGGCCATGCCGTAGCGGGGGAGGTAGCGCGGCATGAGGTTCAGCAGTCCGGCCATGGCGGAGGCGCCCGCGAACCACAGGATCGCGATGGTCGAGACGTCGTAGACCGTGCCGAAGGCGCTGCCCAGGTACTCGTGCGCGAGGTAGGCGAGCGCCCGACCGCTGGCCTGACCGCCGGGCTTGAACTCCTGCGCCGGGATCAGCAGCGTGGTGATGAGGCTGGTCGTGAGCAGGAAGCAGCTCATGATCAGGGCGGCCGTGGTGAGCAGTTTCTTGGTGTCGCGGATCCGGCCGGTGGGCCGCTCCTCGGTGTCGTCCGGGTCGCCCCGCACGTGCGGCATGACGGCGACGCCGGTCTCGAACCCGGACAGGCCGAGCGCGAGTTTGGGGAAGACCAGCAGGGCCACGCCGATCATCATGAGCACGTCGGCGTGCTGGGCGGTCAGGGCGGCGGTCCAGTCCGTCACCAGCCGGCCCTGGGTGAGCACGTGCCACAGCCCGGTGGCCACCACCACGGCGTTCAGTCCGAGGTAGACCGCGACCAGCGCGACGGCCACCCCGATCGCCTCCAGGAACCCCTTGAGGAAGACGGCGCCCAGCAGCGCCACCAGCAGCAGCGTGATCAGCATCTGGTGGCCCTGCAGCACGCTCGTCAGGTGCGGGTTCTGGATCAGGTGGGTGGAGGCGTCCGCGGCCGACAGGGTGATGGTGATGAGGAAGTCGGTGGCGGCGAAGCCCAGCAGGGTCAGCACGAACAGCTTGCCCTGCCAGAAGGACAGCAGCCGCTCCAGCATGGCGATCGAGCCCTGGCCGTGCGGGCTCTCCTCGGCCACCCGGCGGTACACCGGCAGCGCCCCCGCGAGCGTGACCAGGACCAGCACCAGGGTCGCGATCGGGGACAGCAGCCCGGCCGCCAGGGCCGCGATGCCCGGCTGGTAGCCCAGGGTGGAGAAGTAGTCGACACCTGTCAGGCACATGACCCGCCACCACCGCTGTCCCCGTTCGGGCTGCGGCTCGGCGTACGGACCCTGCTGCGCGCCCTTGCTCATGTCGGACAGACCCTCCAGCAGCCAGGCGCGCAGGCGGCTGGGGAGGTGTGCGGTGGCGGCCATCGGACTGCTTCCGGTGGAGTGCTCCGCGTGCGGTACGGACACTCACGCGGACGGTCACACCAGCGTAGGCGGAGCGTGACGTCCGGGCTCGCGGAGGCGAGTCCGACGGCGTGGATCCCGGGTCCGTCCGACGACGTGGACCGCGTCCGAACGAGCGCCGGCGAGAACTCAGGCGGCCGTGGTCACCCGGTGCGTGTCCAGCGGGCGGTGCGGCGCGATGATGCTGCCGTCCGGCAGGAGCTCACCGGTGTCCTCGAAGAGCAGTACCCCGTTGCACAGCAGGCTCCACCCCTGCTCCGGGTGGTGGGCCACGAGCCGGGCGGACTCCCGGTCGGCGGAGGTGGCGGAGGGGCACGGCGGCTGGTGCTGGCACATGGGTCGGATCTCTCGCTGTGTCGGCTGGTGCTGAATGGGCGTTTTGTCTGTACTGCGGTGGGATGCATTCTCCATGACCGCTCCCCGTGGTGATGAGTCGGCGTGGGCCAGTCTTCCCTCACGGCGGTGCGCTCCGCAGGGATTTCGCGGCACCACTTCTCACTGGTTGGAGACGTGTGGCCCGCAGAGATGGTTCAGCTCGACTCCCCTGTCCCTTCGGGTGGTTCGCGATGGCCGGAACGGGCTAGTCCACACGGGCCCCGGCTTCCGCGGCCCGTCGGAGCGGCGCACCGCCCGTCCGCGCGTGCTTCCGGCGGGCGGTTCCGCCGAACGGCTGACCTGCGCGCACGCGTCGTACCCCGTTCCCGGGCGATCCGGGAACGGGGTACGCGGGGATCCGGGGTGTCCTCAGGCGGCGGGCGACCCCATGAGCCGCACGCGCGTCACCCGGCGGGTGAGGACCGGGAGGAGTTCCTCGACCCGGTGCGGCCGGTGGGAGGCGATGCCGGGCGGGGCCGGCGCCAGCGGGACGAGCAGGTCGGCCGGGGCCGGGCCGCCGGTGGCGCCGTCCGCCGTCACGTCGCCGTGCAGCCACAGGGTGAGCATGTAGAGGCCCGGCACCGACAGCAGGCGGGGCTGGTGGGGCTGGGCGGTGGTCTCGGCCTGGCGCAGGGCGCGCTCGGTGGAGGTGACGTAGGGGCCCTCGAAGAAGTGCGAGAACGCCCAGCCGTCCGGGGTCAGCATGGTCTCGGCGGCGGCCACGGCGCGGTCGTCGCAGCGGATCAGGAAGCGCCAGCCGGCCAGCCGGGTGGCCCAGCCGCCGGTCGCGGTGATGTGGTCCAGGACGTGGACCGGCAGCGGGAGCTCGGGCGTGACGGGACCCTGGGCCGCGCGCAGGGCCGGTGTGCGGGCCTCGCGGACCGCGGTGGGGGAACCGAGGGCCGTGAGGACCGAACGCAGCGCGGGTGCGGGCGCCGGGGGGAGGTGAAGCGGCATGGTGGGTCGCCTCTCATTCGACAGGCACGATGGCGCGAGGGCGGGGCGTGGGCGGACGGCGCTGTCAGCTCTCCGGGCAGGAGAGGGTGGGGCCGGGGCCGGTGTACGGGGGGTGCAGGAGTGCGGCCTGCCACATGTGACCCGGACGGCAGGACCCCAGGCCGTGGGCGCCAACCTTCTGCCTTCGGACGAGCTTATACGACAGATGTTCACAGGATGTTTCCGCTAGCGGCACCCGGCCCGAACAACAAGAGGCTATTCGGTCGATAATATGTGAGGAAAATCCAGGTTTCCCGTGAGCGGTGCCGCCATGACCTCGGATGGTCCCCTTTCGGGGGTCGGCCTGTTCTCGTCGGCGTTTTTCACCAGTTCCCCGGGGCACTCGCAACTGCGTTGTGCTCCATGCCGCGTGAATGTGCCTCCGGTCTTCCGGGACCAGGGTAGCGGGCGCGGGGCGGGCGCGGGACGTTATCGATCGCGTTCGCGGGGCATCATGACACCTGACCGGGACCCCGGCGGCCGTGATCTCGGCCCGCCCATCCGAGGAAGGACACAGCGATGGGGGAAAAGGTCGTGGCGGGCCAGTTCGACCTGTCCGATCGCCACCGCTACCGTGACAAGCTCCGGCGGTGCCTGACGGGGCTGGAGCGGCTTCTGGAGGAGAAGCGGTTCGACCGCCCCCAGAACCTCATGGGGCTGGAGATCGAATTGAATCTCGTCGGCTCCGACGGCATGCCCAAAATGCTGAATGCACAAGTGCTGGAACGCATCGCCAGCCGCGACTTCCAAACGGAACTCGCGATGTTCAACCTGGAAGTCAACATCGCCCCGCACCGCCTGGGCGGGCGGGTATTCGACCGGCTCACCGAGGAGCTGACGACTTCCCTGGCATATGCGCACCGGAAAGCGGGCGAGGTCGACTCCGGAATAGCGATGATCGGCATTCTGCCGACCCTGGACCGGGACGACCTCGTGTCGTCCAACCTCTCCGACGTCGACCGCTACACCCTGCTCAACGATCAGATCGTCGCGGCCCGGGGCGAGGAGTTCGCCCTCGACATCGACGGCGTGGAGCACCTCAGGTGCACCTCCAAGTCGATCGCGCCCGAGGCCGCCTGCACCTCCGTGCAACTGCACCTGCAGGTGACCCCGAACCGCTTCGCGGACGTGTGGAACGCGGCGCAGGTCGCCTCCGCGGCGCAGATCGCCGTGGGCGCCAACTCGCCGTTCCTGTTCGGCCGTGAGCTCTGGCGCGAGTCCAGGCCGCCGCTGTTCCAGCAGGCCACCGACACCCGCCCGCCCGAACTGCAGGCGCAGGGCGTGCGGCCGCGCACCTGGTTCGGCGAGCGATGGATCTCCTCGGCGTACGACCTCTTCGAGGAGAACCTGCGTTATTTCCCGGCCCTGCTGCCGATCTGCGACGACGAGGACCCCCTGGCGGTCCTGGACCGGGGCGGCGTCCCGAAACTCGCCGAGCTGGTGCTGCACAACGGCACCGTGTACCGCTGGAACCGGCCGGTCTACGACGTGGCCGACGGCGTCCCGCACCTGCGCGTGGAGAACCGCGTGCTGCCCGCCGGGCCCACCGTCACCGACGTGATCGCCAACGCGGCCTTCTACTACGGTCTCGTCCGCGCCCTCGCCGAGGAGCCGCGGCCCGTGTGGACCCGGCTGCCCTTCGAGGCGGCGGCCGCCAACTTCGAGGCCGCGTGCAAGCACGGCATCGACGCCCGCTTCACCTGGCCCCGGCGCGGCCGGTACGCCGGCACGGTCGAGGTCGACGCCGTGAGCCTCGTCCGCGACGAGCTGCTGCCGCTGGCCGAGTCCGGCCTGCGGGCGTGGGGCATCGAACCGGCCGACCGGGACCTGTACCTGGGCGTGATCGAGGAGCGGTGCCGCAACCGGGCCAACGGCGCGACCTGGCAGGTCGCCACCTTCCACGAGGCCCTCGACAAGGGGCTCGACCGCGACGCCGCGCTGGCCGCCACCACCCGGCGCTACTGCGAGCTGATGCACCTCGGTGAACCGGTGCACGCCTGGCCGGTGGGCCTGCCGCAGCCGGTACCGCTGGGCTGAGGCCGCCGCACCCGCCGCGCCCTGGGCGCGGCGGGGCGGCGACCTGCCGCTGGGCCGAGAGGCCGGCCGGGTGGTGGCGTTGCGGTGGGCCGAGGGCGTCGTCCGGGCGCTGCCCCTCCTGCTCAGTAGGGGGCGGGCGGCGGCGCGCCGCTGGGCTCAGGCGCCCTCGGGCCGGGAGGCTGCTGCCGGGCCGCCGGTGCCGGCTGCCGCCCGCTGTCGTCGTGCCGCCGGGCCGGTTCGGGCGGCGTGTGCCGACCCGGCCCGTCGCGCAAGGTGGGGCCGCCGGTGACCGCCGCCGGAGGATCGGGCAAGCTGTGACGTCCGACGACGGGCGATGCTCCCCCCGCCGTGCTCGCCTCCCTGTGCGGTGGTCCGGGCGGGGCGGGGCGCTCCACGCCCGTACGGTGTCCGTCCCCGACGGCCTGTCGCGCGGGACGCTCGCAGCGCCGGGAGCCCGGCCGGGCCGGACGGGGCGGGACGACCCGACTGGAGGCAGGCGTGCAGGCGGAGACAGTGCCAGTGGCCGGAGACGGTCCTCAGGAGCGGCCGTCGCGACGGATCCTCCGCGACGAGACACTGCTCGTACTGGCCCTCTCGCTCGGTGCGAGCGGGGTCTCCGCCCTGATCAGCTTCATCGGCTCCCTCACCAGGCCGGGAGGTCTGAAGGACCAGGCGGCCACCCTCAACGCCTCCGCCGCGCCGGGCCGGCCGTGGCTGGACCTCGCCTGGCAGCTGTTCGGGATCGCCTCCGCGCTGGTGCCCGTGGCCCTGGTCGCGCACTTCCTGCTGCGCGAGGGGCGGAGTCTGCGCACCCTGGGCTTCGACCGGACCCGGCCCTGGCCGGACCTCGGCCGCGGGGCCGTGGTCGCGGCGGTGATCGGCAGTAGCGGCATCGTGTTCTACCTGGCCGCCCGGGCCGTCGGCTTCAATCTCACCGTGGTGCCGGAGGCGCTGCCGGACGTGTGGTGGAAGTTCCCGGTGCTCGTCCTGTCCGCGCTGCAGAACGCGATCCTCGAAGAGGTGATCGTGGTGGGCTACCTGCTGCGCCGGCTCGGCGGTCTGGGCTGGACACCGGGGACCGCGCTGGCGGCCAGCGCCGTGCTGCGGGGCTCCTACCACCTCTACCAGGGCGTCGGGGGCTTCGTCGGCAACATGGTGATGGGCGTGGTCTTCGTCTGGCTGTACCGCCGGTGGGGCCGGGTGGGCCCGCTGGTGGTCGCCCACTCCCTGCTCGACATCGGGGCCTTCGTGGGCTACGCGCTGCTGGCCGGCAGGGTGGGCTGGCTGCCGACGGCGTGAACCGCGGGAGGGGGCGTGGGCACATCGGCCCACGCCCCCTCGTCACGGCGTGACGTGTCCGAGCGCTACGCGAGCAGTTTCCCGTCGATGACGGTGACCGCGCGGCCGGTGAGCAGGGTGCGGTCGCCGCGCAGCCCGGTGCGGACGAGACCGGAGCGCGGGGAGGCCTGGAGACCGGTCAGGTCGGGGCGGCCCAGGCGCTCGGCCCAGTAGGGGGCCAGGGCGGTGTGCGCGCTGCCGGTGACCGGGTCCTCGTCGATGCCGACGTTCGGGAAGAAGCACCGGGAGACGAAGTCGTAGCCGGCGGCGGGGTCCTCGGCGCGGGCGGTGGCGATGATGCCGCGCGCGGAGAAGGCGCCGAGGGCCTTGTGGTCCGGGTCGAGCCCGCGGACCGTGCGCTCGTCGGCGAGCTCCAGCACCAGGTCTCCCACGTTCGGGCCGGTGTCGAAGGCGCCCGCCGGCTCGGCGCCGAGGGCCTTGGCGACCCCGTCGGGGACCTCCACCGGGGTCAGCGGGGCGGTCGGGAAGTCCAGGGTGATCGAGCCGTCCTCGCCGGGCGTCGCGATGAGCACGCCGCTGCGGGTGGCGAACCGGACCGGGCCCTCGTGGGCGCCGGTGGTGCTGATCACGTGGGCGGTGGCGAGTGTGGCGTGACCGCACATGGCCACCTCGGTGGCGGGGGTGAACCAGCGCAGCGCCCAGTCGGCGTCCCCGCCCTCGGGCAGCCGGTGCGCGAACGCCGTCTCGGCGTGATTGACCTCCAGGGCCACGTGTTGGAGCCAGTCGTCCTCGGGAAAGGCGTCGAGGAGCAGCACCCCTGCCGGGTTGCCGCCGAAGGGACGGTCGGTGAAGGCGTCGACGATTCGGATCCGCATGGTCCGACGCTAAGGGGTGCGCGGAGCGGCCGGCCACGGCCAATTCACGGGCCCTGGCCTCGGCGCGGGGGAGGCGGGGCGGGCCGGCTGCAAGGGTCTGGCATCCGCGAGGGCCGGATGCTGAACGGTGCGTGCTGCTGCTCCCGCCTTCCGCGAGGGGGTTGTCGCACCGTGCACACCGATATATCGTCGAAGCATCGCGAGCGATCGACGAGGGAAGGAGCGATGGTCATGCGCACCCATGGATTCGAGCGCGGACACCGGCAGGACGGCCCCTTCGGGCGGGGTCGTGCGGGTTTCGATGGGCGGCGGGCCGCGTTCGGCCCCTTCGGCCCCGGTGGACCGGGCTTCGGCCCTGGCGGCCCGGGGTTCGGCCCGGGGTTCGGTCCGGGGCCCTGGGGCGGACGGGGACGTGGCGGACCGCGCGGGAGGGCTCGGCGGGGCGACGTGCGGGCGTCGATCCTGGCCCTCCTGAAGGACCGTCCCATGCACGGCTACGAGATGATCCAGGAGATCGCCGAGCGCAGCGGCGGCGCGTGGAAGCCGAGCCCGGGCTCCGTGTACCCGACCCTCCAGCTGCTGGAGGACGAAGGCCTGATCGTCAGTGAGTCGGAGGGCGGCAAGAAGCTCTTCTCGCTCACCGAGCCGGGCCGCGCGGCGGTCGACGAGGGGCCGGACGCCCCCTGGGAGGAGGCCTCCCGCGGGATCGACTGGGAGGCCCTCGGCGAGATCCGCCAGGCCGGCTTCGGCCTGATGGAGGCCTTCGGCCAGGTGTGGAAGACGGGCAGCAAGGAGCAGCGCGAGAAGGCGCTGGGCGTCGTCAACGAGGCCCGCAAGAAGCTGTACCGGATCCTCGCCGACGAGGACTGACGGACACCCCGGCGGTGGCCGGGACCAGCTCCAGGACAGGCGCCCCGCGGAGTGCTTCGCGGGGCGCCTGCGCCGGTACCGACTGGATCCGGCTCAGACGGCGGTGCCCTGCCAGTGAACCCGGTCGGGGGGAAACGGTGCCCCGATTCCGGCTGATCTCCTCCCCAAGGAGGAGACCGAGCCCCGGGATGTCCACTCCCCGTGGGACGGCGAAATGCTTCCCGCCGTGGATGACCGGGACCCGTCGTGGCTGATGGGGTAGGCGGGGTGCACTCCCCGAATCCCCGGCAGCCGGCTCGAGAGCAGGACACCCGCCGCCCGGACGACGCCACCGGGCTCAGCACGCAGCTCGTGGCGGCGGTCGCCGGTGCCCGCAGGAGGGCGGTCCGGGACGGGGACCGGCAGATCGACACGGCACACCTGCTTCACACCCTCCTGGAGGCCGACCCCGAGGTGCGCGCCCTCTTCGACGGCGGCCCGCGGATCGCGCGGCTGCTCGGCTATCTCGTGCAGCGCAGCATCGGTTACGGCCTGCGCTGGCAGAGCGCCGTCGAGGACTCCGCCGCCGTCCCCGTCGTGACAGAGGCCGACGGCTGGTCGCCCGCGGCCGCGGCCGCCCTGGAGCGGGCCCGCGAGCGTGCCGCCCGGCGCGGCGAGGACGTGGCGCACGGCGTCGATCTCCTGGCGGCCCTCGTCGCGGACCCGCAGGCGCGCGCCGTCGAGGTGCTCGCCCGCGCCGGAATCGACGCACGCGACCTGGCCGCGCGGGTCGAGGAGCAGGGCGCGGCCGCTTCGGCGGAGCACTGAGGGGGCGCAGGGGCGCCCGGCCGCGCCCGTCGTCGCGGGGCGCGGCCTTCCGGTGGGGTGAGAGCACCTGCCGATCGACGGCGGGGCCCATGGGACGGACGTCGTGTCGCGTGCGGTCGCCGTCCAGCCGGTGAGACAGGTGCCATCGGGCGTGACGGTCATGTCATCGCCTGTCATCATGTGCCGGTGCGTACGTCAGAGAGCAGTCAGAGCCGCCACGGCAACGGCGCGGGGCTCGGCCTCGCGCTCGTTTCCGCGGTCGCCTTCGGCGGATCCGGTGTGGCCGCCAAACCGTTGATCGAGGCGGGCCTCGATCCGCTGCACGTCGTGTGGCTCCGGGTGACCGGCGCCGCCCTGCTGATGCTGCCTCTGGCCGTGCGCCACCGGGCGCTGCTGCGCCGTCGCCCCGCCCTGCTCGCCGGGTTCGGGCTGCTCGCCGTCGCCGGCGTGCAGGCCTGCTACTTCGCCGCCATATCCCGGATCCCGGTCGGGGTCGCGCTGCTCATCGAGTACCTGGCTCCCGCCCTGGTGCTCGGCTGGGTGCGGTTCGTCCAGCAGCGGCCGGTGACGAGGGCCGCCGCGCTCGGCGTGGTCCTCGCCGCGGGCGGACTCGCCTGTGTCGTCGAAGTCTGGTCGGGCCTGGGCTTCGACGCCCTCGGGCTGCTGCTCGCCCTCGCCGCCGCCTGCTGCCAGGTCGGCTACTTCATCCTCTCCGACCAGGGCGGCGACGCCGGCGACGCGGCCCCGGACCCGCTCGGCGTCATCGCGTACGGGCTGCTCGGCGGCTCCGTGGTGCTGACGCTCGTCGCCCGCCCCTGGAACATGGGCTGGACGGTGCTGACGGGCACCGCCCGCGTGAACGGCACCCCGGTCCCGGCCGTCGCGCTGCTGGCCTGGATCGTGTTGGTCGCCACGGTCCTCGCGTACGTCACCGGGGTGCTCTCGGTGCGCCGGCTCTCGCCGCAGGTGGCGGGTGTGGTGGCCTGCCTGGAGGCGGTGATCGCGACCGTGCTGGCGTGGGTGCTGCTCGGCGAGCACCTCACGGCGCCGCAGGTCGCCGGCGGTGCGGTGGTCCTGGTGGGCGCGTTCATCGCCCAGTCCTCGGCGCCCGCGCACGGATCGGCCGAGCCGGCGGCGAGCGGCGGCGGGGAACGGCAGTTGTCGGCCCGCGGAACGGCGGCCTAGTGTGCTGATCATGCATCTGGACGCACTCGTTCTTCCGCCTCCGGCCGCCTGAGGCGGGCCTCCCCGTGACCGAGCCCGGTAGCCACCGGGCCGGACGGTGCTGCCCGCAGAAGAAGTCCGCCGACCTCCCTCGCTCGGGATTCCCCCCGGCGCACGGGGTCGTCATCCGAACTTCAGCCTCGCGGAGAACAAGTCGTGTCCCAAGCTTCCTCTGGCCTGCCCGTCGGGCGTGGCCTGCTCTACCTGATCGTCGCCGGTGCCGCCTGGGGCACCGCGGGTGCGGCCGCCTCACTGGTCTACCGGACCAGTGACATGGGTCCGGTCGCCCTGTCCTTCTGGCGCTGCGCGGCCGGGTCCGTACTCCTGCTCGCCGTCCGCTTCCTGCGGCCGCGGCGGCGCGGCGCGGCGCCCGTGCCGTTCGGCCGCCGCATGTGGCGGGCCGGTGCCACCGGCCTCGGCCTCGCCGTCTTCCAGACGGCCTACTTCGCCGCCGTCTCGGCCACCGGGCTCGCCGTGGCGACCATCGTCACCCTCGGCGCCGGACCCGTGTTCATCGCGCTCGGCGCCCGCCTCGCACTCGGCGAGCGGCTCGGCCGGGCCGGGGCGGCCGCCGTCGCCGGGGCGCTCGGCGGGCTCGGCGTGCTCGTACTCGGCGGTGGTGGCGCGACCGTCCACCCGTGGGGCGTGCTGCTCGCGCTGGCCTCGGCGGCCGGCTACTCGCTGATGACGCTGCTCACCCGGTGGTGGGGCCGCGACGGCGGCTCGGACAACTCCGGCACGACGGTGGGCGCGTTCCTGGTCACCAGCGTGTGCCTGCTGCCGTTCGCGCTGGTGGAGGGACTGGTGCCGCACACGGCCGAGCCCGGCCGGCTGGCCTGGCTGATCCTCTACATCGCGACGGTCCCCACGGCCCTCGCCTACGCCCTCTACTTCGCCGGCGCGGCGGTCGTACGGTCGGCCACCGTCTCGGTGGTCATGCTGCTGGAGCCGGTCAGCGCGGCGGTGCTCGCCGTCGCCCTGCTCGGCGAGAGGCTGACGGCGGCGACACTCGCCGGCACGGCACTGATGCTGGGCTCGGTCGCCGGCCTCGCCGTGGCGGAGACCCGCGGAGCGCGGGCCGGGACGCCGGAGGAGGAGCCGGTACTCGTGTGACGCCGGTTCCCGTCGGGGCCGTGACGAGGCGCCCTGTGTGAACGGGGCTGCCGCTCGGGCGGAGCTCCTCCGCCCGAGCGATCCCGCGCGCCGCGCCGGCGGAGCCGGCCGCCGTCGGTTCGTGCGCGAGACCGCACCGTGGGAGTGCGCCCGGCCGGCGCCGGGCCGCGCGGGCCGCGGAGTGCCGCCGTGTCGCGCTGCGCTGGCCGGGCCGGTCACGCCCCGCTGCCACCCGCGGCTGCCGGTGCTGCTTCCCGCCGTCCCGGCCCTCCCGTCCGGGGCGGTCGGGCGGCGGGCTGGTGTCACAGGGCCGCCAGGTACTCCGGCAGTGCGGTGCCCGGCGTGAGGGCGGCGTCGGCGAGCGGAGCGCCGTACCGCCGGCTGACCGGGATCACGCCGGCCCAGTGGGGGAGGGCGAGGTCCTCGGGCTCGTCGCTCACTCCTCCGGTGCGGACCTTCGCGGACACCTCCTCGAGGTCGAGGCGGATCACGGCCGTCGCGGCCAGCTCCTTGGTGTTGGCGGGTCGGGAGTCGGCCGACCGGCCCGGCACCACGTGGTCGACGAGCGCGTTGAGAGCCGTCCGCCGCTCCTCGGGGTCGGTGACCTGGTGCGCGATCCCGTGCACCACCACGGAGCGGTAGTTGATCGAGTGATGGAAGGCGGACCGGGCCAGCACCAGGCCGTCGACGTGGGTGACCGTCAGGCAGACCGCGAGGCCCGGGCCGGCCTGACCGGTCATCCGCAGCGGGCGGGACCCCGTCGAACCGTGCACGTACAGCCGCTCGCCGACCCGGCCGTACAGCGTGGGCAGCACCACCGGGGCACCGTCGCGCACGAAGCCGAGGTGGCAGACGTAGCCCTCGTCGAGTATCGCGTGCACCAGTTCCCTGTCGTACGACGCCCGTTGCGCCGAGCGCGTGGGAACGGTGCGGTCGGTCGGGGTGTAGGCGGTGGGTTCCGACGCCGGCGGCAGGGTCCCCTGCATTGCGACCTCCATTGCACTAGTGCATAATATGTTTTGTGCTAGGAGGATATCGGATCGAGGGCCGGCGCGCAGCGGACATCGCGGCGAGCGTCGAGCGCGCGGTGGGTTCCGGTGGGCTGGAGCCGGGCCAACTGCTGCCGCCCATGCGGGAGTTGGCGGTCGAACTCGGCGTCAATCCCAACACCGTCGCGGCCGCGTACCGGGTCCTGCGCGACCGGGGGGTCATCGAGACCGCCGGCCGGCGCGGCAGCCGAGTGCGGCCCGCGCCCGCCACGACCGGGCGGGACCACATCCGGGTGGACGTGCCCGAGGGCGTGCGGGACGTGTCGAACGGCAACCCGGACCCTGCCCTGCTGCCGCCCCTGGCCCCGGCGTTCGCGGCGGCGGCCGCACAGGGCGACCGGGAGCCCGTGCTCTACGGGGACGTCGCCGTCGAACCCGAACTGGAACGCGTCGCACGGGACCGGCTGGACGCCGAGGGCGTGCCCGGCGGACCGCTCGCCGTGCTGTCCGGAGCGCTGGACGGCGTCGAACGCGTCCTCGCCGCCAACCTCAAGCCCGGGGACACGGTCGCCGTCGAGGACCCCGGGTGGGGGAGTGTGCTCGACCTCGTGCCCGCGCTCGGGCTGCGCACGGCCCCGGTGGGCGTCGACGACGAGGGGCCGCTGCCCGACGACGTGCGGCGCGCCCTGGAGGGCGGCGCCCGGGCCCTGATCGTGACGGCTCGGGCCCAGAACCCGACCGGCGCCGCGGTGAGCGCGCCGCGCGCGCGGACGCTGCGGGCCGTGCTCCGGAAGCATCCGGACGTCCTGCTGATCGAGGACGACCACGGCCACGGAATCGTCGACCTGCCCCTCCACCCCCTCGCCGGGGCGACCCGGCACTGGGCGCTGGTGCGGTCGGTCGCCAAGGCCTACGGCCCCGATCTGCGTCTCGCGGTGCTCACCGGGGACGGGGTCACGGTCGACCGGGTCCGCGGCCGGCAGCGGCTCGGCCCCGGCTGGGTGAGCCGGCTCGTGCAGCGGGCCGTGGTGCGGCTGTGGGAGGACGGCGGCCTCGACACACGCGCCGTGGCGGCGGCGTACGGGGCGCGGCGCGACCTGCTGATCGGCGCGCTGGCCCAGCGCGGGGTCGTCGCCCACGGGCGCAGCGGGATGAACGTGTGGGTACCGGTGCCGGACGAGACCGGGGTGGTGGCCCGGCTGCTGCACGCCGGCTGGGCCGTCGCCCCCGGAGCCCGCTTCCGGATGAGCGCGCCCCCCGGCATCCGCATCACGGTTTCGGATCTCGGCGAGGAGGAGACCGGCCGCCTGGCCGACGCGGTGGCCGCGGCCCTGGTGCCGGCGCCGGCCCGGAGCTACGTCTAGCCGCCGGACGCCGGACGCCGGACCCCTGAGGGTGGGGCCGTGCGGGTGGGGCCGTGCGGGTGGGGCCGGAGGAGCCGGTTTCGGATCGGGTCCGGGGCGCCTGGACCGTACGGACACGGCCGGGAGCGCGTCGGATGGGAGCCGCGTCCGGGCCACCAGGCGGTCTGGACGCCCGTGACGCGCGCCGGCGCGGGCGGGGGCGCGTCGAGCCGCACATCGACGTCGGTGTGGGGCTGCGGCCCGGCTGAACCGGTCGGAGGCGCCAAAGCCCGCGGCCACGCCAGCCGGTCGGCAGGCCCGGCAACGTGCCCCGGTGGCGAGGGACAGGAGGGGGCGGCTCGACCCTCCGTGCTTCGCCCGTTCACATGCCGGCCTGGCCGCGGGCCGACCCGCACGGGCCCGCAGCCGGGCAGCCGGGCGTGGCCTGCGCCCCGCTCGGCCGGGTGCGCTTGGACGGCGCTTCCGCCGGGGCGCCGACGGCCCGGCTCGGCCTCCGCCCGTTACGCCGTGGCCGCGGGCTCGGAGCGGGCCGGCCGGGTGTCGTCGTCCGCCGGGAGGACGGGCGCCGGTGCGGCCGCCGCATCGACGGCGGCCGTGCCGGGCGCCGTCCCGTCCGCAGGCGCCGTTCCCGCTGCCGTGTTTCCGCCCTCGGTCCCGCCCGTCTCGGCGCGGCGCTTCGGACGGGCCTGCGTCAGGGCCGCGCCGGCCAGGACGATCACCGCGCCGACCGGAGTCGACCAGGTCAGGTCCTCGTCGAGGAGGGCCACGCCCGCGGCCGTGGCGATGACCGGCACGAAGTACGTGACCATCTGGGCCGTCGTCGGGCCGACCTCGGCGACCAGGCCGTACTGGACGAGCATCGCCAGTCCCGTGCCGAGGGCGCCCAGCGCCGCTATCGCCAGCAGGGGCAGGGCGGACAGCCGGCCGGGGAGGTCGGTGAACACCGGCGTGACCACCGCCAGCTGGAGCGTGGCCAGCAGCAGCTGACCGCCGGTCAGGGACAGGTGCGACTCGGAGGAGCCCGCCAGGGTGCGGCGGACGTAGATCCAGCCGACGGGGTAGCTCAGCGACGCCAGCAGGGCCATCGCCGTGCCGGTGGCGTCGAGCCCGCGGAAGCCCTGCCAGGCGCCCAGCACCGTGAGCACCCCGAGGAAGCCGAGCCCGAGGCCCGCCACCCGCACCCGGGTCGGGCGGTCCTCCGAGAGGGCGACGAGCGACAGGCCCATGCCCCACAGCGGCGACGTCGCGTTGCAGATGCCGGCGAGCGTCGACGGGATCGTCAGCTCCGAGTACGCGAAGAGCGAGAACGGCAGCGCGTTGAGGAAGAAGCCCGCGACCGCCAGATGGGCCCACGTCCGCACACCGCGCGGCAGGCGCTCCCGCTTCACCGCCATGACCGCCGCGAGCACCGCCGTGCCGAACACCAGCCTGCCGAGCGTGACCTGGAACGGCGCGTAGCTCTGCGTGCCGACCTTGATGAACAGGAAGCTGAAGCCCCAGATCAGGGACAGGAAGGCGAAGCGGACCCGCCAGTGCGTCTGGCGGCGGCCGGGTCCGGCGGGTGGGACGGGGGCCGGCTGGGAGGAGGCGGTCACGGTGCTCATGGTGCCCACCATGCAGCCGAACGACCTCTTAGCACAATCGAGAATTCGCCCCCGGTGTTGCGTAGCATCGCTTACATGTTGAACCTGGAGCGCCTGCGCACCCTGGACGCCCTCGCCCGTCACGGCTCGGTGAGCGGCGCGGCCGAGGGTCTGCACGTCACGACGTCGGCCGTCTCGCAGCAGATGACGAAGCTGGAGCGGGAGGTGGGCCAGCAGCTCCTCACCCGGAACGGCCGGGGGGTGCGGCTCACCGACGCGGGCCGGCTGCTCGCCGAGCACGCGGCGCGCATCCTGTCGCAGGTGGAGCTCGCCCAGTCCGACCTGGAGGCGCAGCGCGGTCAGGTGGTCGGCGAACTGCGGCTGGGCGCGTTCCCCACGGCCGCGCGCGGTCTCTTCCCCGCCGCGCTGGCGGAGCTGCGCGCGCGCCACCCCGGTCTGCGGGTCACCAGCGCCGAGACGGAACCGGTGACGGCGGTGCGCTCCGTGCTGCGCGGCGACGTGGATCTGGCGGTCGTCCTCGACTGGTACAACAAGCCGCTGCCCGTGCCCGACGGGCTTGTCCGGGCGCCCCTTCTCGACGACGCCGCCGACGTGGCCCTGTCCGCCGCACATCCGCTCGCGGGCCGTACCGAGGTCGACCTGGAGGACTTCGCGGACGACGACTGGATCACGTGGCGTGAGGACGAGTTCTGCCACGAGTGGCTGCTGGACACACTGCGGTCCAAAGGAGTGGAGCCGCGGATCGCACACCGTGCCGAGGAGCACGCGACGCAGCTGGCACTGGTGGCCGCGGGCCACGGGGTGTGCGTGGCACCGCGCCTCGGGCGCGGGCCGCTGCCCGCCGGGGTGCGGACCGTCGCCGTGCGACAGGCGGTCCGGCGGCACGTCTACGCCGTGTGGCGGGCCGACGCCGACCGCCGGCCCTCGATCCGCGCCGCGGTCGACGCCCTGCGGTCGGCCGGGGAGACGGTCTCCTGACGACCGCCCCACGACCGCCGGACGGCCGCCCACGACCGGCCTGCGGACGACGCGGTGGCCGTTCCCGGGAACGACCCGGTGGCCGTCCCCGGAACGACCCGGTGGCCGGGCAGGGCAGCGGGCGGAGACGAGGGCCAGGTGGCCGCGCCCCGGGCGGAGAACCAGGGCCGGCTGCCGGGCGACAACCGGCCGGCCGTCCGCACGGCGAAGGAGCCGCCGCTGAGCGCAGGAGCCGGGGGAGCCGCCGTTCGGTGCACGAACAACGGTCTCCGCTCGGCCGGGACTGGCCGACCATGGCGGATCCCGGGACTGCCTGGTCACCGCGGATCCCGGGACTGGCCGGTCACCGCGCATCCCGGGACTGCCCGGTCCGCCGCGTGCACGGCTGCAGTCGCCGGCCCACGGCCGGCAAGGACGAGGGCGGCCGGTCGCCATCAAGCAGCCGGCCGCCCGCCCGCTAGCCCAGCTTGCGGAAGTCCCAGGACACGGTCTTCTCCGGCGTCAGCCTCACCCACGCGTGCCGGCCGTCGTGCGGCATCTCCTCCAGGTCGAAGTACTTGCGGGCGAACAGCGTCTCGGGCACGTCGAGTTCGGCCCGCAGCTCGCCGGTCCGCGGGACCTCGCCCACGAACTCCGCCCTGCCGGACAGTTCGACGCCGCGCAGCTGGTCGTACTCCTCGCCCGTGTCGACCACGATCGCGACCCGGGGATCGCGGCGCAGCTCGGCCCAGCGCCTGCTGCGCACCACGGAGTACAGCCACAGCGAGACGCCGTCCCAGGCGAACCACAGGGCGCTCACGTGCGGAGCGCCGTCGGGCGACACGGTGGCGACCCGGCAGGTGCGCTGCGCGGTGAGGAACTCGTCCAGTTCGCCCGGCGTCATCATGATCTTCCGGCCCCGGCGCTGAGTCGCGGTCATGCGGCCCCCTCTTCCCTCGAGTCATGTCCGGGCAGCCATCCTCCGGCATGGCGGCGGGCCGCGTCGGCCGGCCGTGCCCTGCCCGCTCCGGCCGGCGTCGTCCGCTCCGGCTGCCGCGGCGCGTCGGCGCCCCGCTCGCCCGTCCGGCATCGGGGGGCGGGACGCCCGCGCCGGTCAGGCCAGCGTGATCTGGTCCCCCGAGACGGTGATGTTCTTCGCGGGCAGCGGCTGCGTCGCCGGGCCCTTCTTGACGCTGCCGTCGGTGGCGGAGAACTCGCTGTTGTGGCACGGGCAGCTGATCACGCCGTCCGCGATCCTGCTCACCGCGCAGCCCTGATGGGTGCACCGGGACGAGAACGCCTTGAACTCGCCCTTCGCCGGCTGGGTGACGACCACGCCCTGATCGCCGAAGACCTTGCCGCCGCCCTCGGGGATGTCGGCCGTCCTGGCCAGCACCGCGCCGGCGCCACCGGCCGCGCCACCGCCGCCGCCCGAACCGCCGTTGCCCGCCTGGCCGTTGTCCTGGGCGTTCGAGGACTCGGACGCCTTGTCGTCCGATCCGCACGCGGCCAGCGCGACGGCGAGCCCCGCCGCGCCCGCCGCCGCCACGACGGTACGGCGGGCCGGTCCCTCCAGGGCCTGAAACGATTCGCTGGTCATGCTGACATTCCCTTCCGCGAGCTTCCTCGATCCGCACTGGGGTACGGCCGCCGGGCGTCCGGCGTTCAGACTGCCGCGATCCTGACCCGCCCGGGGTCGGACGGGCGTAAGGAGCGGTGGACGAGCCGCCTCCGCAGCGGGTGAACGCCCCAGTAACCTGGGGCGATGCTGAAGGAAGTCATCGCCACCCGCTACATCACGCCCCTGCGTGAGGGCGGCTCGCTGCCAGGGCTCGTCGAGGCCGACGACTTCGGGACGTACGTCGTCAAGTTCACCGGTGCCGGCCAGGGCCGCAAGACGCTGGTCGCCGAGGTGGTCTGCGGCGAACTGGCCCGGCGGCTGGGCCTGCGGGTGCCGCGGCTGGTGACGGTCCGCCTCGACCCGGTGCTGGGGCTCGGCGAACCCGACCCGGAAGTGCAGGAGCTGCTCAGGTCCAGCGGCGGCACCAATCTCGGCATGGACTTCCTGTCCGGCGCACTCGGCTTCGACCCGCTCGCCTTCCCGGTGGACCCCGGGGAGGCCGGGCGGATCGTCTGGTTCGACGCGCTGGTGAACAACGTGGACCGCTCCTGGCGCAACCCCAACCTGCTCAGGTGGCGGGACGAGCTGTGGCTCATCGACCACGGCGCCACCATGATCTGGCACCACAACTGGCCCGGTGCCGAGGCCTCCGCCGCCCGGCCCTACGACGCCTCCGAGCACGTCCTCGCGCCGTTCGCGCCGGACGTCGCCGCGGCCGCCGCCCGGCTCGCCCCCCTGGTCACCGAGGACCTGCTCGCCGAGGTGACGGCGGAGATCCCCGACGCCTGGCTGACCGGCGAACCCGGCTTCGACACCCCGGACGACCTGCGACGGGCCTACGCGCGGCCGCTGCTCGCGCGCGCCGCCGTCGTGCACGACCGCATCCGGGGCATCGAGGGGGCGGCATGAACGACCGGCGTACCGGCGGGCGGGGCCACGGTGGCGACAGCCGCATCATCGCGGGCAGCGTCGTGACCGACCGCCACATCATCAGGGGCGGCCCGCGCGGTGAGCGCGAGGTCTTCGAGTACGCCGTGCTGCGGGTGGTGCCGCGCGTGGAGCGCGGGGAGTGCATCAACGCCGGCGTGCTCGTCTACTGCCGCGCCAAGGCCTACGTCGGCGCCCGTACCCACCTGGACGAGGCCCGGTTGCTGGCGCTCGACCCCGTGGCGGACGTGGCGGGGGTGCGGGCGGCGCTGCGCGCCGTCGAAGGGGTGTGCGCCGGGGGACCGGCCGCCGGCCAGGCCGGCCGGGACGACCCCGGACGGCGCTTCCGCTGGCTGATCGCGCCCCGGTCCGCCATCGTCCAGCCGGGCCCCGTGCACACCGGGCTGACCGCCGACCCGGCCGCCGAGACGGAGCGGTTGCTGGACCTCCTGGTGAGGTAATGGATCACATGCACCCGGTGCGCCGTTGACACCGGGTGCCAGGGCTTCTAGCGTCACGTCTACTGAAGGTACTAAGCGGTCGCTCACCTGACGGGCGTACCGTGGGAGCCGCAGAGTTCCGAAGGTGTTCCAGGCTTTCCAAGGGCGAGGAGAAGCAGCAATGTCCACCACTGAGCAGCGGGTAGCCGTCGTCACCGGTGCCGCGCGCGGCATCGGCGCCGCCACCGCCGTACGACTGGCCGCCGAGGGCCGCGCGGTCGCCGTGATCGACCTCGACGAGGCCGCCTGCAAGGACACCGTGGAGAAGATCACCGCGGCCGGCGGCAGGGCCATCGCGGTCGGCGCCGACGTCTCGGACGAGGCGCAGGTCGAGGCGGCCGTGGCGCGGATCGTCGAGGAGCTCGGCGCGCCGACGATCCTGGTCAACAACGCGGGCGTGCTCCGCGACAACCTGCTGTTCAAGATGAGCGTCTCCGACTGGGACACCGTCCTGAACGTGCACCTGCGCGGCTCGTTCCTGATGACCAAGGCCTGCCAGAAGCACATGGTGGACGCAGGCTTCGGCCGCATCGTCAACCTCTCCTCGTCCTCCGCCCTGGGCAACCGCGGCCAGGCCAACTACTCGGCCGCCAAGGCGGGTCTGCAGGGCTTCACCAAGACCCTCGCCAAGGAGCTCGGCAAGTTCGGCATCACCGCCAACTCCGTCGCGCCCGGCTTCATCGCCACCGAGATGACCAAGACCACCGCGGAGCGCGTCGGCATGGGCTTCGAGGACTTCAAGGCCGCCGCCGCCACCCAGATCCCGGTGCAGCGCGTCGGCGAGCCGGAGGACATCGCCAACGCGATCGCCTTCTTCACGGGCGAGGCGGCCGGCTTTGTCTCCGGCCAGGTGCTGTACGTCGCCGGCGGACCGCTCAACTAGGACCGGGGAAAAGAAGGACATGACTTCCGTGGAACTCTCCGGCAAGGTCGCTCTCGTCACCGGCGCGAGCCGCGGCATCGGCTACGGCATCGCCGAGGCCCTGGTGGCCCGCGGCGACCGGGTCTGCATCACCGGCCGCAACGAGGAGGCCCTGAAGGAGGCCGTCGAGAAGCTCGGCGCCGACCGGGTCATCGGCGTCGCGGGCAAGGCCCACGACGAGGCCCACCAGGCCGAGACCGTCGAGCGCGTGATGGAGGCCTTCGGCCGCGTCGACCACCTCGTCAACAACGCCGGGACCAACCCGGTGTTCGGGCCGATCGCCGACCTCGACCTCAACGTGGCGCGCAAGGTCTTCGAGACCAACGTCATCTCCGCGCTCGGCTTCGCCCAGCGCACCTGGCACGCCTGGCAGAAGGACAACGGCGGCGCCATCGTCAACATCGCCTCCGTCGCGGGTCTCGCCCCCTCGCCCTTCATCGGCGCCTACGGCGTCAGCAAGGCGGCGATGATCAACCTGACCCAGCAGCTGGCGCACGAGTTCGCGCCCAAGGTGCGGGTGAACGCGATCGCCCCGGCCGTGGTGAAGACCAAGTTCGCCGAGGCCCTGTACGAGGGCCGGGAGGAGGAGGCGGCGGCGGCCTACCCGCTGGGCCGGCTCGGCGTGCCCTCCGACATCGGCGGCGCGGCCGCCTTCCTCACCTCGGAGCAGTCCGACTGGGTCACCGGCCAGACGCTCGTCGTCGACGGCGGCATCTTCCTGAACGCCGGAGTGGGCTGAACGCAGCGGGCGCCGGGTCCGTACCCGGGGAGGGGTTCCTCGCAGCCCCTCCCTTGACGGAAACGGCGCCCGTGTCAGCTCCGGACACCCGCGCGGAGGCGGATGACAACGTAGTCAATAACGCGCTGATCAAGCCTTGTCCGAAAGGGTTGAGCGAACGTCACGCTGCGGTATGGTCTGCCGACCCTTGGTATGGCGGATCGAGGAGCGTGCGCGTGTTCAAGCGGAACCGGTGTCTTCGGCCGGCGGTGGTGATGGCCTCCATATCCCTGGTGGCCGGATGCGGCGTCTTCTCCGACGACGACCCCGCGGCGCAGGGGCCGATCGTCGTGGGCACCACGAGTGCCCCCAGCACGCTGGACCCGGCCGCGTCCTGGGACGGCTCCTGGGAGCTGTTCCGCAACATCTACCAGACGCTGCTCGCCTACCCGAACGGCGTGAGCACACCGCAGCCGGACGCGGCCGAGAGCTGCAAGTTCACCGACACCACCAACACCACCTACCGCTGCGAGCTGCGGTCCGGCATGAAGTTCGCCGACGGGGACACGCTGGACGCGCAGGCGGTCAAGCACTCCATCGACCGCATCAGGGCCATCAACCTCCCCGGCGGCCCGGCGGGACTGCTCGGCAGCCTGGACCGGGTGCAGGCGATCGGCGACCGGGAGATCGTCTTCCACCTCAACAAGCCGGACGCCACCTTCCCGTTCGTGCTCGCCACCCCCGCCATGTCGATCGTCGACCCCGACGACTACCCCGCCCGGTCCCTGCGCAAGGACGACAAGGTCGTCGGATCGGGTCCGTACGTCCTGCGGTCGTACGAGGAGGGCAAGGGCGCGGAACTGGTCAGGAACGACCGCTACAAGGGCTTCGCCCACCGCAGAAACGATGCGGTGACCATCCGCTACTTCCAGGATTCGTCCGCCATGGTCAAGGCGCTCAAGTCCCGGCAGATCGACGTCACCTACCGCGGCCTGGCCGCCGACGACATCATCGACCTGCAGCGCCACGACTCCACCGACCTGGAGCTGGTCGAGGGCGCCGGCACCGACATCAGCTACCTGGTCTTCAACCCCAAGGACTCCTGGGCGGGCAAGACCGCCGTCCGCAGGGCCGTCGCCCAGGTCGTCGACCGGGCGGCGATCGCGCACGAGGTCTACAAGGACACCGTCGACCCGCTGTACTCCATGGTCCCCAAGGGCCTGACCGGACACACCACCGGCTTCTTCGACGACTTCGGCGACCCCAGCACCGACAAGGCCCGGAAGATCCTCACCGGAGCCGGCATCACCCAGCCGGTCCCGCTCACCCTCTGGTACACCACCGACCGCTACGGCTCGGAGACCGCCAGGCAGTTCCAGGAGCTCAAGAGCCAGCTCGAGGGGTCGGGACTGTTCAAGATCACCCTGAAGAGCCGGCCCTGGAAGACGTACGTCACGGGCTACCAGAAGGGCGAGTACCCGGTGTTCGGGCGCGGCTGGTTCCCGGACTTCCCCGACCCGGACAACTTCATCGCGCCGTTCGTCGGCCAGCAGAACGCACTCGGCACGCCCTACCCGGCGCCCGAGATCACCAAGGACCTGCTGCCCAAGTCGCGCGGCGAGAGCGACCGCGCCAGCGTGGTGAAGGAGTTCGAGCGGGCGCAGCAGGTCCTCGTCGACGACGCGCGGCTGCTGCCGCTGTGGCAGGGCAAGCAGTACGTGGCCGCCAACGTCGACATCTCCGGCGGTGAGCGCGCGCTCGACCCGTCGACGATCATGATGATGTGGGAGCTGTCCCGGAAGACCAGCTGGTAGACCGCCGGTTTCCCGGAGCGGGCGTGCGTTGTCAGTGGTCGCCGGTAGGTTCTGAGGCCTGGAAGACGACCGCACATCGTAAGGACGTTGACGTGACCGACATCGCCATGCTGCCCGAGTCCTGGCGCGGGGTTCTGGGTGACGAGCTGCAGCAGCCCTACTTCAAGGAGCTGACCGAGTTCGTCGAGGAGGAGCGGGCGAAGGGTCCCGTCTACCCGCCGCGCGAGGAGGTCTTCGCGGCGCTGGACGCCACGCCGTACGACCAGGTCAAGGTGATGATCCTCGGGCAGGACCCCTACCACGGCGCGGGCCAGGGCCACGGTCTGTGCTTCTCGGTCCGCCCGGGCGTGCGCATCCCGCCGTCGCTGCGCAACATCTACAAGGAGATGCACGAGGAGCTGGGCACGCCCATCCCGGACAACGGCTACCTCATGCCGTGGGCCCGGCAGGGCGTGCTCCTGCTCAACGCGGTGCTCACGGTGCGCGGGGGCGAGGCCAACTCGCACAAGGGGCGCGGCTGGGAGAAGTTCACCGACGCGGTGATACGGGCCGTCGCCGGCCGGCCCGACCCGGCGGTCTTCGTGCTCTGGGGCAACTACGCGCAGAAGAAGCTGCCGCTGATCGACGAGACCCGCCACGTGGTGGTCAAGGGCGCGCACCCCTCCCCGCTGTCGGCGAAGAAGTTCTTCGGCTCGCGCCCGTTCACCCGGATCAACGAGGCGGTGGCCCAGCAGGGACACGAGCCGATCGACTGGACGATCCCGAACCTGGGCTGACACGGCGGACACCTGCCGTCCCCGGTCCGCCGGGTACGGCGGGGCGGGCCGGCGGCGCGGGCGGCTCGGCTGACTGGGCGACCGGTGTCCGGCGCGTGGTTCCGGGCCGGCGAGGTATCCGGGTGAGGCCCGTGCGGGCCGGCCGGGACCCCGGCGCGTGGGTGCGGCCGGTGCGGGCGTCCGGCCTGGCGGGCCGGCCCGTCCGGGGAAGGGTCCGGCCGGTGCGTTCGGGGCCGCCTGACCGGGATCGGCGGTGCGGGCGGCTAGCGTCTGGGGGAGTGGGGCCGGGGTCAGGGCTGGAGGACGTGGTGGCGGAGCGACAGGAACAGACAGCGCCGGAAGCCGTGATGACGCGGATCGGACAGGGCGTCATGCTGCACCATGCGGGGGACCGGGAGGAGGCCCGGATCCGCTTCCTGGAGCTGTGGACGGAGATCGGTGAGCGGGGCGACCCGCTGCACCGCTGCACCCTGGCCCACTACATGGCCGACACCCAGGACGACCCCGCGGACGAACTGGCCTGGGACCTCAGGGCGCTGTCGGCCGCCGAGGAGCTCACGGACGACCGGCTCGCCGAGCGTCGGGGCACGCTCGCGGCCCGCGCCCTGTATCCGTCCCTCCACCTCAACCTCGCCGCCGACTACGTGAAACTCGGCCGCTCGGAGGCCGCCCGCACCCATCTGCGGCGCGCCCGCGGCGCGGCCGACGCCCTCGGTGACGACGACTACGGCGACGGGGTGCGCGCGGCGATCCACCGGCTCGGGCTGCGACTCGGGGACTGACGCGGGCCGGCCGGTGGCCTCGGCGCGCGTGGGCGTTGGGCCTGCCGCGCGGCCCGGAAGGCGTGCGCCCGCCGGCGGAAGGACAGGCGGCCTGCCCGCGCCGGGAGGGGCCGGCTGCCCGAGGCCCGGTGACCGTGGGCCTGCCCGATCACCGTCCGAAGGCCACCATCCCCGCCCGAAGGACCCGATCACCGGCCGAGTGCCTCCCATCGCCGGCCGAAGGACCCGATCACCGGCCGAGTGCCTCCCATCGCCGGCCGAAGGACCCGATCAACGGCCGAAGGCCACCAGCACCGGCCGAGTGCCCGTATCACCGGCCGAGTGCCCGTATCACCGGCCGAGTGCCCCATCACCGTCCGAAGGCCACCATCACCGCCCGTACGCCTGCCGGCAGATCCTCGCCTGGGGGCTGTCCGCCGGCCAGTGGCCGAACTCCCGGCCGAGCGCGCAGACGTCCAGGTTCTTCGGGGCCGCCGGGGGAGCGGCGGGGACCCCGGCGCGGGGCGGCCGGACCCGTCGCGGCGGACGGGGCGCCGGTCGCGGCCGTTGCCGGGCGGGGGAGTGCGCCGACGACGGCCGGCGGCGGTCCTCGGCCTCCTCGGCAGCCGCTGTGGGGCGATCACGCGCGGTCTCCTCAGGGGGGCGGCGGGGACCGACGTGCTCCAGCGCCTCCTGGGCCGGGGCCTGCGCGTCGCGCGGCCGGGCGCTGCCGTCGGGGCGTGGCTCGGCGGGCCGGGTGTGCGCGGCCGGGGAACCGGCAGCGGGCGGCCGGTGGATCTCGACGCAGCCGGTGAGGGCCGAGACGGCCACGGTGACCAGGAGCGTTGCGGCGGTCGTCGTTCGATGCACGCGGCATACTCTGCTCGCTCGGGGCGGCCGCGGTCCGGTGGACGGGCGGGTAAGCCCTCGCACGGGTGACAGGTGTGCCCGTTGGAAGGCGAAGAGAGTCGTGGGGCTGACGCCGTGGAGACGGGCGTCGGCCTGCGAACAGCACGACAGCCGCCCCCGGGCGAACGGCGGCCGGGCGATGTCCGGGCGTCCCCCAGCCGCCCGTCCCTCAGCCGCCCGTCCCTCAGTCGCCCGTCGCTCCGTCGATGCGCTCCCGGAGGAGGTCGGCGTGGCCGTTGTGGCGTGCGTACTCCTCGATCATGTGGGTGTAGATCCAGCGCAGGCTGAACGGCTCGTCGGTGGACCTGCTCCGCCCCTTGGAGAGGTCGTCCAGGGCGAACCGGGCCGCGTTGCGCCGGGCGGCGTCGATCTCGGCCTGCCAGGTGGCGTACGCCTCCGCCCAGGTGTCCTCCCCGGTCGGGTGGAAATCGCCGTCCCGGTCCTCCTCCGTGCAGTAGATCGGTCCCGCGTCCTCGCCCGCGAGCACGGTGCGGAACCAGCCCCGCTCGACCTCGGCCATGTGCCGCACCAGCCCCATGAGGGTCAGCTCGGAGGGCTCCACGGAGGCGGTCCGCAGCTGTTCGTCGGTCAGGTCCTCGCACTTCCACGCCAGGGTCTGCCGGTGGTAGTCCAACCAGCCCTCCAGCATGGTGCGTTCGTCGGCGTCCAGAGCGGGCTCGCGGCGCTGCGTCGTCATGCCCCGATCCTTGCCCACCGCACTCCGCCACGCCACGCCTTTTCGTCCGTGAGCACACCGTCCGGGCTCCGCCGCGGGCCTTCGGGGGCATCGCCGGCCGGCGGACGCCGCCGGCGCCGTAAGCTGCGGTCCAGGCACGGCGGAGGCAACTGAGGGAGCGCACGTGAAGGTCGGCTGCATCGGACTCGGCGACATCGCGCAGAAGGCGTACCTGCCGGTGCTCGGCGTGCAGCCGGACGTCGAACTCCACCTGCAGACCAGAACCCCCGCGACGCTCCACCGGATCGCCGACGGCCTGCACCTGCCGGCCGGTCGCCGCCACGCCACGCTGGACGCGCTCCTCGGCGCGGACCTGGACGCCGCCTTCGTGCACGCGCCGACCGCCGTCCACCCGGAGATCGTCGCCCGGCTGCTCGAAGCGGGCGTGCCGACGTACGTCGACAAGCCGCTCGCCTACGAACTGGCCGACTCCGAGCGGCTGGTGGCCCTGGCCGAGGACAGGGGAGTGTCCCTGGCGGTCGGTTTCAACCGGCGCCACGCCCCCGGCTACGCGCAGTGCGCCGAGCACCCGCGCGAGCTGATCGTCATGCAGAAGAACCGCGTCGGGCTGCCGGAAGCGCCCCGGACGATGATCCTCGACGACTTCGTCCACGTCGTGGACACGCTCCGGTTCCTCGTGCCGGGGCCCGTCGACGACGTGACCGTCCACGGCCGGGTGCGGGACGGCCTGCTGCACCACGTCGTCCTGCAGCTCGCCGGGGACGGGTTCACCGCGCTCGGCGTGATGAACCGGCTCAGCGGCTCCGTGGAGGAGATCCTCGAGGTCTCCGGGCGGGACACCAAGCGTCAGGTGCTCAATCTCGCCGAGACGATCGACCACAAGGGACAGCCGACCGTGCGGCGGCGCGGCGACTGGGTGCCCGTGGCCCGGCAGCGCGGCATCGAGCAGGCCGTGCTGTCCTTCCTCGACACGGTACGGGCCGGGAAGACGCTCAGCGCCCGGGACGCGCTGGAGACCCACGAACTGTGCGAGCGGGTCGTACGTGCGGTTCTGGAGTCCTCCGGCGCAGCCTGACCGTCCGCACACCACCCGTGGCGGACCCGGCCGCCAGCACGAGCAGCGCCCCGTACACCGGCCAGTCGCCGAAGCGCACGTACGGCGTGGTGCCGGCCGCCAGCGGCACGTCGAACACCTGGGCCGTACTGGCCCGGGTGCCGAGCCAGGGGCCGACGCGCTCCCCGCCCGGGCCGTAGACCGCGGACACCCCGGTCAGCGTCGCGTGCACCATGGGACGTCCGGTCTCCGCGGCGCGCAGCGCGGCGAGGGAGGCGTGCTGCGCCGGCGCCCAGCTGTGCTGGAACGTCGACGTCGAGGACTGCGCGAGCAGCACCCGGGCGCCGTCCCGGGCCAGGTGGCGGCTCATGTCGGGGAACGCCGACTCGAAGCACACCATCGGGCCCACCCGCACTCCGTGCCCGGCGTCCATCACCACCTGACGGGTGCCCTGCCGGCGGTCCTCGCCCGCGGCCTTGCCGACGGAGGTCGCCCAGCCGAGCACGGAGCGCGCCGGTATGTACTCGCCGAACGGCACGAGCCGCATCTTGTCGTAGCGGTCGCCGGTCGGGCCGTCCGGACCGACGAGCACGGAGCTCTTGTAGATGCCCGGCCGGTCCGACCGCCGTGCGTCGACGTTGACCAGGAGGTCAGCCCCGGTCTCCCGGGAGAGCGCGGTGAGCCGGCGTGCCAGGTCGGGCCGGTCGGCGAGGTCGAAGCCGACGCTGCTCTCGCCCCAGACGACCAGGTCGACCCGCTGTCCGGCCAGGCGGTGGGTCAGCCGTTCCTCCAGGGCGAACCGCCGTTCCGCGCTGCGGGCGCCGTCGACGACTCCCGGCTGGACGACGGCGATGCGGACCCGGCCGTCGAGGTGCGGCCGCGGCGACCACACCCAGGCCGCGGAGGCCACGACCGCCACGGCGAGCAGGCCGGCCACCGCCGCGGCCCGGGCCGCGCGGACCGTGACGAGGAGGACGACGGCGACGTTGAGGGCCACCACCAGGAAGCTGAGCAGCCACACCCCGCCCACGGAGGCCAGGCGCAGCGCCGGCCCCACCTGCCACTGGCCGGCACCGAGCATGCCCCACGGGCCGCCGAGCCCCTGCCAGGAGCGCACGAGTTCCACGGCCAGCCAGCCCGACGGCAGCACGACGAGGGCGGCCGCGCTCCGCCCCGGCGAGGGGGCTCCGGCCAGGAAGCGGCGGACCAGCACGCCCCAGGGGGCCCACAGTGCGCCGAGGAGGGCGGCGATGACGAAGGTGAAGACGTGCAGGCTCGGCAGCAACCAGTGGTGCACGGCCAGCATGAAACCGAACCCGCCGAGCCAGCCGTCGTACGCCGCCCGCTTCCCGGTGGGTGCCGAGCGGACGAGCAGCAGCCAGGGCACCAGGGCGACGTAGGCGAACCACCACAGCGACGGGCCGGGGAAGGTGACCATGGGCAGGGCGCCGGCGAGCGCGGCGAGGAACGAGCGCCGCCAGGGGGAGGAGAGCCAGTGGCCGAACGTCTTCATACGAGGCCTTCCTACCCAGTGGTGGTTCCCCTGTGCGTGCAGGGGCCGATCTCCTGCCGGGAAGCCCGGCCGAGGCCTCCCGAAGAGCGGCCCCTTTTCGCGACGGACCGCTCCCGGCTACGTGTCCGGGGCCGGAACGGGCCGGTCGCGGCTCGGTTATTCGGTGGCCGGCCGGGGGCGGGCGGGCCGACCCTGGTTGCCGTGAACGAAGAGTATGACGATCAGTACGCCGGCCAGGAGCCGAGATTCCGGGTGCGCGCCCGGCACACGGAGCGCACGGTCACCGTCTACCAGGCCTACGGCCCCGGCATCGGCCGCGCCGCGGCCCGCACCGGACGCTTCCCGCCGTCGTGGAAGCGCGACCGTATGACGTGGATCAAGCCGTCGTTCCTGTGGATGATGTACCGCTGCGGCTGGGGCACGAAGCCGGACCAGGAGACCGTCCTCGCCGTCGAGATCACCCGGGACGGCTTCCTGTGGGCGCTGCGCAACGCGTGCCTGTCGCACCACGTGCCCGCGCTGCACGGGGACAGGGCCGCCTGGCGGCGGCAGGTCCGTGAGGCGCCCGCGCGCGTCCAGTGGGACCCCGAGCGCGATCTGCGCCTGCGCCCGCTGCCGCACCGGTCCCTGCAGCTCGGCCTGACCGGCGAGGCGGCGGCCCGTTACGCGGACGAGTGGATCGTCGGGATCCGGGACGTCACACCGCTGGCGGCGCGGATCCACTCGCTGGTCCGGACGGGCGACCTCGGGCAGGCGGCCGCGCTGCTGCCCGAGGAGCCGCCCTACCTCCTCGACGACGAGGTGCCGGCCCACCTGCGGGCCTGAGCGGCCGCTCCGGCCGCCCCGGTCCTTCCGCGGCGCGCGCGGACCGGGAGGGGCCTAGGGTGATCGCAGGGGTCGTGTCGCCGTCGATCGAGTGGGGGCCCTCATGAAACGTCTCGTCACGGTGGTCACCGGTGGCAGCGGAGGCATCGGCGCGGCGATCTGCCGGCGGCTCGCGG
Source organism: Streptomyces sp. NPDC046831 (assembly GCF_040645305.1). NCBI lineage: Bacteria > Bacillati > Actinomycetota > Actinomycetes > Kitasatosporales > Streptomycetaceae > Streptomyces > Streptomyces sp. NPDC046831. Next base: position 66,226 of record NZ_JBEYXZ010000024.1, on the reverse strand, counting down.
CCGACGGGCAGGACGTGGTGGTGGGGTACGTCCAGGACGCCCGGGCCGCCGAGGCGGTCGCGGACGACGTGAGCGCGGCCGGGGCCCGCAGTGTCACCGTACGGGCGGACACGTCGCTCGAGGCGGACGTCGAGCGGCTCTTCGCGACGGCGGAGGAACGGCTCGGGCCGGTGACAGGGCTGGTCAACAGTGCCGGGGTGACCGGGATCCCGGGTCCCCTGGCCGTCGCGGACACCGCCGACCTGCGGCGCGTCGTCGACGTCAACCTGTTCGGCACGCTGCTGTGCGCGCGGCGCGCGGCGCAGCTGATGACCCCGCGGCGCAGCGGCGTCATCGTGAACGTGTCGTCGGCCGCCGCCACGCTCGGCAGCCCCGGCGAGTACGTGCACTACGCCGCGACCGAGGCGGCCGTCGACGCGCTGACGGTCGGCCTGGCCAAGGAACTGGGCCCGGACGGCATCCGCGTCAACGTGGTCGCGCCCGGCCTGATCGACACCGGGAGCCACCGGACGATGGGCGAAGCGCAGCGGCTGGGGCGGGCCGCCGGGGCGATCCCGCTGCGCCGCGCGGGCCGGGCCGACGAGGTCGCCTCGGCTGTCGCGTGGCTGATGTCGCCGGCCGCCTCCTACACGACGGGAGCCGTGCTGCGGATCGCGGGAGGCGGGTGAGGAAGGGGCACGGCTCGAAGTGCGGGAGGGGCGCGGTCGAAGGCGCACGGCCGGGGGTGCGGGAGGCGGCGCGGCCGGAGGGGCGGCGCCGGGCAGGGGTCACGCCGCCTCGACGACCCGGCCCCGCATGGCCGCGGCCCACTCGACGACCAGCAGTTCGTACTCCGCGCGTTCCTGGGGCGACAGGGACCCGCCGGCGCGGAGCCAGAGGGAGCGGATCCGCTCGTTCAACTCGGCAGCGGACCGCACGGAACCAGGGGCCACTGAATCGGGGGACATGGCCCCAGCCTAGGGGCAAGCACTGACACTGCGCTACCGGACGGCTACGCGGCCCGTAGGGGGTCGGTCACGAACCGGGCGTTCCGGCTGCGGACGGCCCCGCCGCGGGGCCGCGGTCCCGCCGCCCTCCCGCTCCGTCATTCCGCCGACTCGGCCGCGTGCGGGCTCAGTACGCCGGCCGTCACCAGCACGATGATGACGATGCCGAGGGCCACGCGGTACCACACGAACGGCATGAAGCTCTTGGTCGAGATGTACTTCATGAACCACGCGATGACCGCGTAGCCCGACGCGAAGGCGATCAGCGTGGCGAGGATCGTGGGCCCCCACGTCACATGGTCGCTCTCCAGCGCGTCCTTGAGCTCGAAGGTGCCGGACGCGAGAACCGCGGGGATGGCGAGGAGGAAGGAGTAACGGGCCGCGGCCTCGCGGCGGTAGCCCATGAACAGTCCGCCGCTGATGGTGGCGCCGGAGCGCGAGACGCCGGGGACGAGGGCCATCGCCTGGCAACAGCCGTAGATCAGGCCGTCCTTGACGCCCAGGTCCGTGAGGCTCTTGCGCTGCTTGGGCGCCCGGTGCCGGCCGCCGGTCTCGTCGCGTGCCGCGAGCCGGTCGGCTATGCCGATGACCACGCCGACGACGATCAGCATGGTCGCCGTGACCCGCAGGTCGCGGAACGGCCCCTCGATCTGGTCCTTGAGCGTCAGCCCCAGCACGCCGATGGGTATGGAGCCGACGATCACCAGCCAGCCCATCTGCGCGTCGTGGTCCCGGCGCATCGCCTTGTCGGACAGTGAGCGGAACCAGGCGGACAGGATCCGGCCGATGTCCTTGCGGAAGTAGATCAGCACCGCCGCCTCCGTGCCGATCTGGGTGATCGCCGTGAAGGCCGCGCCCGGGTCCTCCCAGCCGGAGAAGGCCGCCGTCAGGCGCAGATGGGCGCTGGAGGAGACGGGGAGGAACTCGGTCAGCCCCTGGACGAGTCCGAGGATGAGTGATTCGAACCAAGACATGGAGGTACGGAGTCCAAGTGCCGATCGGGAAAAGGGCGATGGACACACCGAGCCGCAACGTGCGGTGATCGGGGTGTTGAGGGGCAGCGTAGCGTCCCGCTGCGACCGAGCTGCCACAGGGGCTTGTCCCGGCGGCCGGCGGCAGCGGGCGGGCGGGCCGGCCGCCAACGCCGCCGGGGGCAGGGTCCGGGGCGGACGGACCCCGCGCGGGCGCTTCCGGGCAGTCCGGCCCGCCCGTTCAGGCCGCGGTCGGGCCCGTCACCGTCCAGCCCGGCGCCTGCGGGTGGGCCGTCAGGTCGTCGTGGCGGACGGGCTCGCCGCAGGCGGCGCAGGTGACGACGGGCGTCAGCGCGCTGCCGCAGCTGTGCTCGATCACCATGGGCCGGTCGCCGTCCCCGTGCAGATGGCGGTCGCCCCAGGCCATCAGTGTCATCAGCACCGGTTCCAGCTCCAGACCGGCCCGGGTGGGCCGGTACTCGAAGCGCTGCGGACGCTCGCTGTAGGCCCGTTTGGTCAGGATCCCGGCGTCGACGAGGCGGCGCAGCCGGGTGGCCAGGATGTCGCGGGGGGCGCCGATGTTGCGTACCAGCTGGTCGAACCGGCCGTTGCCCAGGCACGCCTCGCGCAGGACGAGCAGGGAGTACTTCTCGCCGACGAGCGCCAGCGTGTCGGCGATCGAACAGGGACGCGGATCCTTCGTGGCGGCCATGGCCACCAGTCTAGGTGAGGGTTTGATTTTCCAACTCTTCGCGCTATGGTGAGTCCGGATTTCCTACTCATCGGTAATCGCCGGTGGCCGGTCGTCAGTCACCCCAGCACCCGTCACTGATCGGCGGCCACCGATTGCCGTCCGGCGGCCAAGGAGGCCCGCAGCATGCGTGACGCAGTGATCGTCGAAGCCGTACGCACCCCCGTCGGGAGGGGCAAGCCGAACGGCGCCCTCGCGCACGTCCACCCCGTCGAACTCCTCGCCCACACCCTGCGCACCCTCGTCGAGCGCTCCGGTGTCGACCCGGTCCTGATCGACGACGTCATCGGCGGCACCGTGGACCAGGTGGGCGAACAGGCCATGAACACCACGCGCTACGCCGTGCTCTCCGCGGGCCTGCCCGAGTCCGTGCCCGCCACGACCGTCGACCGGCAGTGCGGCTCCTCCCAGCAGGCCGTGCACTTCGCGGCCCAGGGGGTGATGGCCGGCGCGTACGACGTCGTCGTCGCCTGCGGTGTCGAGTCGATGAGCCGCGTGCCCATGTGGTCCAACGTGCCCGCCGGCGCCGACCCGTTCGGCCCCGGCGTCGCCGCACGCCACCCCGGCGGTCTCGTACCGCAGGGCATCAGCGCCGAGCTGATCGCCGCCCAGTGGTCCCTCGGCCGCGAGCGGATGGACGCCTTCGCCGTCGCCTCGCACCGCAAGGCGGCGGCCGCCTGGGACGCCGGTTGCTTCGACGCCGAGGTCGCGCCGCTGGAAGGCGTCGTGCGGGACGAGTGCGTCCGGCCGGACAGCACCCCCGGGATCCTCGCCGGCCTGAAGCCGGCCTACTACGACCCGGCCTTCGCCGAGCGGTTCCCGCAGATCGAGTGGAACGTCACCGCGGGCAACGCCAGCCCCGTCAACGACGGCGCGTCGGCCGTGCTCATCACGTCCGGCGACACCGCGGCCCGCCTCGGCCTGCGCCCGCTGGCCCGCCTGCACAGCTTCGCGGTCACCGGCTCGGACCCGCTGCTGATGCTCACCGGCGTCGTCCCCGCCACCGAGAAGGTGCTGCGCCGCGCCTCACTGACCCTCGACGACATCGACCTGTTCGAGGTCAACGAGGCCTTCGCCAGTGTGGTCCTGGCCTGGCAGCAGGAGACCGGCGCCGACCTGGCCAAGGTCAACGTGCACGGCGGGGCGATCGCGCTCGGCCACCCGCTGGGCGCCAGCGGCACCCGTCTGACCACCACGCTGGTCCACGCCATGCGCGAACGCGGCGCCCGCTACGGCCTGCAGACGATGTGCGAGGCGGGCGGACTCGCGAACGCGATGATCCTGGAGGCGGTGCAGCGGTAGTGGCGGTGGTGATGGTGCGCTGCCTCCGCGTCGCGGTGCCTCTACTGCGGCGCCCTGACCCGAAGCGGCGTGCGGTGTGCGGCGTGGTGGTGCCGCCCGGGCCCCGTGGTGCCGCCGTGGCGTGGTGGCGACCGTGCCGGCCCCGTGCGGGCGCGGCGGGGCGGTGGGGTCTCAACCCCGGCGCAGGTGGTGGCGCTTGCGCCAGGCGACGACCGCGCCCGCCACGGCGGGAGCGGCGATGCAGGCCACCGCGATCAGGAAGGCCGGCGAGGTCGGCGACGACGCCCGGGCGCCGGCGACGACGTACGCCGCGGTGTTCGGAACGGAACCGAGCGCGGTCGCGAGCACGAACGCCGGCCAGCCCATGCGGGAGACGGCGGCGCAGTAGTTCGCAGCCCAGAACGGCACCCCCGGGAACAGCCGCGCCGCCAGCATCGAACGGAAGCCGTGCCGGCTGAGCTGCCCGTCCGCCGCCGTCAGCCAGCGGCCCCGCAGCAGCGGCCGCAACGCGTCCTGGCCGAGGACCCGGCCGAGGCCGAAGGCGAGGCCGGCGCCGAGGACCGTGCCGGCCAGTGCCGTCGCGAGCCCGAGCGCGGAGCCGAAGAGCGCGCCCGCAGCGAGGTTCAGCAGCGGACGCGGTACGAACGCCACGGTGCACAGGCCGTAGGCCACCGCGAACACCACGGCCGCCGCGGGCCCGGCGAACTGCGGCGGCCAGCCGTCCGCCAGCAGTCGCTGCGGGTGGAGGAGCAGCACCGTGGTGCCGGCCCCGGCCAGCAGGACGAGCAGCAGGGACAACCGTGCCCACGGCGACGACACGACTCTCGTGCAGCGGGCGCGCCGGCCCGCCGGTGCGGCGGGCGGGACGGACGGCGGACGTGACCTGACGGGCGCCGGGCGTGCGGGCAGGAGCGGTGGCCCCGCCGCGGGGACGGCGACGGCGAGCTCCGTGGCGGCGGCCCGGGGAGAGGCCGTGGCGGTGCCCCCAGAGCGGGTGGTGGCATCGAGCATCCGGCGACACTAACCGACACAGGTGTGTGAGCGCCGTATGGTGCGTCTCATGACCGCCGCAGGAGCGGGCGCCGGGAGGCCGCGCAGCGCGCTCGCCGACACCCTCGTCGCGCGGCTGACCACCGAGTACGCCGCCGCGGCCGATCGCGAGGGGCCGCGGGCATGCGGGCGTACATGAAGGACGCGGCCCCGTTCCCCCGCGAGGCGCTCAAGCACGTCGGGGAGTAGGGCCCCGGCCCCCCGGCCCCCGGTCCGCCGCGCGGTGGCTGCCGTCGCGTCCGGACCCCGCGGTGCGGCGGACCGGCCACGTGGTCACGCGGCCGGCACCGGGCGCCCGGGCGGCGTCGACCCGCGGACGGCGCCGGCGTCCGGGCGGCATCGACCCCCTGCCGGCGCCGGCGCGCAGCCGGCGGTGGTGCCTGCCGGACGGCTCACGGCGGTCCGGTCCGGGTGGTCCGGTCCGGAAAACCATTCGACGGAAACCCGGCAGTCGGACAGGATCGACCCCATGTTCCGGCACGCCTTCCTCCTCGCAGCATCCGCCTCCGCGGATGCTCCGAAGGCTGCCGTCCCCGTCCTCGTCGCCGCAGTCGACGGCGCCCGAAGCTGACCCTCCCCGGATCGTCCGGCGGACCCCGCAGGGGGAGGGTCGGCGGTTCCCGGGGTCCCGTCCCGGCCGCGTGTGCCCGACACCGCGCCGGGGCCTCACACCACACCAGTGGAAGGCTTCGAGGTACAGCCATGCCCAAGACGGCGTACGTGCGCACCAAGCCGCACCTCAACATCGGCACGATGGGCCACGTCGACCACGGCAAGACCACCCTGACCGCCGCCATCACCAAGGTGCTCGCCGAACGAGGCACCGGCACCTTCGTCCCGTTCGACCGCATCGACCGGGCCCCGGAGGAGGCCGCGCGCGGCATCACCATCAACATCGCCCACGTCGAGTACGAGACCGACACCCGGCACTACGCGCACGTCGACATGCCCGGCCACGCCGACTACGTCAAGAACATGGTCACCGGCGCCGCGCAGCTGGACGGGGCGATCCTCGTCGTCTCCGCGCTCGACGGGATCATGCCGCAGACCGCCGAGCACGTGCTGCTCGCCCGGCAGGTGGGCGTCGACCACATCGTCGTCGCCCTCAACAAGGCCGACGCGGGCGACGAGGAGCTGACCGACCTCGTCGAGCTGGAGGTGCGGGACCTGCTCACCCAGCACGGCTACGGCGGCGACGCGGTACCCGTCGTCCGGGTCTCGGGCCTGAGGGCCCTGGAGGGCGACCCGCGCTGGACGGCGGCGATCGAGGCGCTGCTCGACGCGGTGGACACCTACGTGCCCATGCCCGAGCGGTACCTGGACGCGCCGTTCCTGCTGCCGGTGGAGAACGTGCTCACGATCACCGGCCGCGGCACGGTCGTCACCGGCGCCGTCGAGCGCGGCACGATCCGCGTCGGCGACCGCGTCGAGGTCCTCGGCGCGGACGTGGAGACGGTGGTCACCGGCCTGGAGACCTTCGGCAAGCCCATGGAGGAGGCGCAGGCCGGTGACAACGTGGCCCTTCTGCTGCGGGGCGTGCCGCGCGACGCGGTCCGCCGCGGGCACGTCGTCGCGGCGCCCGGCAGCCTGACGCCGGGCCGGCGCTTCATGGCGCGGGTGTACGTCCTGTCGGCGCGCGAGGGCGGCCGGACCACGCCGGTGGCGACCGGCTACCGGCCGCAGTTCTACCTCCGCACCGCGGACGTGGTCGGCGACGTCGACCTGGGGGAGACGGCCGTCGCCCGGCCCGGTGACACCGTCACCATGACGGTGGAGCTGGGCCGCGAGGTCCCGCTGGAGCCGGGACTCGGGTTCGCGATCCGCGAGGGCGGACGCACGGTCGGCGCGGGGACGGTGACCTCGGTCGGCTGAGGCCGGCCCGGGGCAGCCGGGCCGGGCGCGGCCTGTCCTCCCGTGATCCGTCGCGGGAGGACGGGCCGCCCGCCCTTTGTCTTCGGGCACTCCTGCGGGAGGGCCGGCCGGCCCGGGGCCCGCTCCTCTGCCGGGGGTCCCGGGGAGCCGCCCGGCGCCGGTTCCCCGCCCGCACTCGGGTCCCGGTCCGCGGGTGCGGGCAATCCGTGGGTGTGGGCGAGCCGTGGGCGCGGGTGCGATCCGGTACGGTCCGCGGTCCGGACCGATTCGGCCCGTCGTCCCGCTCGTATTGCAGCCCGCAGCCCGCAGCCCGCAGCCCGCAGAAGATCTTCGCCGACCACGGCCGACGGCTCGGCGCAGGAGGCCTCGACGTCCGGCCGGTTTCGGCGCGCGGTCCGGTCGGTTTCGGCGCGCGGTCGGGCCGGATCCGACCGGTGGTCCGAACGGTTCGGGCCCGCAGTCCGGACGGTCGCGGCCCACCGTCCGGACGGTCGCGGTCCCACCGGCAGAATGGAGCCGTGACCGAGCCCCTGCCCGTGATGCGCGCCGTCGACCACGGGACCGCCAAGCTGATGCCCGACGTCGACCACGAGCAGGCGTGGCTGCTGACCGTCGACGGGGCACCGCAGTCCTACGTCGACCTGGAGGCGCCCACGCACCTGGAGTTCGAGTACGCGCAGCGGCTGGGGCACGCCCTGGACACCGTCGCCGAGCCGGGCCGCCCGCTGGACGTGCTGCACCTCGGCGGCGGTGCGCTGACCCTGCCGCGGTACGTCGCCGCGACCCGGCCCGGCTCCCGGCAGGACGTCGTGGAGGCAGACCGGGCGCTGCTGGAGCTGGTCGTCACCCACCTCCCGCTGCCGGGCGACGCCGACATCACCCTCCACGCCGCTGACGCCCGCGCCTGGCTGGAAGCCGCCCCGGACGACTCCGCGGACGTGCTCATCGCCGACGTCTTCGGCGGCTCCCGGGTCCCGGCGCACCTGACGTCGCTCGGATACGCGCGGGAGGCGGAGCGCGTCCTGCGAGCGGACGGCGTCTACCTCGCCAACCTGGCCGACGGCGCGCCCTTCGCCTTCCTGCGCTCCCAACTCGCCACCTTCGCGGCGCTGTTCGAGGAGCTGGCGCTGATCGCCGAACCGGCCGTGCTGCGCGGCCGCCGCTTCGGCAACGCCGTCCTGCTCGCCTCGCACCACCCCGTCGACACGGCCGGCCTCGCCCGGCTCACCGCCTCCGACGCCTTCCCCGCCCGCGTCGAACACGGCGCCGCGGTGCGGGACTTCATCGGCGGGGCCGAGCCCGTCCGGGACGAGGACGCCGTCCCCTCGCCCGAGCCCCCCGGCGGCGCGTTCGGCATCGGCTGAACCGGGTCCCCGGCCGCGCGTGTCCGCGGCGGCGCGGCGGAATGCGGCCCGCCCGGACGGCACTCCCGCACGGCCCGCCCCGTCCGGGGCAACGTTCCGCGCGTCCCGTTCCGGGCGACGAATCTGCACGGCTGATCTGCGCGGCTGATCTGCGCGGCCCGTCCGGGGGCACGTCCGCACAGCCCGTCCGGCAGTCCCTTCCCGCCGTTCCGGACAGCCCGTCCGGACGTCCGTGCGGCCGGAGCGTCAGCCGGTCGGGTCGCCGTGCAGCCGGACCGTGCTCAGGATCTGCTGGACCGTCGCGTCGGGTACTTCGTCCTTGACGCCCTTGGCGCCGTAGAAGGTCCACGAGACGAAGTCGCCCTGGGAGTTCTTGAAGGCGAAGGTCGTCGCCTTGCCGTCGGTGTCGCACTTGTGCGTCCGCGGCACCCCCGACGTGTACGACGTCGCCACGCTGCCCTGGACCCCGGCCTTCGTGGTGTACGGCTTGGCCGCGCCGATCTTCAGGTACTTCTTGGCGGCGTCGCTCTGGTCGGTGTAGCCGCCGAAGGCGAACGCGGCGGCGTCCCCGCGGGCGATGCCGGCGGTGTCCTTCGCGCCGTCCTCGCCCTTGGTGCCGCCGGCCGCCAGCGACGAGGTCTCCTTGTAGCCGTCCTTGTCGTCGTCGGAGGAGCAGTAGTCCTCCTTCAGATAGGCAGGCGCGGAGAAGCCTATGTAGGGGGAGCCGTCCCCCTTCTTCTCGTCCTCGAAGAAGGAGAACACGCCGGGGGACTGCACCGCCCAGTCGGCCGGGACGTCGAAGGCGGTGCCGTACTTGGGGTTCACGACGACCTTCCAGCCGGCGATCGTCGGCTTCTCGGTCTCCGTGCCGCGCGGGTTGTCGTCCGAGCCGGAGGCCGCGCCGCTCGGATCCGGGGCCGACGCCGACGCGGAGGGGCTCTCCTCGCCCTTCGCCGCCGTCCCCCCGTCGTCGTCCCCGCCGAGGACCAGGAACCCGGTCACACCGGCCGTCACGACCACGGCCGCCGCGGCGACGATCGCGACGATCTTCGTGCGGTTGCCGCCTCCGCCCTGCGGCGGCCGCGGTCCCTGCGCGGCCGTGGGCGCCTGCCACTGCGGCTGCTGCGCAGAGGGGTCGGGCTGCCGGTACCCGGGCTGCTGATACGGGTTCGGCTGCTGGTACCCCGGCTGCTGGTACGGGTTGTGCTGCGGGTTCTGCTCGCCCCCGGGCGGCTGCTGTCCTGGCCACATGGGCAGTAACCCTAGTGGCGCCACGGACACGATTGGGTCACCGCCCCTTGTCAGGGACGTACCAGAAAACGGGGGCCCCGGGCCGGGCGGGCCGCGCTCCCGCGGCTCTGGCCAGGTCGAGCTACTGATGAGTAACATGCGGTCATGGACGCAGACCAGATGTCGATCGGCGAGCTGCTCGCCGCCACGGTGCCGATGGTGCGCACCCTGAAGCTGGAGTACCTGGAGACGACCCCGGAGCGGGCCGTCCTGGCCCTGCCGGACCAGAGCGAGTACCGCAACCACGTCGGCGGGCCGCACGCCGGCGCGATGTTCACCCTCGCCGAGTCCGCCAGTGGCGCCATCGTCCTCGCCGCCTTCGGCGACCAGCTCGCGCGGGCGGTGCCGCTGCCCGTCACCGCCCAGATCGCGTTCAAGAAGATCGCCCTCGGGCCCGTCAAGGCCATCGCCACCCTCGGCCGCCCCGCCGCCGAGGTCGTCGCCGAACTCGACCGGGGCAGGCGCCCGGAGTTCCCGGTGACCGTGGAGATCCAGCGCGAGGACGGCGCCGTGACCGGCGAGGTGACCGTCGTGTGGACTCTGCGGCCCAACGGCTGAAAACGTCCCTCAGGAGTCGTGGCGCGCCGGGTGCGGAAAGGGGAACGGGGCCTGCACGGGGTCGGGCCTGCCCCGGATGGACGCCTGGCCGGCATCAAGTGCCGAGGCCCGGCGGCCGGCAGTGCGGGCCTTGCGCACCGCAGGCGTGGACGGCGATGTGCGTGACGACTGATCACGCGCCCGGCGCAGGCGCACGGGGGATGAGAGCGGGACGCGAAATGCGGACGACCCCACGACGGCGTGACGCGGACCGATCACTACCGCCCTTTCTGGAACCCCCCGTTGACAGGTGGAGTCGGCCACCGTCCGCGCCTGCAGGCCCTGGTCGCACGGGGGTTGGCGACCTGGCCTGACGTGCCGTTTCGGCGCGAGCGAAGGCGTCGCTTGTCAACGCTTCTTCTCTCAGGGCCTTTTCGGCCACCGAGCCTTTCCGGCCGCTTGTTCCCATGAGCGGCCTGTGCCAAGGTGAGCGTTCCTGCGAGAGAGGCGACGGTCAGGTTCGCTTTCCCGACAGGTATGCACCCATCAGGCACCTGCTTTCCAGTGGACGCGCGTATCGCCTGCCGTCCTGCGCCTTGGAAAGGAAACAGCTCAGTGCAGTTCCCCCACCCCCCACACCCTCCCTGCCCGCCCCACTCCCCGTCCCGGGAGTCCGACCGCACCCTCGTCGCCCGCCTGCGGGGCGACGAGGGCGGCCACCGCTCCGTGGCCGGGCTGCTCGCCCGGCACTGGCGCGCCACGTACGACTACGCAGGCATCTGCCTCACCGGACACGGCAGTTCCGCGGCGATGGTCGCCACCGAGGCCTTCCACCGGGTGCTGCGGCACGCGGCGGACGGGCCGGACGGCGGCGCCCTGCGCCCGGCGCTGCTCGTCGCCGCCCGTGACACCGTCCGCGCCTGGGCCGCCGACGACGTCGCGTGCGTCGTACTCCCGGAACTGCTCAGGCCCGGCGGCGGCCGCGCGCTCCGCGCGGTGAGCGGCGCGACGCCGGAGCGGCGGCGGCTCGCCGAGCGGGCCTTCCACGCTCTGCCCGAACCCTTCCAGTGCCTGCTGTGGCACTCGGAGGTCGAGGCCGACCCCCTGTCGGTGCCCGCCGCCCTGCTGGCCATGGACACCGCCACGGCGGCGGCGTCGCTGGAGCAGGCGCGGCGGCGGTTCCGGGCGGGCTGTGTGCGCGCCCACCGCGACCTCGCCCCGGCCGAGCAGTGCCGCCTCTACACCCCGCACCTGCAGGGCTCCCCGCGCCCGGGCGCCGCCCTGCCGTGCGACGTGCGGCGGCACGCCGCCCACTGCCGCCACTGCGTACACGCCACCGAACAACTCGGCCACTTCGACGGCGGCCTGGACGTCCTGCTCGCCGAAGCGGTACTCGGCTGGGGCGCCCGCCGCTACCTCGCCACCCGCCCGGCCCGCGCCGTCCGCCGGACGGCCCCGGGAACCGGCGGGCCGACCCGCCCCCGGCGCGACGCCGGCGACCGCACCGGGCCGGCCGGCCGCGACGAACCGCCGCGCGGGCGGCGGACGGCCGTGGCCGTGGGCGTCGGCCTCACGTCCCTCGCCCTGCTGTCGACCGGGCTGGTGGCCGGCGGCCGGCTCGGCGACCACGCCCTCCCGGGCCCGGACATCACCTGGGACGTGCCCGGCGGCTTCCTCGGCCCGGGCGCGCTCCGCACGCCGTCGTCCGGTGAACGGGAGAAGTAGAAGGACGCGCCGGGCAACGCACGCCGGCCTCCGTGCGTCTGTTCCACCGGGAGCAGCCGCGCGGTCGGCGGGAAGTCCCGCAGCCGGCCGAGCAGGTAGGCTTCCTGGGGGCCGCCGTAGCGGGCGCCCCCGGGAACACTGACCACGATCGGGGAGGAACCGGCGGTGCACGTGCAGGAATGGCTCGACACGGTACCCGCGGTCGCCGTCTACGCCGTGGTGGGCCTGGTCATCGGTCTGGAGAGCCTGGGCATCCCGCTGCCGGGCGAGATCATCCTGGTCTCCGCGGCGCTGATGTCCTCTCAGCACATGGGCATCAACCCCGTCGTCCTGGGCGCGTGTGCCATCGCCGGCGCGGTCATCGGCGACTCCATCGGGTACGCCATCGGCCGCCGGGGCGGCCGGCCGCTGCTGGCCTGGCTGGGCAGAAGGTTCCCCCGGCACTTCAGCGAGGGGCACGTGGCGACCGCCGAGCGGTCCTTCGAGAAGTGGGGCATGTGGGCGGTGTTCTTCGGCCGCTTCGTCGCCCTGCTGCGCATCTTCGCCGGCCCGCTCGCGGGCGTGCTGCGGATGCCGTACTGGAAGTTCCTCATCGCCAACGTCCTCGGCGGGATCTGCTGGGCGGGCGGCACCACCGCGGTCATCTACTACGTCGGTGTGGTCGCCGAGTCCTGGCTGAAGAAGTTCTCCTGGCTGGGCCTGGTCGCCGCCGTGGTCATCGGACTCGGCTCGATGCTGGTCCTCAAGCGCAAGGCGAGGAAGGCCGGCCCCGTCCGGCTCGAGGCCGAGGAGCCGGAGCCGGTCCCGGCGGGCGAGTAGCCGGCCCCGGGGCACACCCTGCGAGGGCCGCCGGTCTTCACGGACCCTCATGAACAGCGAAGGCGTGCCCCGCGGGGAATGCTTACGCGTGCACGTCGCGGTGCTGCCGTGCCAGCTCCGCGTACATCGTGCCGTTGAGGCTGATCCCCTGACGCTCCTCCTCGGCCAGCTCGCGCCGCACCTTGGCGGGCACCCCCGCGACGAGCGAACCCGGCGGCACCCGCATGCCCTGCGGCACCAGCGCCTGCGCGGCCACCAGCGAGCCGGCGCCGATCACCGCGCCGTTCAGCACCGTGGCGCCCATGCCGACCAGGCAGTCGTCCTCGACCGTCGCGCCGTGCACGACGGCGTTGTGCCCGATGGACACGCGCTCACCGACGCTGACGGGGAAACCGGGGTCGGCGTGCAGCGTGCAGTTGTCCTGGACGTTGCTGCTCGCGCCCACCTCGATGCGCTCCACGTCACCGCGGAGCACCGCGCCGTACCAGACGCTCGCGCCCGCACGCAGCGTCACGTCCCCGATCACCGTGGCCGTGGGCGCCACGAACGCCTCCCCGTCCACCTGCGGCTCCCTGCCGCCGATGCCCGTGATCAGCGCCTTGTGCGTCATGCTCGTCTCCAACGTCCGCAAGCTTCCTGGGTGTACCGCACGGTACGTCATCCGGTAGGGCGAAGATCACAGCAGTCCGGCCCCTGGGCGCCGTCCGCGCTGAGTACGGTGAGCGGGTGCCCAAGCGCAAGAACACGTTCTCATCATGGCGGCGCCGCCTCGCGCAGCGCGCCGTCCACGCGGGCTGGGCCTTCGTGCAGCGCACGGGTTCCGTCACCGCCGAACACCCCGGGCGCTTCCGCTTCGGCGCGATGGGAACAGGTACCAGGCTCGCCTTCCCGCTCGGCACGGTCTTCGGCGAGCCCTGGATCCACCTCGGCGCGCACTGCATCATCGGCGAGCAGGTCACCCTGACCGCCGGCCTGATGCCGGACCTCGACCTCGGCCCGGACCCGATCCTGCGCGTCGGCGACGGCGTCGTCCTCGGTCGCGGCAGCCACGTCATCGCGGACACCACGGTCACCATCGGCAGCGACTGCTACTTCGGTCCGTACGTCTACGTCACCTCCACCAACCACTCGTACGACGATCCCCACGAGCCCATCGGCAGGCAGTGGCCGCGGATGGAACCGGTGGAGATCGGCCCCGGATGCTGGATCGGCACCGGCGCCGTGATCCTGCCGGGGGCGCGGATCGGGCGGAACGTCGTGGTGGCGGCCGGCGCGGTGGTCCGCGGCGAGGTTCCCGACCACGCGGTCGTGGCGGGCGCGCCCGCCCGGGTCGTGCGGCGGTGGACCGCGGCCGAGGGCTGGCAGCCGCCGCTGCGGACACCGGCCCCGGTGCCCATCCCCGAGGGCGTCACCCCCGAGCAGCTGCTCGCCCTGTCGGACCTGGACGAGGAGACCGTGGCCCGGCTGGCCGAGCTCGACGAGGAGAGCGCGGCCCGCCCGGGCGAGCTCGACGAAGAGAGCGCCGCCCGGCTCACCGGCCCGGCGGAGGGCCGGGGCGCCCGCCTCGCCGGACTCGACTAGGGCGGGTCCATTTGACGGGTGGTCAGTTGATCGGATGTGTCTGTCCGGTTAGTGATCACTGATGCGATGTGGGACCGGATCGAGCCGCCGTTGCCGGCCGTTCCGGTCCGGGGACGGTGATGGGCCGACCACCGCCGCACGCTCGAGGCCATCGCGTGGAAGTACCGCACCAACTCGCCCTGGCGGGACCTCCCCGAGGGGCTCGGCTCGTCCAGACGCTCACAAGCGGCTGATCAGGTGGGCCGTCGACGGCACGTGGGAGAAGATCTTCGCCGCCGTCCTCGCGGCAGCGGATGCCGTCGACGAGTACGACTGGACCGTATCGGTCGACTCCACTGTCGTCCGGGCCCACCAGCACGCCGCTGGAGCGGCGGTCCCACGGGCAGTGTCCGGGCCCGCATCGTCCGGCCCGCCGGCGCCCGGGGAACCCTGCCGGTGATCCTCCACATCCACGGCGCGGGCTGGGTGTTCGGCAACGCCCACACCCATGACCGCCCGGTGCGTGAGCCGGCCGTCGGCGCCGCCGTGGTGTTCCCCGAGTACGACCTGTCGTCCGAGGCCCGCTACACGCCGGCGCGAGTCTGCTCCTCGGCAGAGCGGGCATACGGCGGTGTGCCGGGGGAGGAGGACAGCCACCGGCGAACGCGTCGCCAAGCGTTGAGCCAAGAGGGGTACCCGATGTCGACTGCCGTGCCGGAGAGACCCGCCGAGCCGGGGAGACCAGCCGAGCTCACCGCCGCACTGCCAGGCGCCGGACCTGGCGAAGGACCCGGAGCCGTCGCCCGGAGCCGTCCCGCGATGCCGCGCGGCATCGGCTGGTCCGTGCGGTGGATCGCGGCGCTGACCGTCTGTCAGACCACCCTCATGGTGGGCCTCGGGCTGCTGATCACCGGCCCGGCTCGCCACCTGTGGCCGCTCACGGCCGAGGACCGGGTGAACGAGGCCTTCGTGCGCCTGCGCACCGGTACGCTCACCACCCTGTCCTCCGTCGCCTCGCAAGGAGGCAACACCGGGACGGTCATCGGCGTCACCCTGGCGAGCTGCCTGGGGCTGATCCTGATACCGCGGCTGCCGATGTGGCGGCAGGCCGTGTTCCTCGCCGTCGCCGTATCCCTGCAGTCGCTGGTCTTCCTGGTCATCACCTTCGCGGTCGACCGCCACCGCCCCGAGGTGCACCGCCTCGACGGCTCCCTGCCCACGTCCAGTTACACTTCCGGTCACACCGGCGCGGCCACCGCCATCTACGGCGGCCTGGCGCTGCTGGCGCTGTCCCGGCTGCGCGGCCCGTGGCGAACCGTCGTGGCCTGCCTGCTCTGCGTCCTGCCCCTCCTGGTGGGCCTCGCCCGCCTCTACCGGGGCATGCACCACCCCACCGACGTCATGGGCGGCCTCGTCAACGGAACCCTGTCCCTGCTGATCGCACGGCGCGCACTGCTCGCGGACGGCGCGGTCGCCGCTCCCCCCGCGCCCGCGTCCACGCCCACGGCCGGCCCGTCCCGGCCCGTGGCCCCCGGCCGCACCGCCGTGATCTTCAACCCCATGGTCACCGACGAGGCCGGCCTCGACGCCCTGCGCCGCGTCCTGGAACACCACGGCCACACCGCACCGGTGTTCGTCGAGACCACCGCCGAGGACCCCGGAGGCGGTCAGACGGCCGACGCGGTCCGCGACGGCGCGACCCTCGTCGTGGTCTGCGGCGGCGACGGCACCCTCCGCGCGGCCGCCGAATCCCTCGCGGGCACCGACGTACCGCTCGCCCTGGTGCCCTGCGGGACCGGCAACCTCCTGGCCCGCAACCTCGGTCTGCCGCTCGCACCGGCCGACGCCCTCGACGCCGCGCTGCTCGGCACCGCCCACCGCGTCGACCTCGGCCGTATCGAGGGCGACGGCCTGCCCCCCACGCACTTCGCCGCCATGGCCGGCGCCGGCCTCGACGCCGCGACGATGCGGCGGGCCAACGCCAACGACCGCGCCAAGGCCGTCCTCGGCTGGCCCACCTACGTGCTCGCCGTCCTGCGTGAACTGCGCACCCCGCGCACGGGGGTGAGCGTCCGTATCGACGGCGCGCCCGCCCTGCGCCGCACGGCCCGCATGGTGCTGGTCGGCAACATCGGCACCGTCCAGGGCGGAGTGACCCTGCTGCCCGACGCCCGGGCCGACGACGGACGGCTGGACCTGCTGATCCTGGACCCCCGCGGCATCGGCGGCTGGCTGTCCGCGCTGTGGACGCTGCTGCGCGGCGGCACGACGGCGTCACGGGAGGGCGGCGAGGGCGGCGCACCGGTGGAGTTCTTCACCTTCCGCCGCGCGGAGTTCACCTTCGACACCGAGCTGCCCCGCGAGCTGGACGGCGATCCGGTGACCGCCGGCCGGCACCTGACCGCCGAGGTCGGGCCGGGCGCCCTGACCGTGCTGCTGCCGGCGCGGGAGCAGTGAGATGGGCACCGCGACGAAGGTCCCCGAGACGCGGGACATGGGCGGGGAGGAGCTGTCCGGCGACGAGGCGTGGGCGGCCCTGCGCCGCTACGGCGGCTGGTCCCTGCTGCGGGACGCGTTCCTCCGCTTCCGCTACGCCGACGGCTTCACGCACTCCCGCGCCCTCGCCCTGCAGACGGTGCTGTCCGTCATCCCGCTGGCCATCGCCTTCGTCGGCCTGTCAACCGCCCTGCACACCGAGAACATCGGCAGACTGGCCGAACTGACCATCCATCGGATCGCCCAGGGCCCCAGCGCCCACGTGGTCGACGACGCCCTCGACCGCAGCCGGCGCACGGCGGGCGACGGCGCCGCCCTCGCCCTCTGGTTCGGCGCCGCCTTCTCCCTCGTCAACGTCACCACCGCCATGTGCCAGATCGAGCGGGGCGCCAACCGCATCTACGGCAACGAACGCGACCGCCCCTTCCACCTCAAGTACCTGCGGGGCCTGCTGATGTCCGTCGGCGCGGGGTTCCCGCTCGGCCTCGGGTTCATCGTGATGATCGCCGGCGACGACCTCGCCTCTGCGGCGGTGGACGTCTACCACCTGCACGACACCACCCGGGCCGCCTGGGACGTCCTGCGCTGGCCCGTCGGGCTGCTGCTCGCGCTCCTGTCCGCCAGCGTCATCTTCCGCCGCTCTCCGCGCCGCAAGCAGCCCGGCTACACCTGGCTCGCCTTCGGCGCGGCCGTCTACCTGGTGCTGTGGATGACACTGACCTGGCTGCTCAGCCTCTACCTGGACCTCAGCGGCTCGTTCGACACCGTCTACGGCCCCCTGAGCGCCTTCATGTCCCTGCTGCTGTGGGCCTCCCTGACATCCGTCGCCCTCTTCCTCGGGCTGGCCTTCGCCGCGCAGCTGGAGGCGGCGCGCGGCCGCCGCCCCGGCCCGATCCAAGCCGATCCCGGAGTCTGACATGCACGACCTGACCGCCCTGCTGCTCCTCCGCGACCGCCGAGCACGCCGTGAACGCCGCCGGCAGGCCGACCGCAGGTTCGGCGCGCGGCTGCTGGCCGCCGCCGGCGTCGCCGCCGTGGCCGCGGTCGCCTTCGGACTGCTCCTGACCCTGGTCGAGGGCCAGTGGCGGCCCCTGTCGCACCTGGACGCCTCCGCCGCACAGGACCTGCACCGGTACGCCATGCGCCACCGGGAGTGGACGGCCGTGCTCCACCTGCTCTCCGACCGGATCTGGGACCCCGTGACGCTGCGCGCGGCCGTCGCGCTGCTGACCGCGTGGCTGGTGTACCGCCGCGCCTGGCGCCTGGCGGCCTGGGCGGCGGTCACCGCCGTGGCCGGCGGGCTCGTCGGACTGCTCGTCAAGACCGTGGTCGGCCGGGCCAGGCCCGTGCTGCAGGACCCGGTGGCGCACGCCCCGGGCTACTCCTTCCCGTCCGGCCATGCGATGACGGCGACGACCTCCTTCGCCATCTTCATGCTGGTCCTGGCACCCCTGCTGCCGCGGGCCTGGCGCATCGCGGGCTGGTGCGTCGCCGTGCTCTGCGTCCTCGGGACCGGCTTCACCCGGGTTGCCCTCGGCGTGCACTGGTTCAGCGACGTCCTGGGCGGCTGGCTGCTGGGCCTGACCGTCGTCGCCCTCACCGCCTGGGCCTTCGAGGCCTGGCGCGTCGACGCCGGACGGAGCCGTGCCCCGGTGAGCGACGGCCTGGAGCCGGAACTCACCGAAGCCACCCCGGAACCCCGTCCGCGGACCCGCTGAGAGACGTACGGGATCGACGACGAGGTCGCCTTCGAGACCAAGGTGGCCATGGCCAAGGCGATGGTCCGCCGGGCCATCACGGACAAGATCCCTTCTCGATGGGTGACCGCGGATGCCGCCTACGGCTTCTCCGAGGGCCGGCGGTCCGAGCTGGAGCGGGCGGACGTCTTCCACGTCATGGCCACCACCCGGCACGACACCGTGGTCACCCGGTGGGCGATCGACCATCCTGTCCACGATCTGTTCCACGGTCTTGCCCGGCAGAAATGGAAGCGCCGTTCGAGCACATCCTGCACTGGTCGACCTGGCGCCGACGACGACAACACCAGGCCCGCGTCAGCCACTACAAAAGACGCGGACACAGCCCCTGACCTGGCCATCAGTCACCGCAAGCACCGTTGCAGTACCAGCCCGGCGTTCGCCGACGCGGCAGCGCGTGCCCGACGTCCGGGCCCGGCGCGGCTGGTGGCGCTGTGCCGGGCCCGTCGCACGGGAGGCCGGCCCAGCTCGGGCCTCGGCTCCGATCGGGCCTCGGCTCCGAACCGTCACCCGGTCGCCAGCAGCAGGGTCCCCACCAGAGCCAGGCCCGCCCCCGCCGCCTGGATCGCGCGGAGCCGCTCGCGGAGGAAGCCCCGGGCGGCCAGCGTGGTCACCACCGGGTAGAGGGAGGCGAGTACGGCCGCCACCGTGACCGGGCCGTGCTGCGCCGCCACCGCGTACGTGCCGTTCGCCGCGACGTCGGCGAGCCCGACGAAGGCGAGCGCCGGCAGCGCGCGCCAGGGGAAGCCGGTCTCCGGCAGCGCGGCGCCGCCGCGCCGCGTGGAGACGTACAGGGCCGCGCCGCCCACGGCGACGTTCGTCACGCGCTGCACGAAGAGCGCCAGGAACAGGCCCGTCACGCTGGTGGAGGCCTCCGCGATCAGCGCGAAGACGGCGCCGAACCCCAGCGCGGCGACCAGTGTCAGCGTGATCGCCCGCCGTTGCACCGGGGCGCCCTTGAGCTGCGGACCACCCGCCAGCACGACACCGCCGACGGCGACGGCGATGCCCGCGACCTGCAGCCACCCGGGCCGCTCGCCGAGCACGAGCCCGACGGAGACGGGGACCGCGACGCTCAGCGTGGCCAGCGGCGAGACCACGCCCATCGGGCCGAGGGCCAGCGCCTTGTAGAAGGAGAGCATCGCCACCGGCCCCACCAGGCCGGCGGCGAACGCGAACCACAGCCGGGGACCGGCCTCGCTCCAGCCGCCCGTCGCCACCACGATCGCGCCGAGCACGGCCGCCGCGATCGTCTGGGAGACGACGACCACCGTGAGGGCCGGGTTGCGCCGCGTCAGCAGCCCGCCGCCGAAGTCGGCCAGGCCCCACAGGAGACTGGTGGCCAGGGCGAAGAATGCTGTCACGACAGGCCTCGCAGTACAGTTCGGTGAACAATCGGGTGCACCCCACCGTAGTTCAGTGAAGTGAACTCTGTCATCCATCACATTGGACGGAATGTGTCGGACCTCGACCTGCTGACCCAGTCCCTGGCGCGCAACGTCAAGCGCTGGCGTACCGAGCGCGGCTTCACCCTGGACACGCTCGCCGCCCGCGCCGGAGTCAGCCGCGGCATGCTCATCCAGATCGAACAGGCCCGCACCAACCCCAGCCTCGGCACGGTCGTCAAGATCGGTGACGCGCTCGGCGTCAGCATCACGACCCTGCTCGACTACGAGCAGGGGCCCACGGTCCGCATCGTCCCGGCCGACCAGGCCGTCCGCCTGTGGCACACCGACGCCGGCAGCTTCAACCGGCTGCTCGCGGGCGTCGAGGCGCCCGGGCCGCTGGAGATGTGGGAGTGGCGCCTGATGCCGGGCGAGCGCAGCCCCTCCGATCCGCATCCCCAGGGCACCGTGGAACTCGTCCACGTCACGGCGGGGGAGCTGACCCTCACGGTGGACGGGACCGAGTACCGCGTCCCCGAGGGCGCGAGCGCGTCCTTCGAGGCCGGCACCCCGCACGTCTACGGCAACGAGGGCGACGTGCCGATGGAGATGCTGATGGCGGTGTCCGTCCCGCCCGTGCACTGACCCCGGCCGGCAGGGAGCGGACCGGCCGCCCGTGCGCCCGTGCGCCCGTCGCCGAGACGGGCGCGAACGGCCCCGTCCGGGTCCGCGCGCGGAGCGAGACCGGCGGGAACGGCCCGGTCCGTATCCACTCGTGCACCGAGTCGGGCGAGAACGGGACGGTCCACATCCGCGCATGGAGCGACACGGGTGAGAACAGGACGGTCCGCGTCCGCTCGTGCAGCGAGACGCCCCGGCCGGCGCACGCCGGCCGGCTGTTACCGTGCGGCCATGCACGCACCGATCGGGAACTTCGACCAGGCCACTCCCGCCCCCGACTGCCTCGACGAGCTGACCCGCCCGGTTGCCCACGCCGTACGCCACTGGCGCGGCAGCGTCCCGGCCGAGCAGATCGTCTACGTGGAGACCGACCCCCAGTGGGCCGACACCGCCGTCTTCGTCGAGCACTACGGCCGGGACCTGCTCGAACAGTCCGCGAACTGCGTGGTCGTCGCCGGCCGGCGCGGCGGTGACACCCGTCTCGCCGCCTGCGTGGCGCTCTCCACCACGCGCGTCGATGTCAACGGCGTGGTGCGGCGCCGCCTCGACGCCCGCAAGGCGTCGTTCGCGCCGATGGACGTGGCCGTCGGCGAGACCGGCATGGAGTACGGCGGCATCACGCCGATCGGGCTCCCCGCGCACTGGCCGATCCTCGTCGACTCGGCCGTCGTCGACCTGCCGTACGTCCTGGTGGGCAGCGGCCGTCGGCGCGGCAAACTGCTCGTGCCGGGCAAGGCGTTCGCGGAGCTGCCCGGGGCCGAGGTCGTGGAGGGGCTCGGTATCTGACCCGGCCGGGACCCGCTCCGGCGCGACTTACGGCAGGCACCGGCGCCGGCGGCGGGGGCCGCCGGTCCTACCGGGCCAGGCGGGGGATCTCGATGGCCGGGCAGAAATCCATCACCATGTCGAGCCCGGCCGCGCGGGTGCGCTCGTAGGCGGCCTCGTCCACGACGCCGAGCTGGAACCAGACGGCCTTGGCCCCCTTGGCGACCGCCGCGTCGGCGACCGGGCCGGCCAGCTCACTGTTGACGAACACGTCGACGACATCCACGTCGAAGGGGATGTCCGCGAGGTCGGCGTACCCCTGCTCGCCGTGCACGGTCTCGGCCTTGGGGTGCACCGGCACGATCCGCTTGCCGAAGCGCTGCAGCACCTCCGCGACGCCGTACGCGGCACGGTTCCGGTTCGACGACAGGCCCACGACGGCCCAGGTGTCGCCGAGTTCGGTCAGGATCTTGCGGATCGTCGCTGCGTCGCCGTACACGGTGGGTCTCCTGAGGACTCGGGGACTGGGGTCTTGGGATCCGGAGGAAGGCGGACGACAGGGCAACAGCGGCCGCCGGCCGGCGATTCCCCTGCCGTACGAGTGCCCGGCGTCGGGTTCTTCCCCCGCCTGCGGTCACGTGTCCGCAGGCGGCGGCCGTCCGACCGGGACCCATCCTCCCCGGACGGCCTCCGCGTGCGTCGCGGAGGGTCCTTGCGGCTCCTGGTGGACGATCCTCCGGGCTCCCCAGGGACGATGCCGGGTGCTCGGCGGCGTCCGTCCGCCGGACCGCTCGACCGGGCGACCGACCTTCCGGCCCGGACTCCGGACTCCGGGTGCCTTGGTCGCGTCGACGGGACTCCGGACTCCGGGTGCCCTGGTCGCGTCGACCGGACTCCCGGATTTCGGCCCCGGGATCTCCTTGCTCCCCGCAAGAAGCCCGGCCCTTGGCTCCCGGGACCTCGGCCCTTGGCCCGCCTCGCGGGACCCGGACCTTGACCGGCCCCGCGCGGACCCGGCCCTTGGCCCCCGGGATCCCGGCCCCTTGGACCCGCGGGACCCCGGCCCTCGGATTGCAGGGACCCCGAACCCCGCCCACCGGCCGGACGCGGCGCGTCGAGGGCTCCGTGGCCGGTCGAATTCCGCCACCTTCCGCGGAACGCGCGCCACCTGCCTGCGCACGGCCCGGCGCCCGCCTACGCTCGGCCCGTGCTGCGCATCACCGACGCCCGAACCGGCGAGCCCGTCGCCGCCGCCCCCGCCCGCCGTGGCCTGACCCGTGTCGAGGCGCACGCGTCGGGCTTCGACGCCTCGGGGCTGCGCGTGCTCCTGGTCGCCGACCTCCTCGTCCGCGCCCTGGAGTTGGGCGGCACGCCCGTGTGGGCGCTGCTGACCGGGGACCGGGAGCAGGCGGAACTGCGGGCCGGCGCCACGGCCCTCGGCACCCGGCCCTTCGAGGACAGCAGCGACCTCGGCGCGGCGCTCGGCGAGGCGCAGGTCGTCCACGTGGTCGGCGGGGACGGCGCGGCCCCCGACGGCGTCCGGATCGCCGTCGCGCCCGTCCACTCCGCGATGACCCTCGCGCCCGGGTCCGCCGACGATCCCGCCGTGATGCGCCTGGCCCTGCTCGCCCGCCCCCGCGGTCTGCCCCTCCGCCTCGACGAGCCGGCGCTGGCGGGCGCCCACCGGGTGCTGGAGCGCTGGCGCCGCGCGGTCGCCGCCTGGGCGAGCCGGCCCTCGCGGCCGGTCCCCGACGAGGTGCGCGGCCGGCTGCGCGATGCCTGGGAGGACGATCTGGACGTCCCGGCGGTGCTCGGGGTGCTGGAGTGGGTCGAGCACCGGCCGGACCTCGACGACGGCGCCCGCTTCGAGACCTACGCCTACGCGGACCGGCTGCTCGGCCTCGACCTGGCCCGGGACCTGGGGCGCATGCCCTGACCGCCCGCGGAGGGCGCGGCCCGCCGCGGGAGGCCGGTGGCCGCGTGACGCGCGGGCCCGTGGCCCACGAGCGGCCGTGCGACGCGCGGGCCCGTGGCCCACGAGCGGCCGGCCGCTCGCGCGCACCCACCTTCTGCCCCCAGCCGTGCCCCCTCCCCAGGGGACCGCGACCCGCCCGCGCGCCCGGCCGTCCCGTCTCCCTACGGAGCCGCGACCCGCCCGGCGCTCGGCCGCTCCCGCCCCTGACGCTCGCGTCCCACCCCGCGCTCCACCGCCCGCCCCGATCGTCCCGAGGCGGCCTCCCGACCTCCGGCGGTCCGGCCCGCGCGTCCGGCAGGCCGCGGGGGCGTGCCCCGGACCGGGCCCGACGTGGGCATAGGCTGGCCGGATGCAGGACGAGTACCGCACAGTCGCCCGCGCGGGCGTGCACGAGACCGAGGTCAACCGCTCCCGTTTCCTGTGCGCCCTCGCCCCGGCGGCCACCGAGCAGGAGGCCCAGGACTTCGTCGCCGCGGTCCGCAAGGAGCACGCGGACGCCAACCACAACTGCTGGGCCTACGTCATCGGCGCGGACGCCGCCGTGCAGAAGGCCAACGACGACGGCGAACCGGGCGGGACGGCCGGCGTGCCCATGCTCCAGATGCTGCTGCGCCGCGACATGCGGTACGTCGTCGCCGTGGTCACCCGCTACTTCGGCGGCGTGAAGCTGGGCGCCGGCGGGCTCATCCGGGCGTACGGGGGAGCGGTGGGCGAGGCGCTCGACACGCTCGGCACGATCACCCGGCGCCGCTTCCGCCTCGCCACCGTGACCGTCGACCACCAGCGGGCCGGCAAGCTGCAGAACGACCTGCGGGCCACGGGACGGGAGGTGCGGGAGGTGCGCTACGGGGAGGCCGTCGCCATCGAGATCGGGCTGCCGGACGCCGACGTGGACGCCTTCCGGGGGTGGCTGGCGGACGCCACCGCCGGCACCGCCGGGTTCGAACTGGGCGGCGAGGCCTACGGGGACGCCTGACACTTCGGGCAAGCAGAACATAACGGGGCAGCAGGCGGTCGCCGAGGGCGGCCGATACGGGAGTAACCGCCCGTGATGTCAGACCCGGCGGTTAGTCTTCGGGGACCATGAGGCTCCTGCACACTTCCGACTGGCATCTCGGCCGGGCGTTCCACCGGGTGAGCATGCTCGGCGCCCAGTCCGCGTTCATAGGCCACCTCGTCGCCACCGTGCGCGAGCGCGCCGTGGACGCGGTGGTCGTGTCGGGGGACGTGTACGACCGCGCGGTTCCGCCGCTGGCCGCGGTCGAGCTGTTCGACGACGCCCTGCACCGGCTCGCCGACCTCGGCGTGCCCACGGTGATGATCTCCGGCAACCACGACTCGGCCCGCCGGCTCGGAGTGGGCGCCGGGCTGATCGGCCGCGCGGGCATCCACCTGCGCACCGAACCGGCGGCGTGCGGCACGCCGGTGGTGCTGGCGGACGGCTTCGGAGACGTCGCCTTCTACGGCCTGCCCTACCTCGAACCGGCCCTGGTCAGGGATCAGTTCGCAGTCGAGAAGTCCGGTCACGAGGCGGTGCTGGCGGCCGCCATGGACCGGGTCCGCGCCGACCTCGCCGCCCGCGCGCCCGGCACCCGGTCCGTCGTCCTCGCCCACGCCTTCGTCACCGGCGGCGAGGCCAGCGACAGCGAACGCGACATCACCGTCGGCGGGGTGGCCTCCGTGCCCGCCGGGGTCTTCGACGGCGTGGACTACGTCGCCCTCGGCCATCTCCACGGCTGCCAGACCATCACCGAGCGCGTGCGGTACTCCGGCTCCCCGCTGCCGTACTCCTTCTCCGAGGCGGACCACCGCAAGAGCATGTGGCTGGTCGACCTGGGCGCCGACGGCTCCGTGACCGCCGAGCAGGTCGACTGCCCGGTCCCACGGCCGCTGGCCCGGATACGCGGCACGCTGGAGGACCTGCTCGCCGACCCGGACCTCACCCGCCACGAGGACGCCTGGGTCGAGGCGACGCTCACCGACCCGGTCCGCCCGGCCGACCCCATGGCCCGCCTCACCGAGCGCTTCCCGCACGCCCTCAGCCTCGTCTTCGAGCCCGAGCGTGCTCCCGACGAGGCCGGCGTGTCCTACGCCCGCCGCCTCGCGGGCCGCAGCGACCAGCAGATCGCGGAGGACTTCGTGGCCCACGTGCGCGGCGCCGGACCCGACGAGCACGAACGCCTGGTGCTGCGGGAGGCGTTCGACACGGTCCGCGTGGACGACACGGTGCGCGAGGTGGCGCGGTGAGGCTGCACCGGCTCGACATCACCGCCTTCGGGCCGTTCGGGGGCTCCCAGCGCGTCGACTTCGACGCGCTGTCCGCCGCCGGGCTGTTCCTGCTGCACGGGCCCACCGGCGCCGGCAAGACGTCCGTCCTGGACGCCGTGTGCTACGCCCTGTACGGCGCGGTGCCCGGAGCCCGCCAGAGCGCGCAGGGCCTGACGCTGCGCAGCGACCACGCCGCACCGGCCACCCGCACCGAGGTCGGCCTCGAACTGACCGTCGCCGGACGGCGGCTGGAGATAACCCGGCAGCCGCCCTGGGAGCGGCCGAAGAAGCGGGGCACGGGCACCACCGTCGACAAGGCGCAGACCTGGCTGCGCGAGTACGACCCGGCGGCCGGCGCCTGGAAGGACCTCAGCCGCTCCCACCAGGAGATCGGCGAGGAGATCACGCAACTGCTCGGCATGAGCCGCGAGCAGTTCTGCCAGGTCGTCCTGCTGCCCCAGGGCGACTTCGCGCGCTTCCTGCGCGCCGACGCCGAGGCCCGGGGCAGACTGCTCGGTCGCCTGTTCGACACCCGCCGCTTCGCCGAGGTCGAGAAGCGCCTCGCCGACCGCCGGCGCACCACCGAGGCCCGGGTGCGCGAGGGTGACGCCGCGCTGCTCGCGGACGCCCACCGGATGCAGCAGGCCGCGGGCGACGCCATGGAGCTGCCGGAGCTCGCGCCGGGCGAGCCCGGCCTCGCGGAGGCCGTGCTGACCGCTGCCGCCGTAGCCCGCAGCACCGCCCGCGAGCAGCTGGCGATCGCCCGGACCCGCCTCACGGCCGCCGAGGAGGCGCAGGCCGCCGCCGAACGCGCCCTGGACGAGGTACGGGAAGTGGCGCGGCTCCAGCGCCGGTTCGCCGAGGCGCGGGAGCGCGCCGCGCGCCTGGAGGAGGGCGCCGACGCCCGCCGTCAGGCGCAGGAGCGGATGGACCGGGGCCGCAAGGCCGAGGCGGTGGCGCCGGCGCTGGAGCTGCGCGACGCCGCCGAGGCCGAGCACCGGCGGGCGGCCGCCGCCGAGGAGCGGGCGCGGGCCGCACTCCCCGGGGCGTACGTCGGCGACGGCGCGGCCGGGCTCGCCGCAGCCGCCCGCCGGACCGCCGGGGAACTGGGCGGCCTGGAGGCCGCCCGCCGCGCCGAGCAGCGCCTGGCCGGCCTCGTCGCCGAGCGGGCCGGCCTGGACCGGCAGGAGCGCGCCGACGAGGACGTGCTGCAGGAGGCGGAGGCCTGGCTCGCCGCGTGGGAGACCACACGGGCGGCGCTGCAGGACCGTGTCGAGTCGGCGCAGGAGGCCGCCGGCCGGGCCGAGCAGCTCGCCGTCCGGCTCGACCCCGCGCGGCAGCGGCTGGAGGCCGCCCGGCTGCGGGACCGGCTGGCCCGGGAGGCCGAGGACGCCCGGCAGCGGGCGCTCAGCTCCGGCCGGGAGGCCCTGCGCGCCAAGGAGCACTGGCTGGAGCTGAAGGAACAGCGCCTGAACGGCATCGCCGCCGAACTCGCGGCCCAACTCGCCGACGGTGAGCCGTGCGCCGTCTGCGGCGCCACCGAACACCCCGCCCCCGCGCGGAAGGTCGCCGGACACGTCGACCGCGAGGCGGAGGAACGCGCCCTGGCCGCCTACCAGCGGGCCGAGGAGCAGCGCGCCGAGGACGAGCGAGGTCTTGGGGCCGCCCGCGAGACACTGGCCGCCGCCACCGCCGAGGCCGGCGACACGCCGGCCGACCGGCTCGCCGTGGAACTGGACGAGCTGGAGAGGCGGTTCGCGGAGACCCGCCGGGACGCCTCCGCACTGCACACGGCCCACGAGGAGCTGCGCCGGGCCGAGCAGGAACGTGAGCGGCGCCTCGCCGACCGGCAGCAGGCCGAGGTCCGGGCCGCCTCCCGGCTGGCCCGCCGGGACACCCTGGACCGGGAGAAGGCGGCCCTGGAGGAGGAGCTGGCGCAGGCCAGGGGCGGCGCCGGCAGCGTGGCCGCACGGGCGGCGGACCTGGAGCGCCTGGCGGCGCGGCTCACCGAGGCCGCCGACGCCGCACGCGCCGCCGAGGACAGCGCCGTACGGCTCAAGGAAGCCGACGGACGGCTCGCCGAGGCGGCGTACCGCGCCGGCTTCCCCACCCCGCGGGACGCGGCGGCCGCCCTCCTCGACGACGCCGCCCACCGTGAACTCCAACGGCGCGTGGACACCTGGCAGTCGGAGGAGGCCGCCGTCCGCGCGGTCCTCACCGAGGCCGCCACGGCCGCTGCCGCCCAGCGGCCGCCCGCCGACCTCGCCGCGGCGGAGGGGACCGCGACCGCCGCCGTCCGCACCCTGCGAGAGGCCGCCTCGGCGTGCGACGCCGCCGCCCGCCGGGTCGCCGAACTGGACCGGCTGTCCGCACGAGCCGAGGCCGGAGTACGCCGCCTGGCCCCCCTGCGCCGGGAGTACGACCGTGTGGCCCGCCTCGCCGCCCTCACCGCGGGCACCTCCGCGGACAACGAGCGCAGGATGCGCCTGGAGTCGTACGTGCTCGCCGCCCGTCTGGAGCAGGTCGCCGCCGCGGCGACCGTGCGGCTGCAGCGCATGTCCTCCGGCCGCTACACCCTCGTCCACTCCGACGACCGCTCCGGACGCGGCCGCAGCGGGCTCGGGCTGCACGTCGTCGACGCCTGGACGGGCCGGGAGCGGGACACGTCGACGCTGTCGGGCGGCGAGACGTTCTTCGCCTCGCTCGCCCTCGCGCTCGGGCTCGCGGACGTCGTCACCGACGAGGCGGGCGGGGTCCGCCTGGACACGCTCTTCATCGACGAGGGTTTCGGCAGCCTCGACGACCAGACGCTCGACGAGGTCCTCGACGTGCTGGACTCGCTGCGCGAACGCGACCGCAGCGTCGGCATCGTCAGCCACGTCGCCGACCTCAGGCGGCGCGTCCACGCGCAGCTGGAGGTCGTCAAGGGAAGGTCCGGGTCGACGGTCCGGCAGCACGGCGCGGCCTGACCCCCGAAGCGGCGGCAGCCCGGCACGACCGGACACACGGGGGTCAGCCGCGGCGCGACCGAGGACGCGTCGCACGGCACCTGCTCAGCCGCCCGGCCGGCCGAAGCCCAGGACTTCGCCCTCGTCGAGTCGGAGCTTCCGCAGCCGGGTGACGGCCAGGTCCTCGTCCGCAACGGGTACCTCTCGGTGGACCCCTGCATGCGCGGCAGGATGAGCGCCGCGAAGTCGTACGTGGCGCCGTACGAGCTGGACACGCCGACGCGCGGCGCCGGGCGCGCCCGCCGGCCCACCGGCTGCGACCGTGCCGGTCCCGGGACGGACGGCCGGGGGCCGCCGAGCCGTCCCGGAACAGCCGCTCCGGACGCGGGCCGGAGCCGGACGCGGGCCGGTAAGAGGCCGCGGCCCGGATCCGGGCCGTACGAGCGCGTTTCGCGGGGGCGGCCCGAATCGGCCGCCCCCGCATGGGCCTACAGGCTCGACAGTTCGTCGACCAGGTCGTCCAGGCCCAGGGAACCCTGCGAGAGGGCCGCCATGTGCCAGGCTTTGAGGTCGAAGGCGTCGCCGTGGCGCTTCCTGGCGTTCTCCCGGCCCAGCAGCCAGGCCCGCTCGCCGAGCTTGTAACCGATCGCCTGGCCCGGAATGGTCAGGTAGCGGGTCAGCTCGCTCTTCACGAAGTCCGCGGGGCGGCTGCTGTGCGCGGCGAAGAACTCCTCCGCCAGCTCCGGCGTCCAGCGCTCACCAGGATGGAACGGCGAGTCCGCCGGGATCTCCAGCTCCAGGTGCATGCCGATGTCGACGATGACGCGGGCCGCGCGCATCATCTGCGCGTCGAGGTAGCCGAGCCGCTCCTCCGCGTCCGTCAGGAAGCCCAGCTCGTCCATCAGCCGCTCCGCGTACAGGGCCCAGCCCTCCGCGTTGGCGCTGACGAGGCCGACGGTGGCCTGGTAGCGGGACAGGTTCTCCGCCACGTGTGTCCACTGCGCGAGCTGGAGGTGGTGTCCGGGGACGCCCTCGTGGTACCAGGTCGACACCAGGTCGTAGACCGGGAAGCGGGTCTGCCCCATCGTCGGCAGCCAC
The DNA here is from genome assembly GCF_040645305.1 of Streptomyces sp. NPDC046831. Classification (NCBI taxonomy): domain Bacteria; kingdom Bacillati; phylum Actinomycetota; class Actinomycetes; order Kitasatosporales; family Streptomycetaceae; genus Streptomyces; species Streptomyces sp. NPDC046831. The sequence goes on along the minus strand of NZ_JBEYXZ010000024.1, from coordinate 36,626 downwards.
GTCCGGCCGGGACGCGAGAAGTCCTCCGAGGGCTGCGTGTAGTACGGCGCGGCCGCGCTTCCCGGCGGCGCGATGTGCGACTCCACCCTGCGCACCCGCTCGGCGAGCTCGAAGTGGGTGCCGTCCAGCTCGTCGATGGCCCGGTCCATCAGCTCCTGCAGCCAGACGCGGACCTCGTCGACGCCCTCGATGTGCCGGCCGTGCTCGTCGAGGTGCGCCAGCGCCACCCACGGCGTCTCGGCGCCCGGCAGGATCTTCTCGGCCTCCTGCCTCATCTCGCCGAGGAGGCGGTGGAACTCCGACCACCCGTACGCGTAGGCCTCGTCGAGGTCCAGATCGGTGCCGTTGTAGTAGCGCGACAGGCGGGCGTACCGCTCGCGGCCCACCGTGTTCGGCGCGTTTTCGACCGCCGGGGCGTACACCGCGCGCATCCAGTCGCGCAGCTCCACGACGGCGGCGGTCGCGGCGCGCGCGGCCGCGTCCAGCTCCGTGCGCAGCGCGTCGGGACCCGCCGCGGCGAAGTCCTCGAACCAGCCGCGGCCCGTGCCGTCCGTGTCCGACCACTCGGCGAGCTGCTCGATGAACGTGGCCGTCGGCCGCGGACCCGCCGTCAGCTTCCGCTCCAGCCCCAGCGCCAGGGACTCGCGGTAACCCGCCAGCGCGCCCGGGACCGCGCGGAGGCGCTCGGCGACCGCCGCCCAGTCCTCCTCGGTCTGCGTGGGCGTCACCGTGAACACCTCGCGCACGTGGTGCGCCGGCGTGCCCAGGTTGCCGACCGCGCGCAGCTTCTCCTCCGCCTCGTGCACGGCGAGCTCAGCGGTGAGCCGCTCGCGCAGCAGCCGCGCGCACCGGCGCTCGGCGTCACCGTCCGCGCCCGGCCGCCGCTCCGCCTCGTCCAGCCGGGCGAGGGTCCGGCGCGCCAGGTCCGCCAGCGCCTCCTGGCCGGCGGGTGAGAGGTCCGGCAGTCTGCTGGAACTCTCCTGCACGCCGAGGTACGTACCGGTGACCGGGTCGAGGGCGATCAGGTCGTCGACGTAGGCGTCGGCGACCTGACGGGGCAGCGGGCTGTTGGTCTCTGACATGCGGACCATCCTCGTACGGGACGTGGCCCGCGTCACCCCGATTCAGCTGAGGGCGAGCCCGGCCCGGCTCCGGGCGGCAGCAGCGGACCGCAGTCCCACTGCTGGAAGATCAGCCGGGTCTCCACGCGCGCCACCTCCCGCCGGGCCGTGAACTCGTCCAGGACGAGCCGTTGCAGGTCCGCCATGTCCGCGACCGCCACATGGACGAGGTAGTCGTCCGGGCCGGTCAGGTGGAAGACGGTCCTCGACTCCGGCAGCGCCCGGATCCGCTCCACGAAGGGACCCACCAACTCCCGCCGGTGCGGCCGCACCTGGACGGACAGCAACGCCTGAAGACCCCGGCCCAGTTTGGCCGGATCGAGCCGCAGCTGGTGGCCGAGGATCACGCCGGAGCGGCGCAGCCGGGTCACCCGGTCCAGGCACGTCGACGGCGCCACCCCGACCCGGGCGGCGAGATCGCGGTAGGTGGTCCGGGCGTCGTTCTGCAACAGCCGCAGCAGGTGGAGATCCACCGGGTCCAGTACGACAGATTCGGCCATGTGCCGAACGTTACCCGGCATCCGGCGCAGCCGCCCCGGCCCGTGTTCACCCTTCCGCCCATGGACTCAAGCCGCAGCCGCGCGCACGACGACGTGCGCACCGCCCCCAGGGCACTGGCCACCGAGGCCGTGCACGCAGGCCGTGACGACCTCGCCCGGCAGGGACTGCACGCCCCGCCGATCGACCTGTCCACCACCTACCCCTCCTACGACAGCCGCGGTGAGGCCGCGCGGATCGACGCCTTCGCCGCCGAGGGCGCCGAGCTGGAGGGCTCCCCGGTCTACGGCCGCCTGGGCAACCCGACCGTCGCCCGGTTCGAGACCGCCCTCGCCCGTCTGGAGGGCACCGAGGCCGCGGTCGCCTTCGCCAGCGGCATGGCCGCGCTCAGCGCGGTCCTCCTGGCCCGGGCCGGCACGGGCCTGCGGCACGTGGTGGCCGTACGGCCGCTGTACGGGTGCAGCGACCACTTGCTGACAGCGGGCCTGCTCGGCACGGAGGTGACCTGGACGGATCCGGCTGGCATCGCGGACGCCCTGCGCCCGGACACCGGGCTGGTGATGGTCGAGTCGCCCGCCAACCCGACACTGGCCGAGGTGGACCTGCGGGCCGTGGCCCACGCCTGCGGGTCCGTGCCCCTCCTCGTCGACAACACCTTCGCCACACCGGTGCTGCAGCGCCCCGCCGAGCACGGCGCACGGCTGGTGCTGCACAGCGCCACCAAGTACCTCGGCGGGCACGGCGACGTGCTCGCGGGCGTCGTGGCGTGCGACGAGGAGTTCGCGCGACGGCTGCGTCAGGTGCGGTTCGCCACGGGCGGCGTCCTGCACCCGCTCGCCGGCTACCTGCTGCTGCGCGGCCTTTCCACGCTGCCGGTGCGGGTGCGGGCCGCCTCGTCCACCGCCGCCGAGCTGGCCCGCCGCCTGGCGGCCGACCCGCGCGTCTCCCGGGTCCACTACCCGCGCGTCGGCGGCGCGATGGTCGCCTTCGAGGTGCACGGCGACCCGCACGCCGTCATCGCCGGTGTCCGCCTGGTCACCCCGGCCGTCAGCCTGGGCAGCGTGGACAGCCTCATCCAGCACCCGGCGTCCATCAGCCACCGCATCGTGGACGCCGACGACCGGCGGGGCGCCGGAGTCAGCGACAAGCTGCTGCGCATGTCCGTGGGACTGGAGGACGTGGACGACCTGTGGGCGGACCTGGACGCCGCCCTCGGACGGGCGTCCGCGTCGCAGGAGCCCAGGCCCCTGCGTGAGGCGATGAGCTGAACCACCCCGCCCACCGCACCCACCGCGCCCGCCGCGGCTGCGCCCGTCGTGCCACCGCCGCGCGAGTCCCGTGCCACGCGTGACGCCGTGCCACGCGTGACGCCGTGCCACGCGTGACGCCGTGCCGCGGCTGCGGATGGCGGACGGCCGGATGGCGGACGGCGGGGACCCGGTGGTGGATGGGGGACGGCGGGGCCCCGGGGATGGATGGGGCCCGGTGGTGGACAGGGCCCGGCCGTGGACGGGGGTCCGGGGCCCCACATAGGGGCCCGCGGCGTACGGCGAACGGCCTTGCGCACTCCGCTGAACCGGCGGCGTACGGCGTACGGCCCCGCCCATCTCGCGAGCCTCACGGAGCATGACGGTCGGCCCGGCGGGCTGCGCCGGGCCGACCGTCATGTCCTCCGGATCCTTCTCAGGCCTCCTTGCGCACGCCGGTGCCCTGGTGGTACTCCTCCCGCCCGCCGTCGTACGGCAGACGGGAGGTCACGGGGGTGGCCTCCAGCCGGGCCGTGATGACGAGGACGCCCTCCTCGATCTGGTAGTCGAGCGGAAGACCGAGGCCGCGCATCGCCGCGACCATGCCCGTGTTCGACGCCTGCGTCACCGCGTACACGCTGTCGCAGCCCGCCTCTACGGCCATCGCCACCAGCCGGCGCAGCAGTTCGGCGCCGACGCCGCGCCGCTGCCACTCGTCCTCGACGAGCAGCGCGACCTCCGTCTCGTCACCGTCCCACAGCAGATGGCCGAGGCCGACGATCCGCCCCGACGCGGTCCGCACCGCCAGCGTCCGCCCGAACCGCGGGCTGAGCAGGTGCCGCAGGTAGCGGTCCGCGTCACCGACGGGCCCGTGGTAGCGCATGGCCAGCGTCCGTGCCGAGCACCGCTCGTGCATGGCCCTGGCCGCCTCGAGGTCGCCCGTGTCCGCCCGCCGCACGGTGATCGGGTTGCCCGTGGGGAGCGTCAGCACGTCCTGGCTGGGCGGGATGCGCGGCCCGAGCCGGGAGTCCAGCTCGACCAGGGCCCGCGCCCGGGCGAACTCGGTCGGCGTGAACGGCAGGTAGGGCCGCTCGACGGTGATCACTCCGCCCTCCGGGGCCCGCAGCCGCATGACCGTGTCGTCGAGCACCCCCTCGACCGGGACCTCCTGCGGACCGCGCCCGCCGCCCACGGGCTTTCCGGGCAGCGACCGGATGGTGCACCGGCCGAGCAACTGCCTCAGCGCCAGTGGGAGTTCCGCCGCGTCCAGCGCCGTCCGCGCGGCCAGGCCCAGCACCCGGGTGGGCGCGTCGACCAGGTCGTGGGCGTCCGCCCGCTCGATCCACGTGTCGGTGCCCCCGGCCCCCGACACCAGCCGGGTGATGCCGGTCGCCTCCACCTCGCCGGGCGCGCGCAGCAGGAACTCGTCCACCGTGCCCGCGGCCAGCGGGTGCGTCTGCAGGCTGAGGATGTCGATCCGGTACACGGCCAGGGCCGTGCACAGCGCGGCCAGGGACCCGGGCTCGTCCTTCACCGTGGTGCGCACCCGCCACAGCGTGCTCGTGCGCGCCACCGCGTCGGGCCCCGCCGGCGGCGCGAGCGGCCCGGCCTCCCCCCGCTGTCCGGGGAGCGGCCGGGCACCGGTATGGTCCGCCGGCGGTGCGTGGCCGTGGCGCCGTGCCCACCATGTGTGGAACGCCGCCGTCGCGATCAGCGCGACCGCCGAGATCCCCAGCAGGGCGGGACCGCCGGGACCGTGCCCCACGAGGTTCGCCACCGCGTCGGCCACCGCGACGGCCGTGAACAGGGCGGCGAGTTCGATCACGTCCCGCCGCCAGTGGTGCACCGGGCGCCCGTGCTTCGCCCGTGTCACATCAGAGATTGCTCGCGTCATGCAGCCACTGTGAAGGAACGGTGTTGCGTGATCACGAACGCCTTGTGTCCGACGGGTAAAGGACGTTCTGTGTCTTTTTCCCGCCTCTCGTCCGGTGGTCACGTCACCGGTGACGCCGTGTCAGGCGCCCTCTGAGGCACCGTCTTCCCGGGCCGCGACGGCTGTCCGCGAGGGAGGCGGGGTGGGGGAGGGCGTGCCGCGCACCAGGGGATGACGCAGGTGCGCGGCAACGAGACAGAGGGTACGGGAGGTGGCGGCCGATCCGGCCAGGTCCGGCCGAGGCATCCGGGAGGAGGGCCCGGCGCCGCCCTGCTTCCGCCGCCGCATCGCCGGCTTCCCGCCGGGCTGTCGCCGTCGGCCTCGCCGAGCACCCGGTGGCCCTCGCGGCAGCAGCGGCCGGGGTCAGCGGCTGCCGTCGAGGATGACGCGTGCGACCAGTGCGGGGTCGTCGTTCATCGGGACGTGCCCGCAGCCCGGCAGCCGGACCAGCCGGGCCCGCGGGATGACCTGCTTGGCCCGGACGCCCTGCCGGCGCAGCAGCAGCCGGTCCTGGGTGCCCCAGGCCACGGTGACGGGCACGCCGGCGACGTCGTCGGTGAACTGGACCGTGGCGCCCGCCCGGAGTGTCTCCTCGAACCCCGTGGCCCGCGCCAGCGCCAGCGTCTCGGCGACCACCGCCTCCGGTGAACGGCGGGCGGGCCGGGCGTAGATCGTGCTCGTCAGGGCGGTGCGGCCGGCCGCCGAGCGGGACAGCCGCTCCACGAGCGGCAGCGGCAGGCGCCGTGCGATCCGCCGCATCCCGAGCAGCACGCCGAAGGCGTAGCGCCGCTCGGCCTGCGTCCAGAACCCGGCGGGGGAGAGGGCGGTGACGGACCGCGCGAGTCCTTCGCGTCCCATCTCCAGGGCGAGCAGACCGCCGAGGGAGTTGCCCGCCACGTGGGGCCGCTCGGCCTCCAGTTCCCGGCACAGGGCGCCGAGCGCGGCGTTCATCGTGGGCAGGTCGTGCCGCAGTCCGTCCGGCAGGGCGGGGGACGCGCCGAATCCGGGCAGGTCCACGGCGATCACGTCACGCTCGGCGGCGAGGAGGTGCACCACCGGGTCCCACGCCTGGCGGTGGTGCCCGATGCCGTGCAGCAGGAGCAGCGGCTCGCCGCTGCCCACGCGCGCGTAGGAGAGGGTCACGGTCTGCCGGCCCTGTGCGAAGGGGACCTTGACGGAGACGGTGGCGGACATGGGTGCTCCTCGTCGGGATCGTGACGAACGCCGGGTAGACAGTTTGTCAGCAATCGCTACCCACGGGTAGGCCCCCTTGGTGCGAGTCGGGGGAGCCGTCCGTTCGCGGTCGCGGGGATCAGGGGATCCGCACCGCACGGCCCGAGCGCGTGGCCGCCGCCCGTTCCGGTCCGTACCGGGCGTCGTCGCCTGGACACGGCCGGTGGGTGTCCGCTGGGATGGAGGGCGTGACGACCGAAACCGGCACCGACGTCTTCGAAGAGCACCGCCCCGTCCTCATGGGGGTCGCCTACCGCATGCTCGGCCGGGTGGCCGACGCCGAGGACGTCGTCCAGGAAGCCTGGCTGCGCTGGGCCGGAGCCGACCGGAGCGACGTCCGCGAACCGCGCGGCTACCTGGTGCGCGTCACCACCCGGCTCGCCATCGACCGGCTCCGTCAGATCAAGGCGCGGGGCGAGGCGTACGTCGGTCCCTGGCTTCCCGAGCCGTTCGTCACCGACTTCGCGGACTCCGTGCCGGACGCCTCGGAGCAGGCCGTGCTGGCCGACTCCGTGTCGCTGGCCGTGCTGGTCGTCCTGGAGTCGCTGTCACCGCTCGAACGCGCCGTGTTCGTCCTGAGGGAGGCGTTCGGCTACCCGTACGCGGACATCGCCGCCATGCTCGACCGGGGCGAGCCCGCGGTGCGCCAGTTGGGAGCGCGGGCCCGCCGGCACCTCGACGAGGGGCGGCCGCGCTACGAGGTCGACCCGGTCCAGCGGCGGGACCTGACGGAACGGTTCCTGGCGGCCGCCGTGGACGGCGACCTGGAAGGGCTCATGGCGCTGCTCGCGCCGGACGCCCGCCTGGTGGGCGACAGCGGCGGCAGGGCCAAGGCTCCGCTGCGCGTCCTGCAGACCGCCGACAAGGTGGGCCGCTTCCTCACCGGCGTGGCCGGCAGGGGTGTCGAGGACCCGTCCATCCGGCTCGTGGAGCTCAACGGCGGCCCTGCCGTGCTGCTGCTGTCCGGTGGCAGGCCCGACACCGTCTTCCAGCTGGACGTGGCGGAGGGGCGGGTCCAGACCATCTACGTCATCCGCAACCCGGACAAGCTGGCGTGGCTGGCCGGCATCTGAGTGACGGAGTGGGCACCGGGGCGGCGGCGGGTGCGCCGGAGCCCCGGCGCCCGTCCGTACCTGTCCCCTGAGGGCCGGCGCCGCCTCCGGGACGGCCCCGCCCGGCCGCCCTCCCGCCTCCCCGCGCCCGGAGGATGCCGCGCCCGGCCGCCTCGCCGCGCCCAGGGGATGCCGCGCCCGGCCGGATTCCAGTCGTCGCTCCTGCCGCCCACCGCAGGCCGCCGGAAAATTTTGCACGGCGTGCACTTCTTCCGCAGCATGGGCGGCACCGTCGGCACCAGCGTCCTCGGCGCGATCCTCGCCCACCGGGTGACCAGCGAGATGACCAAGGGACTCAAGGAAGCGGGCATCCCCGCCACCGGCGGCAGTGCGGGCGCCGGGAGCAGCGTGCCCGACATGCACACGCTGCCCGCCCCGATCCGTGCCGTCGTCGAGCACGCCTACGGCGCCGCCACGGCCGACCTGTTCCTCGTCGCCACGCCGTTCGCCCTGCTCGCGCTGGTCGCCGTCGGCGGGCGGCCCCGTTCGCGTGCTCCCCCGGCCGCGCGGTGATGTCATCCGTGCGACCCTGCGCGAACGCCTAGTGAACGCTGGGCGGCACCGCGCCCGTGCCGGGTCCGCGAGGTGGAGGATTGGTCTTGACCAAGGATGGGGGCCGTCCTATGGTCGCAGAGAAGTAAAACAACCTTTAATAAACAAGGGCGCTAAAAACGCCGCCGAACCACGGCGATCGCGGAGGACAGGGTGGGGACGACGCAGCTGGAATCGGTGCCGGAGCCCAAGTACTGGCACCTGAAGACCGTGCTCAGTGAGGCACTGGACTCGGAGTTCTCGGTCGGCGAGGTCCTGCCCAACGAGCGTGACCTCGCCGCCCGCTTCGGCGTGGCCCGGGCCACGCTCCGCCAGGCACTGGAGCAGCTCGAACTCGAGGGGAGGCTGCAGCGCCGCCGCGGCGTCGGGACGACCGTCGCCCCGCCGCGCGTCGGGGTGGCCGTCGGCTCCGAGCAGGACGCCTGGCCGGGCGCCGCCGGTGACGCCTGGCAGCCGGTGGACTGCGCCCTGGCCGTCCCGCCCGCGGCCGTCGCCGCCGCGCTGGAGACGGGCGGTAACGAGCCCGTGCACACGGTGCGCCGGTCCCGCGTGAGCCACGGCCAGCCGGTCGCCGCGGAGCTGCTGTACATCCCGGCGTCGTCGGTGCCCGACCTGACGGCCATCGACGCCCCCTCCGGCGCGGCACGCGCCCGTGCGGTGCTGCGCGAGCTGCAGCGCCTGGAGCTGGAGGGCCAGGACCGCGCCGTCGAACTCGGCTCGGCCCGCGCCGACGACGCCAAGGAGCTCGACCGGCTGCCCGGTGCGCCCGTCCTCGTCGTGACCACCCGCTTCTTCGCCGGGGGCCGCACCGCGGCGCTCTCCGTGGCCACCTACCGGGCGGACACCTGCCGGCTGACCTTCGGCGACTCGGGCCGCGTGGAGATCCACCACGGTCCCGAGCGCCAGGCCTCCTGAGGACGGCCGGGGGGCGCGCGCCGCGGGCCCCCCGGCACTCAGCGGCGGGCCGTGACCGTGCCCTCGACCGCGAACAACTGCTCCTCGACGTGCGCGAGGGCCAGCCGCAGCGCGCCCGTCGCCACGGCCGCCTCACCCAGCCTGGAGAGCGTCACCTTCGGCGGCCGCAGGCAGTAACGGTTCAGCTCCCGCCGCAGCGGCTCCAGCACCCCGTCCAGACCGGCCGCCCAGCCACCGATCACGACGAGTTCCGGATCGAGCGCCAGCACGAGCGCCGCCACGTCGTGCACCAGCCGCCGGATGAAGCGGTCCACGGCCGCACGGGCCCGCCCGTCGCCCTCACGGGCGAGCGCGAAGACCTCGGCCACGGCCTGCTCGTCCAGCGGGTGCAGCGGCTGATCGGTGGTCGACAGCAGCGTCTCGGGGGTGGCCTCCCGGCCCAGCAGGTGCAGCGCGCCGATCTCACCGGCGGCTCCGCCGTACCCGCGGTGCAGCCGCCCGCCGATCAGTGATCCCGCTCCCGGGCTCAGTCCGGCCAGCACGAAGACCACGTCGTCGGACTCGGTGGCGGCGCCCTTCCAGTGCTCGGCGACCACGGCGGCGTTGGCGTCGTTCTCGACCAGGACCGGGCACTTGAACGACCGGCTCAGCCGCTCTCCCAGGTGCAGGCCCGTCCAGTCCGGCAGCGCGGTGCCCAGCCGGACGACACCGTCCGCCTCGACGATGCCGGGCGTGCCCACGCCCACGGCCCGCAGCGAACTGCGCGGAACGCCGGCCCGGCGCAGCAGCTCGGCCACCGCGCCCCGCATCCGCTCCAGGCGCTCGTCGGCGCCCGCCGTCTCGTCCACGTCCCTGGCCTGGGCCCCGAGCACGCGCCCATCGAGGTCGGCCAGCAGCACGGCGACGCGGTGCGCGCCGATCTCCAGCCCGAGCAGGTGCCCGGCCTCGGCCCGGAACCGGAACCGCCGCGCGGGCCGTCCCTGACGCCGGGCGGCTCCTTCCTCGGCGGCCTTCTCCACGACGAGACCGGCCTCGATGAGCCCCTCGACGACCCCCTCCACCGTCGGCCGGGACAGCCCGGTCACCCGGGTGATCTCCGTGAGCGTCGCGCAGTCCGTGGCACGCAACGCGTGCAGGACCACCGCGGAGTTGATCCGCCGCAGCAGCGAGGGGTCCCCGCCGGTCAGCCGCCCCACCGTCCGTCCTCCCAGCTCGTGCGCGTGTTGGGCGGATCGTACTCGGCACGGCCCGGGGCAGCGAGGGCCGGGCCACGGGCATGTGCCGACCACGCACCCGCACCCCCCGGCGCGGCCCCGCCCCCCCACACAGCCGCACGCACGTCGGGACGTCGGGCCGCGCCAGTCACGGCCCGTCAGCGCACCCACGCCTCACGCGGCGTCAGTCACCGTACCCACGCCTTACGCGGCGTCAGTCACCGTGCTCACACGTGCTGTCGGACCGCGCGCCCGTGCTTCACGCGCCGTCAGTTCGCGTGCTGTCGGTCACCGCGCCCCTGCCTCACGTGCTGTCGGTCACCGCGCCCCTGCCTCACGCGCTGTCGGTCACCGCGCCCGTGCCTCACGCGCCGTCAGTCACCGTGCCCGCGCCGACGCAAAGCCGTACGACAACCGTCGAGGCCCCCGCGGCCGGCACCCGGGCGCCGGCCCTCCTCAGCGCACCGCACCGGCCCACCGATTGACGCCCCACCAGTTGTCAGTGGCGACCGCTTTACTGGACGACATGGACATCGCCGAGTACCTCGCCGTGATCGACCGGCTGTGTGCGCGGGACTTCCCGGCCGCGCAGGACCGGTTCGATCCGGGGTCGGCCGGACCCGGTTACTTCATAGCCGAGTTGGCGACGCGTCCCGGCCGGCCGGCGGACGACGCCGCTCCGTGCGAGCAGGCCGTCGAGGACGCGCACGCCCTGAAGGAGGCGGTCTCCCAGGTGCTGGACATCCGCCGCGGCCGGCACCAGCCGCCCTGGAGCATGCTCACCCTGCGGGTACGGGCCGAGCGCGGCGAGCAGATACCCGAGCCGTGGTCCACCGTCAGCGTGCGGACGGACGAGGTCGACCTGTGGGAGCCGGACGCCTCCGGGCGCTGGGTCGCGGTCGGGGTGGCCGACCGCGACGAGGACGACGACATACGCCTCCTGGCCGTCGTCACCGAGACGGATCCGCCGTGACGCGCGGCGTCTCCTCCGCGGCCTCTCTCAGCCGCGCGAACTCGTGCGCCATGGTCTCCGCGGTCCAGTGCGCGTTCAGTCCGCTCGGGTTGGGCAGCACCCACACACGCGTGTCGCCGATCGTCCTGTCCTGCGGCCCCACCTGCGCCTTGCGGTCGTCGAAGGCGGCCCGGTAGGCGGTGACGCCCACCACGGCCAGCCACCGCGGCCGCAGCCCCGCCACCTTCCGGGCCAGCAGCCGCCCGCCCTCGCGGTACTCCTCGGCCGACAGCTCGTCGGCCCGCGCCGTCGGCCGTGCCACGACGTTCGTGATGCCGAGTCCGTACGACAGCAGCTCCGTCTGCTCGGACGGCTTCAGCAGCCGCGGCGTGAAGCCGGACCGGTGCAGCACCGGCCAGAACCGGTTGCCCGGACGGGCGAAGTGGTGGCCGGTCGCCGCCGTCATCAGACCGGGGTTGATTCCGCAGAACAGCACCTTGAGGCCGTCCGCGACCACGTCCGGAACGAGACGGTCGCGGGCGGCCTCGAGGTCCGCCGGAGTGAAGCGGGTCAGAGGATCGCCCCCGGGGTGTAGCCGGCCGCCTCCGGGTGCTGCTTGACGATCTCCTCGACCCGGCCCACGACCGTGCCGACCTGGTCGGCCGCCGCGCCGGTGAAGGACAGCTTGTCCGCCATCAGCGCGTCCAGCTGCGCGCGGTCGAGCGGCAGGCGCTCGTCGGCGGCGAGCTTGTCGAGCAGGTCGTTGCGCTCGGCGCCCTGCTCGCGCATCGCCAGAGCGGTGGCGATGGCGTTCTCCTTGATCGCCTCGTGGGCGACCTCCCGGCCGACACCGGCCCGCACCGCGCCCATCAGGACCTTGGTCGTCGCCAGGAACGGCAGGTAGCGGTCCAGCTCGCGGGCGACCACGGCCGGGAACGCGCCGAACTCGTCGAGCACGGTCAGGAACGTCTCCAGCAGCCCGTCCAGCGCGAAGAACGCGTCCGGCAGCGCGACCCGGCGCACCACCGAGCAGGAGACGTCGCCCTCGTTCCACTGGTCGCCCGCCAGCTCGCCGGTCATCGAGGCGTAGCCGCGCAGGATCACCATCAGGCCGTTGACGCGCTCGCAGGAGCGGGTGTTCATCTTGTGCGGCATCGCGGAGGAGCCGACCTGGCCCGGCTTGAAGCCCTCGGTCACCAGCTCGTGCCCGGCCATCAGCCGGATGGTCTTCGCCAGCGACGACGGGGCGGCCGCCAGCTGCACCAGCGCGGTGACGACCTCGTAGTCCAGCGACCGCGGGTAGACCTGCCCGACGGAGGTGAACGCCTGCGAGAAGCCGAGGTGGCCGGCGATGCGGCGCTCCAGCTCGGCCAGCTTCGGGGCGTCACCGCCCAGCAGGTCCAGCATGTCCTGCGCGGTGCCCACCGGGCCCTTGATGCCGCGCAGCGGGTAGCGGCCCAGCAGCTCCTCGACGCGGCCGTACGCCACGAGCAGCTCGTCCGCGGCGGTGGCGAACCGCTTGCCCAGGGTGGTGGCCTGCGCGGCGACGTTGTGGGAGCGGCCGGCCATGACCAGCTCGCCGTACTCGCCGGCCAGCTTCGCCAGGCGCGCCAGGACGGCCACCGTGCGGTCGCGCACGAGTTCCAGCGAGAGCCTGATCTGCAGCTGCTCCACGTTCTCCGTCAGGTCACGGGAGGTCATGCCCTTGTGCACGTGCTCGTGCCCGGCGAGGTCGTTGAACTCCTCGATCCGCGCCTTCACGTCGTGCCGGGTGACCTTCTCGCGCTCCGCGATGGAGACGAGGTCGACCTGGTCGAGGACGCGCTCGTAGGCGGCGATCGCCTCGTCCGGCACGTCGATGCCGAGGTCCTGCTGGGCGCGCAGCACGGCGAGCCAGAGCTGCCGCTCCAGCTTCACCTTCTGCTCGGGGGACCAGAGCGTGGCGAGTTCGGCGGAGGCGTAGCGTCCGGCGAGGACGTTCGGGATGCGGGGCTTGGCGGGCGCAGAAGTCACGTGTACGGATTCTACTGGCGATTCGTGCAGGCCGGCGCCACGGGGGTGTTCGTCGGATCCTACGAGGGGGCGGTCGGGCCGCCACCGGGGCCAAGCCCCCACCGGACGGCGACATCCGGCACGAGCCCCGCCGGACCCGCGGCGTCAAGGTCGAGCCCCTGCCGGACCCGCGATGTCCGGACCAAGCCCCCGCCGGGGTGGGCGACTTCCCGGCCAGCCACCAGCCAGCCGCGTCGCCAACCTGTCCGGACAGCACACCTAGAGCGAGGGCTCCTCCCAGGGCAGCAGCTCCGGTCGCTTCGCCGGACGGCCGTCGCCGGACGAGCGTCCGGTCAGCCGGCGGCCTATCCACGGCAGCAGGTGCTGCCGGGTGAAGCGGGCGTCCGCGACCCGCCGGGCGACCCAGCCGGGCGGGGCGGCCGACGGCATCGGCGTGTGCCACTCGGGGTCCTCGGCCTCGTAGCCGAGCCCCTGCCACACCGCCTCCGCGACCCGGCGGTGTCCCTCGGCGGTCAGGTGCAGCCGGTCCACGTCCCACAGCCGCGGGTCGGCCAGCGAGGCCGCCCCGTACAGGTCCACGACCAGCGCACCATGCCGGGCGGCGAGCTCGTCCACGCAGGCGAACAGCTCCTCCATGCGCGGCCGGAATCGCTCCAGCACGGGCCCCTGGCGGCCGGGGCTGCGCATCAGGACGAGCTGCTTGCACGCGGGCGCCAGCCGCTCCACGGCCTCGGTCAGCAGCCCCCGTACCCGGCCCATGTCGCACTTGGGCCGCAGCGTGTCGTTGAGGCCGCCGACCAGCGTGATCACGTCGGCCCCCATGGCCGCCGCCACGTCCACCTGCTCCTCGACGATCTGGCCGATCAGCTTGCCGCGGACGGCGAGGTTGGCGTAGCGGAAACCGGGGCTGTGGGCGGCCATCCGCGCTGCGAGGAGGTCGGCCCAGCCCCGGTAGGAGCCGTCCGGCAGCAGGTCCGACATGCCCTCGGTGAAGGAGTCGCCGACCGCGACCAGGCTGGTGTACTGGGGATTCGTCTGCATGGCGTGAGCGATGGTATCCCGCGGGCCCGCAGGCATACCAAGCGGTCGGTCCGCCGCCAGGCGTCCGGCCCCCGCGCCGTCCGTGGCCGGTCCGTCCCCGTCCGCGGCCGGTCACGCCCCAGGACGGGGGACGGACCGGCCGCGGAGCAGGGCGCTCAGACGGGCTGCCCGAACAGCTCCCGCAGCACGTCCTCCATGGTCACCAGCCCCGCGAGCCGTCCGTCCGCGCCCAGCACGGCTGCGAGATGGGCGCGGCCGCCCCGCATCGCGGTGAGCACGTCGTCCAGCGGCGTGGCCTCCCGCACCCGGGCAATGGGCCGCATGTCGCGCAGCCGGAACGGCTCGGTGCGCGGCGAGGCGTCCAGCGCGTCCTTCACGTGCAGGTAGCCGATGATCCGGCGCCCCTCGTCCACCACGGGGAAGCGGGAGAAGCCGGACTCGGCCGACAGCCGCTCCAGCTGCTCCGGTGTCACCCCGAGCTGCGCGTAGACAACCCGCTCCAGCGGGACCACGACGTCGCGGACCGGCCGGCTGCCCAGCTCCAGCGCGTCGTGCAGCCGCTCCTGCGCCCGGTTGTCGATCAGTCCCGCTTCGCTGGCGTCCTTGACTATGTCCGCCAGCTCGGTGTCCGTGAAGGTCGCCGAGACCTCGTCCTTGGCCTCGACCCGCAGCAGCTTCAGCAGGGTGTTCGCGAAGGCGTTCACCATGAAGATCACCGGGCGCAGTGCCCGGGACAGCGCGACCAGGGGAGGGCCGAGCAGCAGGGCGCTGCGCACCGGCTCCGCCAGGGCGACGTTCTTCGGCACCATCTCGCCGAGCAGCATGTGCAGGTACGTCGCCAGGCTCAGCGCGATGACGAACGACACCGCGTGCCCAACGCCGGCCGGCAGGCCGACCGCGTGGAACACCGGCTCCAGCAGGTGCGCGATCGCGGGTTCGGCGACCACACCGAGGACCAGGGTGCACAGGGTGATGCCGAGCTGTGCGGCGGCCAGCAGCGCGGACACGTGCTCCAGCCCCCACAGAACGCTCTTCGCCCGCCGGTCGCCGGCCTCGGCGTGCGGCTCGACCTGGCTGCGGCGGACCGAGATCAGGGCGAACTCGGCGCCCACGAAGAAGGCGTTGACGACCAGGCTCGCCAGACCGATCAGAATCTGCACGGCGGTCACCGGTCGTCCCCCCTGACGTCGTCGTGGTCGCTCCGCACGTCCGCCGGTCCGTGGAGACTTCGTTCGCGCCGCGCGCCACGTTCGTGCCCCTCGCTTGGCGCGGCGTGCGCCTCACTCCGCGCGGCCTGCTCGTCGCCCCGCGGGGCGTCCCGCTCGGGCGGCGCCGGCCGTTCGTCGTCGAGCGGGGCGTGCAGGAGCACGCGCGCGGCCCGGCGCCCGCTCGCGTCGGCCACGTCCAGCCGCCAGCCGGCGATCTCCAGCGTGTCGCCGGCCCGGGGGATCCGGCCGAGCTCGGCGGCGACGAGTCCGGCGAGGGTCTCGTACGGCCCCTCCGGCACCCGCAGGCCGATCCGCGCGAGATGGTCGATGCGGGCGGAGCCGTCGGCCGAGTACAGGGCACGGCCCGCCTCGTCGGCTCCGGCCGGGGCGATGTCGGGTGTCTCGTGCGGGTCGTGCTCGTCCCGGACCTCGCCGACGACCTCCTCGACGATGTCCTCCAGCGTCACGACGCCCGCCGTGCCGCCGTACTCGTCGATGACCACCGCCATCGTCCGCTTGCCGCCCAGGCGGTCCAGCAGCCGGTCGACGGTCAGCGACTCGGGGACGAGCAGGGGCGCGCGCATGATCTCGGCGACGGACACGCGGGTGCGCCGCTCGGCGGGCACCGCGAGCACGTCCTTGATGTGGGCGGTCCCGACGACCGTGTCGAGGCTGCCCCGGAAGACGGGAAAGCGCGACAGCCCGGTCGCCCGGGTCGCGTTCGCCACGTCCTCGCAGGTGGCCTGCGTGTCGAGGGCGACGACCTGGACGCGCGGTGTCATGACGTTCTCCGCGGTGAGGTCGGCGAGGTTGAGCGTCCGCACGAACAGTTCCGCGGTGTCCGGCTCCAGGGCGCCCTCCTTGGCGGAGTGCCGGGCGAGGGCCGCGAGTTCCTGCGGGCCGCGCGCCGAGGCCAGTTCCTCGGCGGGCTCCACGCCCAGTCGGCGCACCACCCGGTTGGCGGTGCCGTTCAGGTGGGTGATGAAGGGGCGGAAGGCGGCGCTGAACCAGCGCTGCGGGGTGGCCACCCGCTTGGCCACCCCGAGGGGTGAGGAGATCGCCCAGTTCTTGGGCACCAGCTCGCCGACGACCATCAGGAAGACCGTGGACAGGGCCGTGCCCAGCACCAGGGCCACCGAGGCCGCCGCGGACTCCGGGATGCCGAGGGCCTTGAGCGGTCCGGTGATCAGCGCGGCGATCGACGGCTCGGCGAGCATGCCGACCACCAGGTTCGTGACCGTGATGCCGAGCTGCGCCCCGGAGAGCTGGAACGTCAGATTCCGAACCGCCTTGAGGGCGCTCGAGGCGCCGCGCTCACCGCGTTCGACCGCGCGTTCCAGCGCGCCGCGCTCCACGGTCGTCAGCGAGAACTCGGCCGCGACGAAGGCGCCGCAGGCGACGGACAACGCGACCGCCACCAGCAGCAGGAGGACTTCGGTCATCGGGTCACCCCCCTCTCATGGTCGCGCGGAGAGACGGGGATCGCGCGGTGTCGCGCACCGGGAGGCTCGCCCATGGGCGGACGCTCACAACCTTTCATGGAGACCGAGTGTCCCTCCAGGGTAAAGGATGGGCAAAGAGAAGCCGAGCGCCGCTCACCTGGCGGCTTACACCGGCCCCGCCGGTGCCCCCCGGCCGCTGACCGTCCGCCCGGCGTGCGTCTCGCTCTCCTCGGGCTGCTGACCGTCCGCCCGGCGCGCGTCCCGTTCTCCTCGGGCCGCTGACCGGCCGCCCGGCGCGCGTCCCGTTCCCCATGACCCGGACGCCCTCCCCAGCCCGGCGAAGGTCCCCTCGCACAGACACTCGGCGCCGGTCCGAACGCCCGGCCAACGCCGACGCGACCCCTCCGCCGGCACCGGTCCGCCTACTGGCCGCGCAGCGCCTCGATCACCGGTGCGAACGCCTCCATGGACGGTTCCAGCACGGTCAGGTACGAGAACCCGTACCGCTCGCGCAGCCCGCGCACCTGCTCGACGATCTGCTCCGGCGTACCGAGCAGCACGATGGGCAGTTCCAGCACCTGCTCCCGGCTCAGGTGCGGCACCAGTTCCTGGAAGGAGCGGGCCGCCGCCTCGCGGTCGCCGGTGACGGTCACCCGCTGGATCAGCAGGTTCAGCTCCGCGGGCTCCGCGCGGTCGGCCGCGAGCTTCCGGTACAGCGAAAGGCGCTCGTCGAGCTCCTCCGCCGTGATCGGTGCGAGCTGCCCCGTGTCGCTGCCGGGCACCGAGCGCGCCCCCGTGAACGCCGCGATGTCGGCGTGCTCGGCGGTCAGGTGCAGCATGCGGTCGCCGTTCGCGCCGATCAGCAGGGGCACCCGCGGCTCCTGCACCGGGCGGGGACGGTGCTCCGCGGAGGCGAGCAGCCGCCGCAGCTCCTCGACGGTGCGGCGGAGGTGGTCGACGCGCGCGCCCGGCGAGCCCCAGGGCAGCCCCGCCGTCTCGTGCTCCGCGCGGACGTACCCGGTACCGAGCCCGAGTTCGAGCCGGCCGCCGGTCAGCGCGTCCGTCGTCGCCACCTCGCGGGCCAGCAGCACCGGGTTCCAGAAGCCCGCGTTGAGCACGAACGTGCCCACCCGCGGAGTTTCGGTCGCCTCCGCCGCCGCGACCAGCGCCGGGAACGGCGCCGGCAGGCCGAGGTGGTCCGGCACGAGGATCACGTCGTAGCCCAGTTCCTCGGCCCGGCGGCACTTGGCACGCCACTGACCGGTCGGCGCCGGCTCCAACAGGTTGACTCCGAAGCGGAACGGGCGCGGCATGTGAACTCCCCCGGGCAGAAGACGACGTGGGCACGTGCCGCGATTCCATCACTCGTGCGCGATCGCCGCCAGCACGTTCATCCGCGAGGCACGCAGCGCGGGCAGCAGGGCCGCCACGATGCCCACGACCACGGAGCCGACCACCACCGAGACGACCGTGCCCCAGGGGATCGCGAGCGCCGTCATGCCCTGCAGGGCGAGCACCCGCTGCATGCACACGCCCCACACCAGCCCCAGCGCCAGCCCCAGGACCGCGCCGAAGACCGCGATCACGACCGACTCCAGCCGGATCATCCGGCGCAGCTGCCGCCGCGCGAGCCCGATGGCCCGCAGCAGCCCGATCTCCCGCGTCCGCTCCACCACCGACAGGGCCAGCGTGTTCACGACACCGAGGACCGCGATCACGATCGCCAGCCCGAGCAGGGCGTAGACGAGGTAGAGCAGCACCGCGATCTGGTCGTGCACCAGCTTCTTGTAGTCGGCCTGGTCGCGCACCTCCATCTGCGGGTACGGCGCGAGGCTCCGCTCCAGCGCCGAGCGCAGCAGGTCGGGCCCGGCGCCGGGGGCCGCGTTCACGTACAGCGCCGCGTCCGGCGTGCCGGGCACGTACTTCTCGACGGTCGCGATGCCGAAGTACAGCCCGCCCTCCACGCCGAAGCCCTCGACGGCGTCCTGGTCGGTCAGGGCGCCCACCGTCAGCTGCGCGCGCCGCCCGCTCTGGAACTCGACCGGCAGCACACTGCCCGGCCGCACGCGGTGCTGCCGGGCGAAGTCGACGTCCATGGCGATGTGGTCGTCGGCCAGGGCGGCGGCGGTGCCGCCCGCCGCGTAGTTGAGGTGGGCGACGTCGTCGAGCTGCCGGTCGTACCCGGCCGCGGTGGTCTGGACCCGCTTGCCGTCCGGCAGCCGCACCGCCACGGCCGCGAACCGCTGCCGCACCGCCAGGGCGGCCCCCGGCGTCCGGCGCACCACGTCCGTCACCTCCTGCGAGAACGGCTGGTAGCCACGGCTCTGCACGACGAAGTCGGCGCCGAGCGTGGTGTCGATCTGGTGGTCCAGGGACCGGGTGATGGACGCGCTCGCCACCGACAGCCCGCCCACCAGCGCCAGCCCCACCATGAGCGCCGCCGCGGTGGCTCCGGTCCGGCGCGGATTGCGCAGCGCGTTGCGCTGGCTCATCCGGCCGACCGATCCGAACACCGCCGGGAAGGCGCCGCCGAGCACCCGGATGAGCGGACGCACCAGCAGCGGGCCCGCGACCACGGTCGCGATCAGCGTCAGGGCGACGCCGAGCCCGAGGAGGGAGGCGGCGGTGGCGGTCCTGGTCGCGGCGGCGCAGCCGCCGAGCGCGGCCAGACCCGCCACGCCGACCAGTGAGCCCACGACGGCCCGCGCCCGCAGGGGCCGTCCCACGTCGGCGACCTCGGCGTCCGCCAGGGCAGCCATCGGCGACACCGCGGCGGCCCGCCGGGCCGGCAGGTAGGCCGCCACGAACGTGACGCCGACGCCCACGACGTACGCGGCGACCGGAGTCGGCCACTTGAAGACCATCTCGGCGGTCCTCAGGTTCATGCCGAAGGCACTCAGCAACTGGATCAGCCCGGCGGCGAGCCCGATCCCGGCCGCCAGGCCCAGCGTGGAGCCGACCAGGCCGAGCAGCACCGCCTCGGTCAGCACCGACCGCCGGACCTGCCGCCGGTCGGCGCCCAGGGCGCGCAGCAGACCCAGCTCACGGGTGCGCTGGGCGATCAGCATGGAGAAGGTGTTGACGATCAGGAAGATGCCGACGAGGACCGCGACACCGGCGAAGCCGACCATCACGTACTTGATGACGTCGAGGAAGCTGCCGAGTTCGGCCGCGGCCGACTTGGCCTGCTCGCCCGCCGTGCGCACGTCGTAGGCGGTCGTGCCGACGACCCGGCCGACGCGGCGCTTGAGCTCGCCGTCGGTGACTCCCTTCGCCGCGTCGACCGCGATGCCGGTGGCCCGGTCCGTGGAACCGAGCAGCCGCTTCTGCGCGGTGGCGGTGTCGAGGTACACCAGAGCCGAGCCCGGGTTGGTGGTGGTGAAGGTGGCGATCCCGACGACGCGCACCCGGAACGAGCCCGGCTGCGCCCGCACCGTGAGCGGGTCGCCGATCCGCACCTTCGCGTGCCGGGCCGTGTCGGCGTCCAGGACGGCCTCGCCGCCGCCGCGCGGTGTGTGGCCCGAGGTCAGCTCCACGGGACTGCGGTCGGTGTCCTGCCAGTTCCGGGCGATGGTCGGGGCGCCCGTGGTCGGGCCCACGGGCCGGTTCCGGCTGTCGACCACCACGGCGTTCGGGACGGAGGCGACCAGGCGGACGGCCGCCGCTCCGTCGACCCGCGCCACGCGGGGGGCCAGTGAGGCGGGGACCGTCTCGACCACACCGGTGGGCACGGAGGACCGCAGGCCGTGCCGCGGCTGGACGGTGACGTCGGCCGAGGTGGAGGCGAAGAGCCGGTTGAAGGTGCGGCCGACGGTGTCGGAGAAGATCAGGCTGCCCGCGACGAAGGCCACGGACAGCACGACGGCCAGCGCCGAGAGCAGCAGCCGCCCCTTGTGGGCGAGGAAGCTGCGCAGGGTCGCCCTGAGCACGGGATCAGCGTCCCTCGGGGGCGGCGCCCGGCCCGTCCACGGGGAGGAAACGGTCACTTTCCGGTGGCGGCGGACGGGTTCCGTCGCGGGTGGTGGCGTGCCCGTCGCCGGGGGAGACGCTCCCGGCCTCGCCCGAGGAGCCGGCGTCCCCCTTCTTCGGGGCGGCGACGTCCCCGCCGTGCGGGGGCGCTGCCTGCCCCCCGCGGGGGGCAGGGGCCGTCCCGTCGACGGAGGGGACGGCCCCGCGGAAGGAGGGGACCACCGCCCCGTCGACGCGGCCGGTGTCGAACCGCTTCATGCGTTCCAGCACCGCCTCGGCGGTCGGCCGCTCCGTGCGGTCCACGATCCGCCCGTCCGCCAGGAAGAGCACCAGGTCCGAGTGCGCGGCGGCGCTCGGGTCGTGGGTGACCATGACGACCGTCTGCCCGAGGTCGTCGACGGCCTCGCGGAGGAAGCCGAGCACCTCCAGGCCCGAGCGCGAGTCGAGGTTGCCGGTCGGCTCGTCCGCGAAGATCAGCTCGGGCCGGCCGGCGAGCGCCCGAGCGCAGGCGACGCGCTGCTGCTGGCCGCCGGAGAGCTGGGAGGGCAGGTGCCCGAGCCGGTCCCTCAGGCCGAGGGTGTCGACGACCTGGTTCAGCCACTCCTCGTCGGGCTTCTTGCCCGCGATGTCCATGGGCAGGGTGATGTTCTCGAGCGCGTTCAGCGTCGGGATGAGGTTGAACGACTGGAACATGAAGCCGATCCGGTCGCGCCGCAGCCGGGTCAGCTCCCGCTCCTTGAGCGCCGTGATCTCCGTGTCGCCGAGCCAGACCTGCCCCGCCGAGACGGTGTCGAGCCCGGCCAGACAGTGCATGAGGGTGGACTTGCCGGAGCCGGAGGGACCCATCACCGCGGTGAACCGGCCGCGTGCGATGTCCACGTCCACGGCGTCCAGCGCGAGTACCGCGGTCTCGCCCGAGCCGTACGCCTTCGTCAGGCTGCGGGCGCGGGCCGCGATGCCGCCGGCCGGCGCCCCGCCCGGCGCCGCAGCAGGTGTCGACACGACGGCCTCCCTGTGGTCCTTCGCGGATCGTCCCGGTTTTCCTTCGTCCCAGGATGAGCCTAGTGTGACCCGTCGCACACCAGGTATCCCCCCATTGGGCCGAAGCGGGCCAATGGCGGGGCGGCAAGGTGCGCCGCTCACCGGGCGCGGAAGGGGGGCTGCTGCGGTCCGGCGTCCGGCTCGTGGTCAGCCGGCCGTGTCCGGGTCGCCGTCCGCCGGCGTCCAGGCGGTGCCGAGCACGCAGTAGGACGTGGGCAGCTTCGGCCCCCTCCCGGGGAGCAGCAGCCGCCGGTACGGACCGAGCCGGAACCCGGCGTCCCGCAGGCCCGCGACCGGATCCCGGGCCAGGTGGCAGCCGCCGGCCAGGGGCGGCCACACCGTACGGTCCAGGGCGCGCTGAGTGAGCCTCATCGCCCGGCCGCCGCCCCTGCCGTGCTCGAAGAACCGCACCTCGCCGCCCGGACGCAGCACGCGCCGGACCTCGCCGAGGGCGCGGGCCGGGTCGCGCACGCTGCACAGCACCAGCGCGAGCACCACCGCGTCGAAGGCCTCGCTCTTGACCGGCAGCGCCTCCGCCACCCCGGGCACCACGTCCACCGGAACCCCGGAGCGCAGCGCCGCCTCCACGGCCCGCTGCCGCAGCAGGCGCTCCGGTTCGATGGCGACGACCTCCGAGACGGTGCCCGGGTAGTGCGCGAAGTTCAGCCCGTTGCCCGCGCGGATCTCGATGACCCGGCCGGTCAGCCCGGCGAGCAGTCTCTCGCGGATCCCCGCCATCCCGAAACCGGTCTCCGCGCGCACGCTGACGCGCGCGTAGTACCGCGCGAACAGCGGATGGCGGACGGGGCCGCGCGCCACGCTGCCGGAGCCGGCGGACCGAAACGGCATGGCGACCTCCCGGGCGGAACGGGACCTACGGCCATGCTGCCCCGCACCGGCGCGCCGCACGCTCGCCGGCGCGAACTCGCCCGGGGCGGCCGACGCCCGCCGGTGCGCGCCGCCCGGACCGGCCCACCTCCACCCCCGGCGGACTGGCCCGCGATGCAGGCACCCGCCCATCGGGCGGCGCCACCGGGCCGCCCGCCGGGTCCGGCCGTCAGTCCGCGGTGCCCGCGAAGGGATCGGGCGCCTCCCGGAGCGCGAAGGCCTCCGCGTCCCACCGGCCGTTCAGACGCGGTGCCAGCCACTCAGGAGCCGCCGCCCGGAAGTCTGCGGGCGCCAGCGCCCCGGCTCCGGCGGGCAGCGCGCCGAGCAGCGGCGCGCCGGCCACGTGCGGCAGGTCCGCCACGTTGCAGCGTGAGGCCAGATCGGCCTGCTCGGGCCAGCTGCCGATCACGACACCGAGCAGGTCCAGCCCCCGCACGCGCAGTTCACGGGCCGTGAGCTCCGTCGTGTTCAGCGTGCCGAGCCCCGCGGAGGCGACCACGAGCACCGGCGCCCGCAGCAGCCGGGCCGCGTCCGCGAGCGTCCCGCCCGCGGCGTCGAAGTGGACGAGCAGGCCGCCCGCTCCCTCCACCAGCACCAGGTCGTGCTCGGTGGCCAGTTTCGCGGCCGCCTCGGCCACCTCGTACGGGTGGACGGGCGCGAGACCGGCCCGCCGCGCGGCCGTGGCGGGCGCCAACGGCTCGGGGAAGCGTGCCAGTTCACGCGCGGTCACCGCACCGGCGAGCCGTGCCACCTCGTCGGCGTCCCCGCGCTCGCCGGGGGCGACACCCGTCTGGGCGGGTTTCAGCACGGCCACCGTCCGGCCGGCCCCGACGGCGGCCGCCGCGACGGCGGCGGTCGCCACCGTCTTCCCGACCTCGGTGCCCGTGCCCGTGATCACCAGTACCGGCATGTCATCCCTCCCGCGCCGCCGCGCACACCGCGCGGGCGATCCGCGCCACGTCCGCGTCGTACGTGACGTACGGCGGCATCGTGTACACCAGGTCCCGGAAGGGGCGCAGCCACACGCCCTCCCGTACGGCGGCCCGGGTGGCCGCCGTCATGTCCACCTCGTGGTCCAGCTGTACGACCCCGATCGCGCCGAGCACCCGTACGTCCTTCACGCCCGGCAGGTCGGCCGCGGGGGCCAGCCCGTCCCGCAGGCCGGCCTCGACGCGGCCGACCTCCGCACGCCAGTCCTGGTCCAGCAGCAGCCCGATCGAGGCGCAGGCCACAGCCGCCGCGAGGGGGTTGCCCATGAACGTCGGGCCGTGCGCGAGCACCGGCACCTCGCCGCGGGAGATGCCCTCGGCCACCCGCGTACTGCACAACGTGGCCGCCAGCGTCAGATAGCCGCCGGTCAGCGCCTTGCCCACGCACATGACGTCCGGCGCGACCGAGGCGTGCTCCGCCGCGAACAGCGTGCCGGTGCGGCCGAATCCGGTGGCGATCTCGTCGAAGACCAGCAGCACGTCGTGCTCGTCGCACGCCTCCCGCAGCACCCGCAGGTAGGCGGGGGAGTGGAACCGCATCCCGCCCGCGCCCTGCACCACCGGCTCGACGATCACCGCGGCGAGTTCGCCGGCGTGCCGTGCGACCGTCGTGCGCAGGTGGGCGGCGTACGCCTCGTCGTGGTCCGCGGGCGGCGCGTCGGCGAACACCTGCTTCGGCAGCACCCCGGTCCACAGCTCGTGCATCCCGCCCTCGGGGTCGCACACGGACATCGGCTGCCAGGTGTCGCCGTGGTACCCGCCGCGCCAGGTCATCAGCCGCCGCTTGGCCGGGCGGCCCAGGGAGCGCCAGTACTGCAGGCACATCTTGACCGCCACCTCGACCGACACCGAGCCGGAGTCGGCCAGGAACACGTGCTCCAGGCCCTCGGGCGACATGTCGACAAGGAGCTTCGCCAGGCGTACGGCGGGCTCGTGCGTGAGCCCGCCGAACATCACGTGGCTCATGCGGGCCAGCTGCTCGCGGGCCGCCTCGTTGAGCACCGGGTGGTTGTAGCCGTGGATCGCCGACCACCACGAGGACATGCCGTCGACCAGCTCGCCGGTGCCGCCGGCGAGCCGCAGCCGGACCCCGCTCGCCGACTCCACGACGAGCGGGTCCTGCCGGCCGGGCATCGGACCGTACGGGTGCCACACGTGCCGCCGGTCCAGGTCGAGCAGTTCGGGGAGGGGCAGGCCGGCCGGGTCAGGCATTGGGGGCGAGGTCCGTTCCAGCGCCCCGCCTGCGCACGGCGACCAGGTCCGTGCGCGGCGTCTCGGCCGCCGGTACCGCCGCCGGCCCGCAGACCCCGCCGCCCTCGTGCGATCCGCAGCCGCCGCCCTCGTGCGACCCGCACCCGGCGCCCTCCTCGGACCCGCACCCGGCGGACTCGTGCGTGCCGCAGCCCGACGTGGCGTGTGACCCGCAGCCGCCTCCGGCCGCCGCCCGGTGCTCCGGCAGCGTCACCTGCTCCGCGCCCTCGACCTCGAACCCGGCGTCCGCGATCATCTCCAGGTCGGCCTTGCCGGCCTGCCCCTCGCTGGTGAGGTAGTCGCCCAGGAAGATGGAGTTGGCCAGGTGCAGCGCGAGGGGCTGCATGCTCCGCAGGTGCACCTCGCGGCCGCCCGCGATCCGCACCTCCACGTCGGGGCAGACGAAGCGGACCATCGCGAGGATGCGCAGGCACCGCTGCGGGGTCAGGTTCCACTCCTTGGCGAGCGGCGTGCCCTCGAAGGGGATCAGGAAGTTCACCGGCACCGAGTCCGGGTCCAGCTCGCGCAGCGAGAAGACCACGTCGACGAGGTCCTCGTCGCTCTCACCCATGCCGGCGATCAGGCCCGAGCAGGCGGACAGCCCGGCCGCGTGCGCCTTCTGCACGGTGTCGACCCGGTCGGCGTAGGTGTGGGTGCTGGTGATGTCGCCGTACGTCGCCTCGGAGGTGTTGAGGTTGTGGTTGTAGGCGTCGGCGCCGGCCTCGCGCAGCCGCTCGGCCTGGCCGTCGGACAGCAGACCGAGACAGGCGCACACCTCGACGCCCTCGTTCCCGTCCTTGATCGCCTTGATGGTCTCGGAGACCCGGTCCACGTCCCGGTCCGTCGGGCCGCGCCCGCTGGCCACCAGGCAGACCCGCTTGGCGCCCCCGGCCAGCCCGGCCGCCGCGGCACGGGAGGCCTCGTCGGGTTTGAGCCAGGTGTACTTCAGGATGTCGGCCCGGGAGCCCAGCCGCTGCGAGCAGTAGGAGCAGTCCTCGGGGCACAGGCCCGACTTGAGGTTGACGAGATAGTTGAGTTTCACCCGCCGGCCGAACCAGTGCCGGCGCACCCTGCCGGCCGCGGCCACCACGTCGAGCACGTCGTCGTCGGAGGTGGCCAGCACGGCCAGCGCTTCCTCACGGGTCGGCAGCTCGCGCCGAAGCCCCTTGTCCACCAGCGTGTTCAGCAGGTCCATGAGAGCCGATCCTGTCCTACGGGGCGGCCCCAGGCCAAGGAGACTTCGCACAACAAGGGCACTTCGACGTGTGGGTATGGCCACATCTCGGTCCGCCGGCCCTCCCGCTAGTGTCTGTGCACTGCCTACAAAAGCCCTGGAGGAGCCATGGCGTTCGGCTGGATCGACGAGCAGGCCCGGGCGCGTCGCGGCGCGGGGCTCGTGCGGACCCTGCGCCCGCGTCCGGCCGACACGCCGCTGCTGGATCTGGCGAGCAACGACTACCTCGGGCTGGCCCGCCATCCCGAGGTCACGGAGGGCGCCGCGGCCGCGGCCCGCGCCTGGGGCGGCGGTGCCACCGGTTCCCGGCTGGTCACCGGCACCACGGAACTGCACACCGAACTGGAACGCGAACTGGCCGGTTTCTGCGGGTTCGAGGCCGCACTGGTGTTCTCCTCCGGGTACGCGGCCAACCTCGCCGCGGTCACGGCGCTCGCGCCGCACGGCTCCCTCGTCGTCTCCGACGCGGGCAACCACGCCTCGCTCATCGACGGGTGCCGGCTGGCCCGCGGCACGACGCAGGTGGTGGGACACGCCGACCCCGAGGCCGTGCGCAAGGCCCTGGCGGGCCACACCGGGCCGGCGCTCGTCGTCTCCGACACGGTCTTCTCGGTCGACGGCGACGCGGCCCCGCTCACCGCGCTCGCGGCGGCCTGCCGGGAGCACGGCGCGGGGCTGGTCGTCGACGACGCCCACGGCCTGGGTGTCCTCGGCGACGGCGGCCGCGGCGCGCCGCACGCGGCGGGGCTCGCCGGCGCGGAGGACGTGGTCGTGACGGTCACGCTGTCCAAGTCGCTGGGCAGTCAGGGCGGGGCCGTGCTGGGGCCCGCCCGGGTGATCGACCATCTGGTGAACGCGGCCCGGACGTTCATCTTCGACACCGGCCTGGCCCCCGCGGCGGCGGGCGCCGCCCTCGCCGCGCTGCGGTTGCTGCGCCGGGAGCCGGAGCGCGCGGCGCGGTCCCGCGCGGTGGCGGGCGAGCTGCACGCACGGCTGACGGCCGCGGGTCTGGACGCGGTACGTCCGGACGCCGCGGTCGTCTCCGTGCGCGCGCCGTCCCCGGAGGGGGCCGTGCGGTGGGCGGCCGACTGCCGGTCGGCGGGGCTGGCTGTGGGCTGTTTCCGTCCTCCTTCCGTACCCGACGGTGTCTCACGGCTCAGGCTGACCGCACGGGCCGACCTCTCCGGGGCGCAGATCGAACGGGCTGTCGCGGCGATCGGCGGCACACGACCGTGAGTCGGCGTGACACGGCCGGGTCCCGCCCGAGGCCGAACGGGTCGGCGGGCTCGGACCTGACGAGGGGTGTCACCGCAACGAGGTGAGGAACCCGGCCCAGCTCCCGGGGGAGAAGAGCAGCGCGGGGCCGGCCGGGTCCTTGGAGTCGCGCACGGCGAGCCGCCCGGCCGCGGGACCGGAGCGCGGTGACGCCGTCTCGACGCAGTTGTTGGCTCCCGTGCTGTAGCTGCTGCGCAGCCATCGCACGCCGTGCAGGTCGTTGCTGGAAGGTACGTGGCAAGGCAGGGCAGCGGGCATGGCGCCTCCTTACGCGGATGCTCCGTGAGCTGTCGCGGCGATGAAGTCCAACGAGTCCTCGGGGGAAAGAGCGTGCTCCTGAAGGGAGTTGAAGGCCTCCGAGTAAGCCTCTACGTCTTCTTTCCGTTCGAGATGCGCGCTACTCGTCAAGTGGTCGAGAACCACCACGTCCAGGTCAGAAGTGCTCAGGAATGAAAAGATGACAAAAGGTCCGGTGACGCCGATGTGCGC
Organism: Streptomyces sp. NPDC046831; assembly: GCF_040645305.1. Taxonomy (NCBI): domain Bacteria; kingdom Bacillati; phylum Actinomycetota; class Actinomycetes; order Kitasatosporales; family Streptomycetaceae; genus Streptomyces; species Streptomyces sp. NPDC046831. The sequence continues at coordinate 9,009 of NZ_JBEYXZ010000024.1, read as the reverse complement.
CCCCGCCGCGAACGGCAGCACCTGAAGGGTCACCTGGGGCAGCCGGGCCGCCTCCACCAGCCGCTCCAGCTGCCGCGCCAGGACGCCCGGCCCGCCGACCTCCCGCCGCAGCACCGCCTCGTCGAGCACCGCGCTCAGCTCCAGCGGCGGCTGCGCCCGCAGCACGTCCTGCCGGGCCAGCCGCACCTCCACCAGCGCGTCCAGCTGCTCCTCGTCGAGGCCCTCCACCGCCGCCCGGGTCACCGCACGCGCGTACTCGGGCGTCTGCAGCAGGCCGGGCACGACCGAGGTCTCCAGCGTGCGCATGGCGCTGGCCTGCGACTCCAGGCTGATGAAGTCGCGGTAGGTCGGCGGCAGGACACCCCGGTAGGCCTGCCACCAGTGGTGCCGGCCTGCGCCGTCGTGCGAGCCCGCCAGCACCGTCAGCAGCTCGCGCAACCGGGCGTCCTCGACGGCGTAGGCGTCCAGGAGCAGCCGCACGTCGGCCGGCTTCACACCGCTCGCGCCGGTCTCGATCCGGCTGACCTTCGACTGGTGCCACCCGACCAGGCCGGCCGCCTCTTCGCTCGTCAGGCCGGCCGCGGTGCGCAGGGCGCGAAGTTCGGCGCCCAGCTTCCGGCGGCGTACCGCGGGACCGTGCTGCATGGGCTACTCCCTATCCCCTCCGCGCCGCCCGAATACGGTCTGCCGTCGCAGAGTTCACCGCTTCGAGCGACAGATATATGCATATCTCGGTGGAACGCCGTCGTGGGCGACGCGGTGATGGCAGTCTGACGACGAGGCACCAGTCCGGGACCGTACTCGAACCATCCGCTCCGTGTCGGTCTGCGGTCGCGCGGGAAAGGGATGACGTCGCCATGGCAGACCATCTGGAAGCATCCGTCACTCTGCCGAGCGAACCGGTCTCGGTGTCGGCGGCCCGCAGCTTCGTCGCGGACACCCTGACGGAGTGGGGCCTGCCGGCGGAGGCGGACACCGCCGACACGGTCCGGCTCATCATCTCCGAACTGGCCACCAACGCCGTCCAGCACACGTTCGGTCAGTCGCCGACCTTCACGGTCGACCTCCTGCTCGACCGCGACGAGCAGTTGCGCATCGGTGTCACCGACAGCCACCCCCGGTTCCCGAAACGGCTCCCGGGCGCCGTCCAGCAGGACAACGGCCGGGGCATGGTGATCATCCGGTGGCTGACGGCCGAGTACGGGGGCCGGTTCAGCGTCAGACCCACGCGCGAGGGCGGCAAGACCGTCTGCATCGCGCTGCCCTGGCCGGTGCTCACCCCTCCGGTCACGGCGGCGGGGCCGCCGGAGCCGTAGGGCTGCCCGGTGGGCCCGCCACCGCCGGGCGGACGGCCCGGGGGCCGCGGTCCCGCCGCCGGGCCGCGCCAGCCGCACGAGCCGCGTCGGCCGGAGGCGCCGTAGGGGCCGGGCAGCCGCCTGGGCTGCCTCAGCCGCACGGGCGTTGTCGGCGGGCCTGCCCTCGGCCGCGTCGGCCGGAGTCGCCGTCGGGGACCGGGCGGCCGACCCGGGCCGCGTCAGCCGTACGGCCCGCGTCGGCCGGCCTGGCCTCGGCCGCGTCGGCCGGAGTCGCCGTCAGCGAGCAGCTGCAGCCGCAGTGGACCGGACCGTTGCCGGCCGCCTCAGCGCCGACGGGTTCCTCAGAGCCGCGTCGGCCGCAACGGCCCGTCCGGGACCGCGTCGGCCGCAACGGCCGGCCCGGGGCCGCGTCAGCCGGGTCCGCCGTCGGGGGCAGCGCAGCCGCAGCGCGCCGCCCAGGAGGGCGGGACCGCACGCCGCGGCCTCCGTCGGGCGATCGCCGTGCGCGGGGGCCCGGTCACGGGACCGCGGCTCGCCGGCCGGGGGCGGGGCGGTGCGTCAGGGCACCGCCACCCGGCCCGGCCGGCCCGACGGACCCGGCCGGCCCCTCGCCCCCTGCGGGCCGGGTCAGCCGACCCGCCCGTACCAGACGCTCTTCGTCCAGATCTTCTGCAGCCGCACCACGTCTCCCGTCTTCGGGGCGTGCCAGATCTTGCCCTTACCCGCGTAGATGCCCACGTGGTACACGTTCGAGCCCGAGTGGAAGAACACCAGGTCTCCGGCCCGGCGGCTCTTCGCGGAGATGTGGCGGCTCTTGTTGTACTGCTGGGCCGCCGTACGGGGCAGCTTCTTGCCCGCCTTCTTGAACGAGTACAGCGTGAGCCCCGAGCAGTCGAAGCGCCGCGGACCCACGGCCCCGTACTTGTACGGGGAGCCCTTCTTGGACGCCGCGATGTGCAGCGCCTTCGTCGCCGACGTGGCGGCCGCGGCCTCGGAGGCGACACCGGGGACCACGATCGAGCCGCCGACGGCGGCGATGGTCAGGGCCGAGGCCGTGCCGGCCCGGGCCATGAGCGACGGGACACGATTCAGCGCAGTCATGCGCAACCCTTCGTCAGCCGCCTGTGAAGGATGACCTGTCGGATTCGGGCTGGCGAAGTAGCCCGGCCGCGTTGCCGCGGCTTCACCCCAAGGGCTGCTCGGCCCGGCCATGACATGGCCGTTCCGGCGACCCGTCGTACTTGGGTCCTCCACTCCTGCCGATCCACTTCCGTCGACCGGTCATCCGGGCGGCGGCAGGACTCGGCGTCCGCCCGGACCGCCCCGCCGTTGTGGCGGGGGCTTGTCGTCAGACACGGATCTTGGCTCACGGATGTCCGAAAATCCCAACGGAACCGGGGATTTGTGTTGTTACTCACCACTCACCCGTTCGGGTGGACACCCCACCGATCGAACGTCTGTCGCGGGTCCCGACGAGTCCCGGACCTGCGGCGGAACGCTTCATTCCGACCAACGGGCAGGCGCTGTGCGCAACTCGGACAGCCCTTGGAGAGGAGCTGGAAGTCGACCGGAAGGGCGTAGGCCGTTCGGCTCGTTCTGCGGCGGAACCGTGCCCTCCGTCGACGGCGAGGAGGGAGCGCGTCGGTGGTACGGCGTCAACTTCGCTGCGCCGGCGGGACGGTGACACGCGCCGTGCGCCGCTCCCCGTCCAGCACCCGCAGCGCCCGTGCCAGGGTGGTGGAGTGCAGCTCGCTCTCGCCCCGCTGGTGCATCAGGCTGAGCGCGTCCCGCAGCCCGGCTGCCTCGCGGACGAGCGCCTGAGCAGCCCTCAGGCCGCGGTAGGTGCTCCCCTCGCGGGCGGGGTTGATCCGGCCCAGCAGGTCGGCCACGCGGAGGTAATGGTCGATCAGCTCGCCCTCGGCGTGGGTCAGGGCGGGCATCGGTGGCAGCTCGGGCGGCAGCACGGGCGCGTCACCTCGCACCCGGTGCGGCCTGCGGGCCCCTGTGGCCGGTGACGACGCGGTCGACCAGCCCGTGCGCCGGCGCGGCCGGCGCGTCCAGGACCGTTTCCCGCTCCAGGTCCGCGCTCACCTGCCGCGGGGCCCGCCCGGTGTGCCGCACCAGCATCTCCTCCAGGCGTGTCCACACGCGCGCCATCTCCTCCGCCCGGGTGGTCAGGCAGGACGTCCGCCCCCGCAGCGGCTCGGAGACCGGCGGCTGGCCGAGGGTCACGCGGGCGCCGGGCAGGACGGACCGCTTGCCCGGAGTCCCCGCGGCCGGCAGGACGGCCGCGTACCGGTCCGCCCGGCCCAGGCAGGTGGTCGCCACGTCGCAGCCCACGTACCGCATCGTGTCGTAGATCGCCGCCATCGCGCCGAACGCGCCGCCGGGCGAGTTGACGTACAGCGCGATGTCGCGGTCCGGGTCCCGGTGCTCCAGGTGCACGAGCTGTGCGATCACGTCGTTCGCCGCGGTGTCGTCGATCGGTGTGCCGAGGACGACGATCCGCTCCTCGAACAGTCCGGCGTACGGGTCGAGTATCCGGTCTGAGAGGCTCGTGCGCTCGGTGAAGGCGGGCAGGGCGTGGCGGGCGGACGGTCGGTTCATGCGCATCCCCTCCAGCGGCAGGAAGTCTCCGGTGGCCTCGGCGAAAAATGTACAGGACGTACGTTCTCTACGGAGGCGTCGGCTCGTGCCCGGGGCGCCGGGTCGTGGCGGCGGCGGTCCTGAGAGAAGCTGGTGCTCCGGCCGCGCGACGACCGAGGTGGTCCCGATGGCGTTCTTCGCGATATCCGAGCGGCATCCCCTCAAGCCGCTGTCCGTCACCGATCTGGTGCTGGAGCACGAACGGCTGCACGAGGAGATCGACCAGCTGCAGCGCGCCCTGACCTCCCATGCCGTGATCGACCAGGCGATCGGCGCGGTGGTGGTCGTCGGGCGCATCCCGCCCGACGACGCCTGGCTGGTGCTGCGGGACGTCTCCCAGCGCACGAACACCAAGCTGCGCACGGTCGCCGAGCACGTCCTGAAGTTCGCCCAGGGCGGCGCCCTCTCCGACACCGAGCTGGAGGAACTCCGGCGGGCGCTCGACCGGCACGCGGTGCGTCTCTCCGCCGACCGGGCCCGGCACTGAGCCGCCGGCCGCGCCCAGGGCCCGTCCTCGTCCCGCGCCGGACATCGGGCACGCCACTGACCTGCGCTTTCGTCGTCCCCCGCGCCCCGGACGAACACCGTGGACGCCCCGTAAGCTGGGGGTATGGCCTACGAGATTCCGGTGACGCAAGCCAGAGCTGAGCTCGCCGACCTGATCAACCGGGTGGTGTACGGCGGGGAGCGCGTGGTGGTCACCCGGCACGGCAAGCCCCTCGTCGCCCTGGTCTCCGCCGCCGACCTCGAACGGCTGGAGCAGGCCGAGGAGCCCGCGGAGGAGCAGGTGGTGAGCGCGGTCTCCCGGGTCCGCGACACGCCCTCCGCCCCGAGCGAGCGGCAACGCTTCGGCATCACCGCCGAACACCGCGGCCCCGACCCCCGGTAGCGCCCGCCCGGCGACGCCCGTGGGGCACCGTTCGCGTGCGCCCCGACGAAGGACGTCGAGGTGGTCTCCTGGCGGATGCCGGGGTCCGAGCAACAGGCCTCACCGTGTCGCCACCTCCGGCGAGGTGCCCCACCCCGGCACGGTCGGGAGGTACGCCGCCGTGTCGACACGTTCGTACGCGCCCGCCGGTCCGCGAACGCGCGCGACGCGCGGCGTGTCCGGCGACGCCAGGACCGCGGCTCGCGGTCGGCGAGGCGGAGGACTCGGTGCCGATCCGCCGGTTCCCGTTGCCGGGCGGCGCCCGCACGGGTGCACATGAGGCCGCCGACGCGCGGGTCTCCCGTGCGGCACAGCGGGATGCGCCCCGTCACCCGACGGTAAGACCGGCTTCCCCCCATCGGGTGATCCTGGACCTTCGTCCCACGACCACCGGCCGGATCCGCCGGCACGGCCGGACAGCCGGGCGGGGCGCCCACCGGGGAGCCGGCTCCGGCCCCTGTCATGCGGGGCCGGCGCCTCTCCGCAAGAGCGCACGAGCCGCCGGTCGAACAGGCCGCGGGAGCGGGTGCGCAGCCGATCGGGCCGGGGCCGGACGCGGTCCCGGCCCGATCGGCGTAACGCCGCCGAAACTCCGGCGAACTACCCTGCCGATCCACGCCACCTGGGGTCATCCGTCCGGGTTGCCCGGGAACGCGCAACCGGTGTGTCGGAACCCGCCCCGTCGCGGTGGCTGCGGCAACCGGGCCCCGCACGGTCCGGAGCGAGGACTGTGAGGTGGGCACGTGCAACTGACCCCGCACGAGCAGGAGAGACTGCTGATCCACGTGGCGGCCGACGTCGCCGCGAAGCGCCGGGCCCGCGGCGTGAGGCTGAACCACCCGGAGGCGGTCGCGCTCATCGCGGCGCACGTCCTCGAAGGGGCCCGCGACGGCCGTACGGTCGCCGAGCTCATGTCCTCCGGACGCAAGGTCCTCACCCGCGCCGACGTCATGGACGGCGTTCCGGAGATGATCGCCGACGTCCAGGTGGAAGCCACCTTCCCGGACGGCACCAAGCTCGTCACCGTGCACGGGCCGATCGTCTGAAGGGGGCGGCTTTGATTCCCGGAGAGATCCTGTTCGCCGACGGCCCGATCGTCTGCAACGAGGGCCGCGAGGTCACGCGGCTGACCGTCCTCAACGCCGCCGACCGGCCCGTCCAGGTCGGCTCCCACTACCACTTCGCCGAGGCGAACCCGGGACTGGAGTTCGACCGCGCCGCCGCCCACGGCAAGCGGCTCGACGTTCCCGCCGGCACCGCCGTGCGCTTCGAACCGGGCATCCCCGTCGACGTCGGCCTCGTCCCGATCGGCGGCGCCCGTGTCGTGCCCGGACTGCGCGGCGAGACGGCGGGCGCCCTCGACGGGCGTGACATGCGTGGGGCCGCCGGGCCGCCGGCGACCGACGACGGGCACGACCGCCCCGGGGCCGGCGGGGCGAACGGAGCGGCCGGTGCCTGAGGTCTCCCGCGCCGCGTACGCCGACCTGTTCGGCCCCACCACCGGCGACCGCATCCGGCTCGCCGACACCGACCTGCTGATCGAGATCGAGGAGGACCGCTCCGGCGGACCCGGGCGCGCCGGCGACGAGGCGGTGTTCGGCGGCGGCAAGGTCATCCGCGAGTCCATGGGCCAGTCACGGGCCACCCGCGCGGACGGCGCCCCGGACACCGTGATCACCGGCGCGGTGATCGTCGACCACTGGGGCGTCGTCAAGGCCGACGTGGGCATCCGCGACGGCCGGCTCACCGGCATCGGCAAGGCGGGCAACCCCGACACCATGGACGGCGTCCATCCCGACCTGGTGATCGGCCCGGAGACCGAGGTCATCGCGGGCAACGGCCGCATCCTCACCGCAGGGGCCGTCGACGCGCACGTGCACTTCATCTGCCCGCGGATCGCCGACGAGGCCCTGGCCGCCGGCGTCACGACGCTCGTCGGCGGCGGCACCGGCCCGGCGGAGGGCTCGAAGGCGACCACCGTCACCCCCGGCCCCTGGCACCTGGCCCGCGTCCTGGAGGCGATGGAGGCCTACCCGCTCAACATCGGCCTGCTCGGCAAGGGCAACACCGTCTCGCACGAGGCGATGCTCTCCCAGATCCGCGGCGGCGCGCTCGGCCTGAAACTGCACGAGGACTGGGGGGCGACGCCCGCCGTCATCGACGCCGCGCTGACCGTCGCCGACCGGACCGGCGTCCAGGTCGCCCTCCACACCGACACCCTCAATGAGGCGGGCTTCGTCGGCGACACGCTCGCCGCGATCGCCGGCCGCGGCATCCACGCGTACCACACCGAGGGTGCGGGCGGCGGGCACGCCCCCGACATCATGACCGTGGTCTCCGAGCCGCACGTGCTGCCCAGTTCGACGAACCCGACCCGGCCCTTCACCGTCAACACCGCCGAGGAGCACCTCGACATGCTGATGGTGTGCCACCACCTCAACGCGGCGGTGCCGGAGGACCTGGCCTTCGCCGAGTCGCGGATCCGGCCCTCGACGATCGGCGCCGAGGACGTCCTGCACGACCTCGGCGCGATCTCGATCATCTCCTCCGACTCCCAGGCCATGGGACGGGTGGGCGAGGTCGTCCTGCGCACCTGGCAGACCGCGCACGTCATGAAGCGGCGCCGCGGCGCCCTGCCGGGCGACGGGCGCGCGGACAACCACCGCGTCCGCCGCTATGTCGCCAAGTACACGATCAATCCCGCGCTGGCGCAGGGCCTCGCCCGGGAGATCGGTTCGGTGCAGAGCGGCAAGCTCGCCGATCTGGTGCTGTGGGAACCAGCGTTCTTCGGAGTGAAGCCGCACCTCGTCATCAAGGGCGGGCAGATCGCGTACGCGCAGTTGGGCGACGCCAACGCCTCGATCCCGACGCCGCAGCCGGTCCTGCCGCGGCCGATGTACGGGGCGATCGGGCGGGCACCCGCCGCGAACTCCGTCAACTTCGTCGCGCCCGCGGCGCTGGAGGACGGCCTTCCCGAGCGGCTGCGGCTCGGGAAGCGGTGCGCGGCCATCGAGTCGACCAGGGGCGTCACCAAGGCGGACATGCGGGAGAACGACGCGCGTCCGCGGGTGGAGATCGACCCCGACAGCTTCGCCGTACGCATCGACGGGGAGCCGGTCGAGGCGGTGCCCGCCGCGGAACTGCCCATGGCCCAGCGTTACTTCCTCTTCTGATGTCCCGGGGGACACTGCTCGTCCTGGCCGACGGGCGCTTTCCGGCCGGGGGGCACGCGCACTCCGGCGGGGCGGAGGCGGCCGTCCGGGCCGGCCGCGTCACCGGGGCGGCGAGCCTGGAGGCCTTCTGCCGGGGGCGGCTGCACACGGCGGGCCTGGTGGCGGCCGCGCTCGCCGCGGCGGCCGCCCTCGGACACGACCCCGGCGAGCTGGACGCCGCGGCGGACGCGCGGACACCGTCGCCCGCTCTGCGCCTCGCCGCCCGGAAGCTGGGGCGGCAGCTGGCGCGGGCCGCCCGCGCCACCTGGCCCTCGCCCGAACTGGACGCCCTGGCACGGGCGTTCCCGAAAGGAGCCCACCAGCCCGTGGTCCTGGGCCTGACGGCGCGGGTGGCGGGGCTGGGCCCCGACGACGCGGCGTACTGCGCGGCCTACGAGAGCGTGAGCGGACCGGCCACGGCGACGGTGCGCCTGCTGAGCCTGGACCCGTTCGAGGCGACGGCGGTGCTGGCCCGGCTGGCGCCGGAGCTCGACCGCGTCGCCGACCGCGCCGTCCTGGCGGCCCGTCAGGCACTCGACGACGGCGCCGACGCCCTGCCCGCGGCCTCCGCGCCCGTGCTGGAGATCGGCGCCGAGGCGCACGCGGCCCGGCCGGTACGGCTGTTCGCGTCGTGAACCTTGTCCGACCATGCGCGTCTGCCGTGCGACGCCCTGCACGCTCCCCAAGCTCTCGGCTTCGCCCGAGCAGGGGGTACCCCCCACTCGCCGCACCGGCCCCGGACCCGAGTACGTCCAGTACGAGGGCCTGGGGCCGGCACGCCGGGAGCACGCACCGGACGCCGCGCGGCCGCCCTTCGGGCGACGACGCGCATGGTCGGACAGGTCCTGGGCCGTGTCCGCGAAGTCCCCCGGCCCCCCCAACCGGGACCAAGCCGGCCCCGCCCCCC
>NZ_JBEYXZ010000023.1:0-115219 GCF_040645305.1 Streptomyces sp. NPDC046831 | reverse complement strand
CCAGTTCACCGAGGGACCGGCGTTGCGGGTCGTGCACTCCGCTGACGGCCCACTGGTCGAGCAGGTCGAGGGCGTCGGCGCGGTACCGGCCGTCGTCGAGGGCCATGTACTCGGTGAGGCTGCGGCACAGGGCCTCGACCACGGCGACGTGCTCGACGCCTGCCAGCCGGTGCAGCCAGCCCCAGGCCCGTTCGTCCCCGTCGTGCTCGAAGACGACGCGCCAGGCCCGTACCGCGGTGGCCTGGAGCTCCGGGCACCGGCTTTCGGCGCTCCAGGCCATGACGAGGTTGTACGCGGCGAGGGCGTGGCCCGACTCGCGCGCGGCGACGCCCAGCGCGATGGCCGCCGCGTCCCGCAGTTCCGGGTCCTTGTCGGCCGCCCAGGGGCGCAGGATCCGGGCCCGTACGGTCTCGAAGCTGTGCCGGGCCAGCATTCCGGCGCCGACCGCCGCGCGCACCCCGACGGTGGGCAGGCCCCGGGCCGCGGCGTCACGCAGCCAGCGGGGCAGCGCGTCGCGTATCTCGTCGTACTCGCCCCACACGTGGTCCAGGAGGCGCCGGGCGGTGCCGGGGTCCCGGAAGCGCACGACCTTGCCGCGTGCGCCGCCGTGCCGGGTCGCGACCTCGGACTCCACCAGCGCGGCGCGGACGGCGTCCAGCCGGGCGGTGCGTGTTCCGGTCAGCTTGGTGCCCCGGGGGCGTACGGGGTTGTCCGGGCTCTCGGCGACCTGGAGGCGTTCCTCCAGGTCGCGGGAGAGGGTCGCCACCGTCTCGTACGCCTCGCCGCCGAACACGGCGACGCCGATGGCGAGACACTGCTCGGCGAGGTCCGCCATGTCGTGGAGCCAGTGGGCGACCGCGCGTTCCCCGTGGAGTCTCTTGCGGGCCCGGACCCGGGCGACGACGTCCTCGTCGCCGGCCGCTGCGGCGGCCTCGGCCAGGTCGCGGCCCAGGTCGGCCGCGGCTCCCGCGGTCGTGCCGGCGGCGAGCTCGGCGCGCAGCAGCCGTGCGACGTCCTGCCGGACGAGGAGGCGCCGGGCGCGGGCGGCGCCGGCCGTGCCGAGCCGCCACCGCAGGTGCCGGCCGGCGATCGCGGACGGGTCCGGGGCGGCCGGGGCGTCGGTCAGAGCGGGCCGCACGCGGGGGTCGGTGAACTGGACGGCGGCCTGCGCGGTCAGCACGAGCCGGCAGTCGGCGGCGCGCAGTTCGGCGTCGATGCGGTGGAGTTCGAAGCCGTTGAGCGCGTCGGCGCCCCGCTGGGGGAGGTCGGGCAGGAGGTAACCGGCGCCCGGGAGAAGGTTCTTGCCGTCGACGAGGGTCAGCGCCGTGTCGGGGTCGAGCAGGAGGACGACGCGGTGCCCGGCCCGGTGCAGGGCGGCGCGTGCCATGGCCTCCTTGCCGCTGCCCGCCGGGCCCCGCAGGACGGTGACCGTGCGGGCCGTCACCCGACGGGCCACGGTGTCGAAGCCCTTGGGCGGGACGAACGCCTCCCTGGTCTCGTCCAGGTCCTCGGCGGTGAGCCGGTAGGAGCGGGGCCGCGCGTCGGTGGCGCCGAACTGGAAGACGTAGCTGTCCCCGCCGAAGACCTGGGCCGCCGAGACGCGCAGGCCGTTGACGGCGTCGCGTTCGGCGTCGAGCCGTTCTCCGGCGGCGCCCCGGGTGCCGCGCAGGGCCGTGAGGCCCTCGCGCAGGCGGTGCCGGGGGTCGGTCGTGTCGTCGCCGTCCGGGGGCGGTTCGGGCGCGGGTCCGGGCCGCGGGGCGGGAGGGGGTGTCTCGTCGGCCATCAGGAGGCCTCTGCCTTTCCTTCGCCGCGTCCGGCGGTCTCCTCCGGTCCGGAACCCCACTGGAAGGTCTGGCCTCCGTGCACGATCTGGTCTCCGCCGAACACCTGGCCGACCCGGTCGAAGTGCGCCCCCGCGAAGGGGCCGCTGCCGGGGGCGCCGGGGTGGTCCGCGCGGCGGTCCTCGCGGCCGGCGGGGGCGGCCCCCGGCGCCGCGTCACGGGACGGGGCGCCCGGCGCGGGGCGCGTCGCGGACACTCCGGGAGGCGCGTCGTACCCGGGCACCCTGATCCAGGCGTGGGCGCCGTGGATCTCCTTGGCGTCGAAGGTGACGCAGCGGAAGGTCCGGCTCGCCACGGAGGGGTCGTCGTGGCGGACGACGTGCCGGTGCCACTCTCCGGAGACGGCGAGCGCGAGGCCGGCCCGCGGCGCGGACGCCAGGGCCGTGCGCAGCGGCGGGATGTCGACCAGCCGGCAGGCGGTGTTCAGCTCCTCGCCGGCCCAGCCGTGCGCGTCGCCGGCGACGTCGCCCTGGTGGAGCGCCACGCGCAGGCGCAGCGCGCCCTCCTCGCTGCTGGTGCGGGCGTGGGCGCGCAACCGCTGGTCGAGCACCTCGACGAACCGTCCCGTGAGGTCGGTGCGGTCCACACTTCCGGGCAGCAGCCAGAAGAAGCCGTCCCCTCGGTCGGAAGGCTCGGGTCCGCCCGACCAGTCGATGGAGGATTCCGTGAACGCGGCACGGACAATGCCGTACAACTGTTCGCGAAGCCAGAGCTGAACGGGATTGGCGCGTCGGCCGAATTTCTCGATGTCGACGACGAGTATGGAATAGAGCTGGGCCTTGGGTCTCACCGGATACGTCCTCCCGAGTAGTGCGGGCGCCGTGGATCACTGCCCCGCGGGGGCCACGGTGCCCGCGTCATGAATATCGGGGGGACGGGACCACCCACAGCGTCAGATGACGCACTGGGGTCCGGTGGTCCGCCACCGCGTGGTCATTCCTGTGCCGGATGACGCACACTTCGGTCCGGTGGCCCGCCGACGGGCGGTCATTCGGCGGCCCACCGACGGACTTCGGCGAGGTCCAGGACGCAGGTCCGGCCGCGGCTGGTGGTGACCAGGCCGGCCTCCTGCATGGCGCGCAGCGACCGCACGACGGACTCGCGGGAGATGCCCGCGGCGCCCGCGAGTTCCTGCTGGTTCAGGCGGACGGCGAGCGCTCCGGGCGGTTCGTCGACCGGCGTTCCGTGGCGTACGGCGGTGTCCAGGAGCACGCGCGCGAGCATCGACCGGGACGACCGCGCTCCGCGCTCCGTGCGCATGCTGTCGGAGTCCCGCAGCCGCGTCACGACGCTGCGCAGCACGGCCAGCGTCAGCGAGGCGTGGGTCCGCAGCAGTCTCAGGAACGCCTCACTGCCGACGACCACGCCCTCGAGTTCCTCGATCGCGGTGACCGTCGCGGAGCGCAGGGCGCCGTCGAGGCAGGAGAGTTCGCCGACGAGTTCGCCGGGGCCGCGCAGCGCCAGGACGCTCGTGTAGCCGTTGCCGGACTCCGCGGTGACCTTGGCCAGTCCGCTCAGCACCAGCACCACGCTGTCGGGTGGACCGCCCTCCCGCATCAGCGACTCGCCGCGGGCCCAGGTCCGCACCCTGCCCGCCGCCCGGAGAAGGAGCAATGCGTCGGGGGTGAAGGGCTCGTGGTGCGCGTGGTGCGCGTCCTGGTTCTCGATTGCTCTTCCCCCTGGCACGAATTGGCCTCCCCGCCGCACTCGCGTTCACACCAGCGTACGGAATGGGCGAGATGATGTGTGGCGAATGACGCAGACCGTCGAACGCGGTTCGGATACAAGTGGAGGCAATCGTTCTCACCGACGGGGAGGCACGCGTGACTGAATCTTCGGGTCCACTTCAAGTTCCCGCTCATTACGCCCGGGCCGGGGCGGGAGAGGAAACCGCCTGGCGTATTCACGCGGCGCTCGTCGAATGGACGGGAAAAGTGGACGCCAAGGCGACATTCGCACTGACCGTCGAATCAGCGGCCCTCGCCCTCACGGCCCTGCTGCGCACCGCGCCGCACTCCGGCGCGGGTGACGGGCGAGGCGTCCTGACAGCGGCCGGGATGGCGTTGCTGACGGGGGCCGCCCTGCTGGCGGTGCTGGCGGTCGTCCCCCGCATGGCGAGCGGAGGGCCGAGCCGGCCCGGGGTCGACTTCATCTACTTCGGGCACCTGCGCGGCCTGGCGCCGGACGAGCTGACGCACATCCTGCGGACGGCCGACCCGCTGCCCGCGCTGAGCCGGCAGCTCGTGACGATGTCGGTGATCGCCTGGCGCAAGCACCGGTTCACGCAGGGCTCCCTGGTGCTGGCGGCCGCGGGACTGGTGACGGTCGCGCTTGCGGGAGCGGTCGCCGGGTAGGGGGCGGGCCACCTGCGCCGGCGTCTGGCAGCGGGCGGCTGGGCCCAGCGTTCACGCGTCCGGGTCGAGCAGCCGCTGCTGCACCTGCATGACGAGGTCCAGGAGCCGGCCTTGCCGTATACCCTCGGCCTCCCTCCACGCGTCGAAGCGGGGGCGCAGGTACCGGGTGAGGTGCGTGCCGTGGCGGCGCAGTACCGAGCGCCTGGTGGAGATCTCCTCCTGGACCTCCCTGCGGAGGTCGTCCGTCCAGCCGCGCGCGGTCCTCTTCCGTCAGGGGTGCCCTGAGGGCCGTCACCGCCTCGTCGAGGGTGGTGAGCAGGGGCATGGCTTCTCCGAGGTGTCCGGCAGGGGACGCGATGCCGCACGCCGTTCCGCGCCGGGCCTCCGTGGTCGGCGCGCGGGTCACGTGTCCCCCTGGATCAGACAGCATCCGGCAGCCCTGCCGCCGGCGGACGAGGCGGACGCCGGCCGCCGGCGTCGTACGGGCCCGGGCGGGCGGATGAGCCCCCGGGGCCGCCCGGATCGTGACCGGCGGGCCGGTGGCGTCGTCCGTTTTGCTATGCCGTGCGCTTGCGGGCCGCCGTCTTCTTCGCCGTGCTCTTCTTGGCCGCCGTCTTGCTCGTCGACGCCGACTTCTTCGAGGTCTGGGCCGACGTGGACGCCGACTTCTTGGTGGACGCCGACTTCTTCGCCGTTGTCTTCTTGGCCGTGGACGCCGTCTTCTTCGCCGCCGTGTCCTTGGGGCGCGCGCGGGTGGTCTTGCGTTGCGGGAGGTGTCTGACCTCGGCGTGCTCCGCCTCCTCGGCCGCCTTCTCCCCCACGTCCTCGCCCCTGGACTGCTTCGCCGCCCGGACGCTGTTCTCCAGGGCCGCCATCAGGTCGAGGACCTTGCCGCCCGCGGCGGGCTCGGCGGTCTCGGGGAGCGCCTCACCGGCGGTCTTCGCCGCGATGACCTCCTCGACGGCCTCGCGGTACTCGTCGTGCAGGTCCTCCAGGTCGACCTCGCCGAGGGTGTCCATGAGGGCGTCCGCGAGGTCGAGTTCCTTGTCGCGGACCGTGACGTTGGCGTCCGGGGCGATGCCCTCGGGGGCGCGGACCTCGTCCGGCCAGAGCAGGCCGTGCATGGCGATGGCGTCGCCGACCACGCGCAGCATGCCGAGGCGTTCCCTGCCGCGCAGGGCGAACTTGGCGATCGCCACCTTCTGGCTGCGCTTGAGCGCCTCCCGCAGCAGCGTGTACGGCTTGGCGGCGGGGGCGCCGCTCGCGGCCAGGTAGTAGGCGTTCTCCATCTGGAGCGGATCGATCCGGTCGGCCGGCACGAAGGCCACGATCTCGATCGTCTTCGCGGTCGGCAGCGGCAGGTGCAACAGGTCCTCGTCGGTGATCGGCACGATGCTGCCGTCCGCGTCCTCGTAGCCCTTGCCGATCTCGCCCTGGGTGACCTCGCGGTCCTCCAGTTCGCAGAACTTGCGGTAACGGATGCGGCCGCCGTCCTCCAGGTGGATCTGCCGGAAGGAGATCGAGTGGCTCTCGGTCGCGTTCACCACCTTGATCGGGATGCTGACCAGGCCGAACGAGATGGCGCCGTTCCAGATGGATCGCACGTGCAGCACCTTCCGCGTCGATGAGGGACTGTTTGACGGCTTTGTCGTCATTTCGTGGTTTTCTTATCGTATGGCGCCGATCACAGTGGTGGAGGGGCGACGGCTCGCGCTCAGCAATCTGGACAAGGTGCTGTATCCCGCGACCGGGTTCACCAAGGCCGAGGTACTGCACTACTACGCGACGATCGCGGACGTGCTGCTGCCCCATCTGCGCGACCGGCCACTGTCCTTCCTGCGCTATCCGGACGGGCCCGACGGACAGCAGTTCTTCGTCAAGAACGTGCCGGCGGGTACGCCCGAGTGGGTGACGACCGCCGAGGTGCCCAGGGCGGAGGGGCCGGCGCGGATGGTGCTCGTGCAGGACCTGCCGAGTCTGATGTGGGCCGCCAACCTGGTGACGGAGTTCCACACCCCGCAGTGGACCATCGACTCGCCGGAGGTGGCGGACCGGCTGGTGTTCGACCTCGACCCCGGGCCGCCGGCGACGGTGCTGGAGTGCTGCCGGGTGGCCCTGTGGCTGCGGGAGCGGCTGGCGCGGGACGGGATCGAGGCGTACGCGAAGACGTCGGGGTCGAAGGGGCTGCATCTGCTGGCGGCGGTGCGGGGCGCGTCCAGTGAGCGGACGTCCGAGTACGCGAAGGGGCTGGCGGTGGAGGCGGAGCGGGCGATGCCGGAGCTGGCGCTGCACCGGATGACGCGGAGCCTGCGGCCGGGGAAGGTGTTCGTGGACTGGTCGCAGAACGCGGCGCGCAAGACGACGGCGGCGCCGTACACGCTGCGGGCGCGGGCGCAGCCGTGGGTTTCGGCGCCGGTGACATGGGGGGAGGTGGAGGGGTGCCGGGGGCCGGGGGCGCTGGAGTTCCGGGCGGAGGACGTTGCTCCGCGGGTGCGGGAGTACGGGGATCTGCTGGGGGCGCTGCTGGATGGGGGGCGGGCGGGGACGTTGCCGTGAGGGGGCGTCGCCCGCCTCGGGTGATGCCCGCGGGGGGATGCCGAGCCGGGGGTGACAGTGCCCCCCTGCTCGCCTGGACGTCGGGTGGGGTGCGCGGCCCCGCGTTGACGGGGTGCCGCCGCGCCCACCCGTGCCGCCCTGGCGGCACGACTGCCCGCGGTGGGCGGTGCGGCGGCGCACGTGACCGTCTACGGAGAGCGGTGCCCGCGCTTCCCCGCGGGGACCGGCGAACGCGCCTGCCCGGGGAGCGCGCGTTCACGGTTGCCCGGGGAGTGCGGCGTTCACGGCTGCCCGCGGTGGGCGGTGCGGCGGCGCACGTGACCGTCTGCGGAGAGCGGTGCCCGCGCTTCCCCCCGGAGACCGGCGAACGCGCCTGCCCGGGGAGTGCGGCGTTCACGGCTGCCCGCGGTGGGCGGTGCGGCGGCGCTCACGGGCCGCCGCGGGGTGGGGTGCTGAGGGGTGCCCGCAGGGGGCGGGTGCCTGCCGGTGCCCGTGGTGTGCGGGCAGGCGGCCCGTGGACCCAGGGGTGGGCTCAGACGTGTTGCCAGGTGCCGCGGTCTCGGGCTGTGGCGTGCAGGGCCTCCACGTCCGCCGGTTTCAGGACGCCGCCCAGGCGGGACAGGTTCGGCAGGTCCGTGTCCGTGAGGATGCGGACTCCGTGCGCCGGCGTGGTCAGGCGGAGGTCCGCCGGACCGGCCAGGGCCAGGAGCGGGCGGACCTCCGCCGTCAGGGCGTAGGAGGCCCGGTCGGCGCAGGCGCGGACGCGGCGGAGCAGCGGCTCCGGCCGGCGGCGGCCCGGCGTGACCATCGGGTCGGCGACGAGGACCCGCTGCCTGCGGGCGTACACCGCGTGGACGGCGAACAGGCCGCCGGGGCCGATCACCAGGTGGTGGATGCGGTCGCCGCCGGGCAGCGGGACCGAGTGCAGGGTGCGCCAGCCGGCGCCGTCCAGGCGGTCCAGGGCCTCGCCGACCGTCTGCTCGGCCAGGAGCGCGCGCCGGCGCGGGTCGGGACGCAGGCGGGGAACGGAGCCCGGTTCCCGTTCGAGGGCGATCAGCAGGGCCTCGCCGGGGCGGTTGGGCGCCAGGTCGTCGTCCGGGTGGAGGCTCAGCCGCGCCAGTTCCGCGGGGTTCGGGACCGGGGGCGGGCCGACCGCCACCGGGCCCGTCAGGAAGGGGCCGAGCGCCTCCAGGACCTCGTCCCGGTCGTCCTGGCCGAGCAGGCTCACCCGGGCCGCCTCACGGTCGTACCAGGCGACGTTCCTGCCGTCCGCCCGGCAGACGTACAGACGCTCCTGACCGTGGCGCCAGGCCGGTATGACGCGCAGCCCGCTCATGCATCATCACCCCACGACCATGGGAACAGGAGGGGTGCTCCGGGGGCAAGGACCGGGCTACCTTTGAGGCAGTCCCAGAGGGGCACTCACGGGAGGCGCCGTTGCGTACCCGCAGGAAGCAACCCGACGTACCGGCTCCGGACAGCGCGTGGAACGAGATCGTGCCGGGGCTGTGGATGGGCGGGCACCAGTTCAGGGGTCACTCGGGGCATCTGGAGTTCGCCGTCGTGGGCGGTGAGTTCGATCTCGTGCAGACGCTCCTCAGGCTGCCGGGCCACGGGCCGGACCCCGGTGTACAGCACCAGGTGTGGCCCATCCCGGACGGGCCGCTGGACGGCACCCAGCTCGCCGGGGTGATGCGGCTGGCCCGGGCCGCCTGCGACGCGCTGGCGGCCGGCCGCCGGGTACTCGTGCGCTGTTACCACGGGTACAACCGCTCGGGCCTCGTCGTCGCGCACGCCCTGGTCCGGCAGGGCAGCTCCTGCAACGACGCGATCGGGCTGATTCGCGCGCGACGCTCGCCCTGGGCCCTGCACAACGAGCTCTTCGTCGACTATCTGCGCGCCGGGCTGCCGACCGCCCGGCTGCTGGAGGAGCTCAGCGAGTGAGCGGGCGGGCGGGCCCCGGGCCGGCCACCCGCGGTGAAGCCGGCCTGCGTACGGTCCGTGTGACGGTGCCGTGCCGCATGCTCCACGCCCCCACCACCCGAGCGACGACCGCACCGCTGATTCCCGCGCTCCCTCGCCCCGGGTACGGCCGCACCGCTGATTTCCCACGCTCCCTCGCCCCGGGAGCATGGCCGCGCCGCCGACTTCACGCGCTCCCCCACCCTGGAGCAGGGCCGCACCGCTGATTTCCCACGCTCCCCTGCCCCGGGTACGGCCGCACCGCCGTGCGCTCCCCGCACCCGGGCGTCGGCCGCACCGCTGATCCCCCACGTTCCCCAGGCCAGGCGTCGGCCGCACCGCCGACCTCCCGCGCTCCCCATACCCCCGGGCGACGCCTGCGCACCGCTGACTCCCGCGGTTTCCGCCGCTCGCTCGAAAGGCTCAGCCGCCCCCCTCCCACCGGCGGACAGCGCCGCCTCCGATGGCGGGGCATCACGGCTTTCCGCCCCGGTGCGCCCTTAATCTGGCGGTTGGTCAGGTTCGCCCGCCTCTGGTGGAGGTACACCCATGTCGCTGCGCTGCCCTCTCACCCGTCCGGTCCTGGCGGCCGTCACCGGTGCCGTCGTCACCGCGGCCACTGTCGCGCCCGCCGTCGCCGACGGCGCCTGGGGCTCGGCGCGCCGCATCCGGCACCTCGGTCCCGCGCCGCGCTGGTGCTGACGGCCACGGCGGGCGGGACGGACGCGGCGGAGGCGACGACCGCCTCGGGTGCGTCTCCAGGCGGGTGCCCCATATGAGCCAGGCCGGAACCGCCGGTACGGCCGCGGACCCGCCCCGGCCCGCCGCCCCCCGCCTCCCCCGGCGCCGCGGCATCGAGCTCGCCCTCATCGTCGTGGCCGTCCTGCTGCCCGTGTACGGCTACTGCGCCGTGGGCCTCGCGCAGTACGGCCGGGTGCCGCCCGGGGCGGCCGGGTACGGTGCCGGACTCGGCGGTCTCGCGCTGCTCGCGCACGTCGCGGTGCGGCTGCGGGCGCCGTACGCCGATCCGCTCCTGCTGCCCATCGGGGTGCTGCTCAACGGCCTGGGCCTGGTCCTGATCTACCGGCTGGACCTGGGCACGCCCGGCACCCGGGCGGCGCCCGCCCAGCTCGTGTGGTCCACCCTCGGCGTCGGCCTGTTCACGCTGGTCGTGCTGGTGCTGCGCGACCACCGGTGGCTCCAGCGCTACTCCTACCTCTGCGTCGTCGCCGCGCTCGCGCTGCTGACGCTGCCCATCCTCTTCCCGGCGGTGAACGGCGCCCGCATCTGGATCCGGATGGGCGGCTTCTCCATCCAGCCGGGCGAGTTCGCGAAGGTGCTGCTGGCGGTGTTCTTCGCCGCCTACCTGGCCGCCAACCGCAACGCGCTGGCCTTCGCGGGCCGCCGGCTGGGGCCGCTGCGGCTGCCCACGGGCCGCGTGCTCGGCCCGATCGTGGCGATCTGGCTGCTCAGCGTCGGGGTCCTGGTGCTGGAGCGGGACCTCGGCACCTCCCTGCTGTTCTTCGGGCTGTTCGTCGTCCTGCTGTACGTCGCCACCGGACGCACCGGCTGGGTCGCGGTCGGGCTGCTGCTGGCCGCGCTCGGGGCGGTGGCCGTCGGCTGGCTGGAGCCGCACGTGCACAGCCGCATCGAGGACTGGCTGCACCCCCTCGCCTCGATCGAGGCGGGCCGGGGCCCCGACCAGGTGGCCCAGTCGCTGTTCTCCTTCGCGGCGGGCGGGGTGCTCGGCACCGGTCTCGGTCTCGGCCACTCCCCCCTCATCGGGTTCGCGACCAAGTCGGACTTCATCCTGGCCACGGCCGGCGAGGAACTGGGCCTGGCCGGGCTCTCCGCGGTGTTCCTGCTGTACGCCCTGCTCGTCGAGCGCGGCTACCGGACCGGCCTCGCCCTGCGCGACCCGTTCGGCCGGCTCCTCGCGGTCGGCCTCGCCTCGATCGTGGCGCTCCAGGTGTTCGTGATCGCGGGCGGGGTGACGGGGCTGATCCCGCTGACCGGCATGGCGATGCCGTTCCTGGCCCAGGGCGGCTCCTCGGTCGTCACCAACTGGGCGATCGTGGCGCTGCTGATCCGGGTGAGCCACGTGGCCCGCCGGGAGTACGACGGGCACCTGGCGCCGTGAGCGGGGGCTTCGCCGTCGGTGGGCGTGCGCGTGGGGGCCTCGCGGGCGGTCGCCCGGCGAGCAGCCGCCTCGCGGGCGGCGGCTCCCCGGCCCGTGGCTGGCTGACCCGCGTCCCGGTCCGGGGGCCGGCTCCGGAATCGGAGACTCCGTGACCAGTGACCCCCGAACCGGTGACCGCGGGACCAGTGCCCCCCGGACCTGTGCCTCCGCGACCAGTGAGGAGACCGTGCCGTGACCCGGTACATCCGACACGCCACCGCCTTCTGCCTGCTGCTCCTGGTGGCGCTGCTGGTGCACACCGCCTGGCTCCAGGTCGTCCAGGCCCCGGCGTACGGTGCCAACCCGGCCAACCGCCGTCCCACCATCGCGCGTTACGCCCAGCCCCGGGGCCAGATCCTGGCCGGCGGCCTGCCGGTCACCGGGTCCCGGGACACCCGGGAGCAGCTGCGCTACGAACGGACGTACACGGACGGCCCGTTGTACGCGCCGGTCACCGGGTTCGCCTCGCAGCGGTACGGGACGACGTTCCT
Source organism: Streptomyces sp. NPDC046831 (assembly GCF_040645305.1). Taxonomy (NCBI): domain Bacteria; kingdom Bacillati; phylum Actinomycetota; class Actinomycetes; order Kitasatosporales; family Streptomycetaceae; genus Streptomyces; species Streptomyces sp. NPDC046831. The sequence goes on along the minus strand of NZ_JBEYXZ010000023.1, from coordinate 103,836 downwards.
GGAGGACACCGAGGACGAGGTGCTCTCCGGCGCGCACCCGATGCTGTCGGCGTTCCGGCTGTTCGACGGCCTCACCCGCGCGCGGCCCCCGGGCGGCGACGTCGTCACGACCATCGACCCGGCGGCGCAGCGGGCGGCGTTCGAGGGGCTCGGCGGGCGCAAGGGGGCGGTGGCGGCGATCGAGCCGGCGACGGGCCGGGTCCTGGCGCTGGTGTCCACGCCGTCGTACGACCCGGCGGAGCTGTCGGGGAACGGGCCCGCGGTGGTGGCGGCGTGGGACCGGCTCAACCGCGATCCGGAGCAGCCGATGCTCAACCGGGCGGTGCGGCAGACGTATCCGCCGGGTTCCACGTTCAAGGTGGTCACCGCGGCGGCCGCGCTGGACACCGGTGTCGTCACGGACGTGGACGCGCCCACGAGGTCGCCGGACCCGTACACCCTGCCCGGCACGACCACGCGCCTGGCGAACGAGGCCGACGGCTGCGAGAACGCCTCGCTGCGGCACGCCTTCGAGTGGTCGTGCAACACGGTGTTCGCCAAGCTGGCCGTGGACGTGGGCGTGCACGACATGCGGCGCACGGCACAGCGGTTCGGCTTCAACGACAAGGGGCTGGCCATCCCCTTCCCGGTCGCGCCGAGCACCTTCGACTCGCGGGTGGACAGGGCGCAGCTGGCGCTGTCGTCCATCGGGCAGTACAACACGCGGGCCACGCCGCTGCAGATGGCGATGGTGGCGGCGGCGGTCGCCGAAGACGGCCAGGTGCGTACGCCGTACCTGGTGGAGCGGACGACCCGCAGCGGCGGCGGCACGGTGTCGACGGCCGGGTCCCCGCCGGCGCGGCAGGTGATGCGCCCCGCGACGGCCGTGCGGCTGCGGGAGCTGATGACCGACGTGGTGGACGAGGGCACCGGGATGAACGCGGCGATCCCGGGCGCGGTGGTGGGCGGCAAGACCGGCACGGCCCAGCACGGGGTCGGCAACTCCGGAACGCCGTACGCGTGGTTCGTCTCCTGGGCGCAGGGCGAGGAGGACATGGACCCGAGGGTCGCGGTCGCCGTGGTCGTGGAGGACGCGTCGGCGCGGCGGGGCGACATCAGCGGCGGCGGGACGGCGGCGCCGATCGCGCGGGCGGTGATGGCGGCGGTGCTGGGTTCGTAGCCCGGGCCGCCCGGCGCGCATACCGCCCGGCCCTCGGGTAGACGCGGAGTCAACAAGTCGTGCGCAGGGGATTGACGAGCTTGCTGACAGGCAGTCTCATAAAGGAACCGCCGGGTGACAACAGGCGCGGCGCCCGGACACATCCCCGTACGACGAGGTGGACAGCCATGACGACCGTGACGGAAGCCGACGCGCTCGCAGGCCTGCGCGACGCGCTCGGCCTGCTCAAGGACCGGGAGCAGGTGGCCGAGCGGCTGCTCGTCTCTTCCGCCAAGCACTCCTTCGACCCGGACGAGGAGCTGGACTGGGACGCGCCCTTCGAGGAGGGCAAGTGGTTCTGGCCGCCGGAGCTGGTGTCGCTCTACGGCACGCCGATGTGGAAGCGGATGAGCGAGGAGCAGCGGATCCTGCTCTCCCAGCACGAGGCCGCGGCGCTCGCCTCGCTCGGCATCTGGTTCGAGATCATCCTCATGCAGCTGCTCGTCCGGCACATCTACGACAAGGCGGCCACGAGCGCGCACGTGCGGTACGCCCTGACGGAGATCGAGGACGAGTGCCGGCACTCGAAGATGTTCGCCCGGCTGATCTCGCGCGGCGGGACGCCCTGGTACCCGGTGAGCCGCGCCCACCAGAACCTGGGGCGGCTGTTCAAGACGATCTCCACCACGCCGGGCTCCTTCACCGCCACGCTGCTCGGTGAGGAGGTCCTCGACTGGATGCAGCGGCTGACCTTCCCCGACGAGCGGGTGCAGCCGCTGATCCGCGGGGTCACGCGCATCCACGTCGTGGAGGAGGCCCGCCACGTGCGGTACGCCCGCGAGGAGCTGCGGCGGCAGATGATGACCGCGCCGAAGTGGTCGCAGGAGTTCACGCGGGTCACCTCCGGCGAGTTCGCCCGGGTGTTCTCCGTCGCCTTCGTCAACCCGGAGGTCTACACGAACGTCGGCCTGGACAAGCGGGAGGCCATGGCCCAGGTCAAGGCGAGCGGGCACCGCCGGGAGGTCATGCAGACCGGCGCCAAGCGCCTGACCGACTTCCTCGACGACATCGGCGTGCTGCGCGGGGTCGGCCGGCGGCTGTGGCGGTCGTCGGGGCTGCTGGCCTGACGGCGGCCGGCCCACGACGGACCCGCACCGCCGCTGCGGCGGACCCGCGCGGGGTCGGCCGGCGGCTGCGGCGGTCGTCGGGGCTGCCGGCCTGACGGCGGCCGGCCCACGACGGACCCGCACCGCCGCTGCGGCGGACCCGCACCGGGCGCCGGTCCGGGCGCCCCCGGCGGCACGACCGGCGCCGGGACCCGCGCCGGCGCAGGCACCCACCGGCGGAAGAGCCGGCGCAGGCACCCACCGGCGGAAGAGCCGGTGCAGGCGCCCACCGGCGGAAGGGCCGACGGAGGCACCCACCAGCGCCCGGACCGGCGCCGGGACCCACTCCACCGGCCCGACCGGCGCCGGTCCCTGCTCCGGCCGCGGGCCGGCGGCGGCGCCCGCCCGCGCGGCCCGGCCGGCACCGACGCCCCCGCGGGCGCCCGTCCCGCCGCGGCCGGGCACCGCACGGCCCGGGGGTCACCGATTACGCTGCCGGTCATGACCCCTCAGGCCCCCACTCCCGCCTACCGGAGGCTGAGCGTCGAGGAACGCCGGGCCCAGCTCCTCGACGCGGCCCTGTCCCTCTTCGCGCACCGCGCGCCCGAGGAGGTCTCCCTGGACGACGTCGCGGAGGCGGCCGGGGTCTCGCGTCCACTGGTCTACCGGTACTTCCCCGGCGGCAAGCAGCAGCTGTACGAGGCCGCGCTGCGCTCGGCCGCCGAGGAGCTGCGGCACTGCTTCGACGAGCCGCGCGAGGGCCCGCTCGTTCCCCGTCTCACTCGCGCCCTGGACCGCTACCTCACCTTCGTCGCCGGGCACGACGCCGGTTTCGCCGCCCTCCTGCAGGGCGGCAGCGTCGTCGAGACGTCCCGGACCACCGCCATCGTCGACGGCGTGCGCCGGGCGGCGGCCGAGCACATCCTCAGCCATCTGAAGGTCGCCGACCCCGGTCCGCGCCTGCGCATGACCGTGCGGATGTGGATCACGGCGGTGGAGGCGGCCTCCCTGATCTGGCTCGACGAGGGCAAGCAGCCGCCCGCCGACGAGCTGCGGGACTGGCTGGTCGAGCAGTTCGTGGCCGTCCTGACGGTGACCGCGGGGCGGGACGAGCAGACCGCCTCGGTGGTGCGTGCCCTGTCCTCGGCGGATGGCTGACACTGGTGGCGTGAAGAGCGAAGACACCCCCTTCGAGGGCGGGCCCATGGACGGCCGCGTGCTGCCCGTGCTGCTCGGGCCCACCGGGCATCCGCCCAGGACCTACCGCATCCCCGTGCCGGACGCCGCGGGCGGCCCGCCGACCGTCCTGGTCTACCGACGGGTGCCGCGCGGCCAGGGCGGGAAGCTCGGGCTGCACCGGGGGTGGAAGTACGCGTACGACCCCGACGGGAGGGCGGGCGGCCGGCTGCGGTGGCCGTGGTCGAAGCCGAAACCGGGGCAGGAGCAGGAGTACGAGCAGGAGTAGGCACAGGAGCAGGGGCCGCCGGGCGGCAGGGGACCGCGTTCCGCGCCGGACGGCAAGCCGGGTGACCCTGGAGAGTGACCGCGTTGCGCCATCTGGCGCACCTTCGGCGCACACAGTCGGTTCATACGTCGAAATTCACGGTGTGGAGCGGAAGGGCCGCTGCGCACCGGAGGTGATGACGTGTCAGGAAGGGTGCTGCGCCTGGTGTGTACGGCGGCGGTGGCGGCTCAGACCGCCCTCGCGCCGGTGTCCGCCGCGGCCGTACCGGAGCCCCCCGCGCCGGCACAGCGGTCCACGGCCGCTCTGCTGACGGATCTTCAGCAGCTCTTCCGCCAGGCCGAGCAGGCCACCAAGGCCTACGACGCCGTCGCGAACCGGCTGGTGAGGCAGTGCGCCGAGACCGACCGGGTGGACGCCGCGCTGACCCGCGCCCGGCTCTCCCTGGAGGAGAGCCGCGAGGCGGCGGGGCGGCTCGCCCGGCAGCAGTACCAGGGCAGCACCGGCCTCTCGCCGTACCTCCGGCTGCTGCTCGCCCGCGACCCCCAGCACGCGCTGGACGAGGGGCACGTCATCGGGCAGCTCGCGCGGCAGCGGGCCGAGACGGTGCGGCGGCTGACCGGCGACGAGCGAACGGCGAGCGGACTCGCCCGTCAGGCGCGCACGGCCCTCGACGGACAGCTCGTCCTGGCCGGCCGGGCGCGCACGGCGCGCGACGAGGTGCGGGCCCGCCTCGGTGACGTGGAGAGGCTGCTGGCCTCGCTCAGTCCCGCGCAAGTGTCGGCCCTCGCCGCGTTGGACCAGAAGGGCACCTCCGGGACGCAGCGCGGGCCCGTCACCGCCGGGACGCCCGGCGCTGCGCCGGCTCCGGCTCCGGCCCCGGCCCCGGCCCCGGCCTCGACTCCGGCCTCGACCCCAGCCCCAGCCCCAGCCCCGACTCCGGCCTCGACCCCGACCCCTGCCCCAGCCCCGACTCCGGCCCCAGCCCCGGGAAGCCCGGCGATCGTGCGCTACGCCCTGCCGGAGATCGGCGAGCCGTACCAGTGGGGGGCCAAGGGACCGACGGCGGCCGACTGCCCGGGGCTGACCTGGCAGGCCGGGGGCCTGGCGGGCGTCCCGGGGCCCACAGCGGGTCCGGGCCAGGCGGGCGCCCCCGGTCCCGGAGCGGGCCAGGGGCAGCCGGCGCGGCAGATGCCCCTCGGCCAGTTCGGGCCGGGTTACCTGGTCGTGTACTTCCCCGAGGCGACGCGGGTCGCGCTGCGTCTCGGCGACGGACCGATGGCGCAGGGCCCGCAGCCCGGACCGGTGACGCCCGGCCTGCAACCCGGACCGGTGGCGCCGGGCCCGCAGCCGGCTGTGCCACCCCTGGCCGCGACCCCGGCACCCGGACCGGTGGCGCCGGTCCCGCAGCCGGGTTCAAAGCCGACGGCGCCGCCCCTCGCCGCGAACCCCGCGCCCGGGGCGGTCCGGCCAGGCCGGGGCAGGTAGCCACCCACCGCAGCGGAACACGTCGCCAGGACTACCGCGGCCCCCGGCGACAAGCGCCCCCGGGACTGACCGCGGGCCCCGGCGGCAAGCGCCCCCGGAGCTGACCGCGGCCCCCGACGGCAAGCGCCCCCGGAGCTGACCGCGGCCCCCGGCGGTACGCGGGCCCGCGGGCGGTACGCGCCGCCAGGGGGCTGCCCGCAGGCGCCCGAGAGGGGCCGGGAACGGCCTCCTACGCGGCGCCCGCGCCGGACACCTCGGCCAGGTAGGCCTCGGTCTTGGCCGGGTCGTAGAAGAAGCTCTCGAAGTCGGCCGGGTCGTTGAAGGCGTTGGCGAAGCGGTCGGCGACCGGCTGGAGCTGGCCGGCGGCGCCGATCAGGTTCAGCACGTGCTCCGGCGGCGGGGCGAGCATGGCGTTCGTCCACTTGGTGACGTGCTGGGCGGTGGCCCAGTAGCGGTCGAACGTCTGCTGCATCCACGCCTCGTCGAAGGGCTGGTCGCCGCGTTCGAGGATGGAGGCGAGGTAGGCGGCGGCGCACTTGGACGCCGAGTTGGAGCCCTGGCCGGTGATCGGGTCGTTGGCGACGACGACGTCCGCGACGCCGAGGACCAGACCGCCGCTGGGCAGGCGGCCGATCGGCTTGCGGACGGTCGGGGCGTAGCGGCCGGCGAGCGTGCCGCCCGCGTCGGTCAGTTCGACCTTGGTGGCCCGTGCGTACTCCCAGGGCAGGAACTTCTCCATGAGCTCCAGGGTCAGGGCCAGGTGCTCGGAGGGGTCCTTGACGCCGTTGAAGACGTCGAGCGGGCCGCCGGGGATGCCCTCCCAGAACAGGATGTCGGCGCGGCCGGAGACGGTGTAGGTCGGCATGACGAACATCTCGCCGACGCCGGGGACCAGGTTGCAGCGGACCGCGTCGAACTCCGGGTGCTCCGGGCGCGGGCCGAGGCCGTGCACGTAGGCCACCGCGAGGGCGCGCTGCGGCTCGCTGTAGGGGGAGCGGGAGGCGTCGCGCTCGAACATCGACACCAGCTCGCCCTTGCCCGCGGAGACGAGGACGAGGTCGTAGGTGCGGGCGAAGTAGTCGAGGTCGCCGACCGCCGCGCCGTGGATGACGAGCTGGCCGCCGCGCTGGGCGAACGTCTCCATCCAGCCGGCCATCTTCACCCGCTGGTCGACCGACTGCGCGTACCCGTCGAGCTTGCCCACCCAGTCGATCGCGCGCTGCGAGGGGCCCGGGTCGAAGGAGCCCGGGGCGGCGACCGAGACGCCGAGCCCCTCGATCCTCGGGGCCTGCGACTCCCAGAAGTTCAGCCCCAGGTCGCGTTCGTGCTGCAGTGCGGTGTGGAACATGCACTGCGTCGACATGACCCGGCCGGAGCGGATCTCGTCCGCCGTCCGGTTGGACATCAGGGTGACCTCGTACCCGTGCGACTGGAGGCCGAGGGCGAGCTGGAGGCCGGACTGGCCGGCCCCCACGACGAGTATCTTCCGCATGCGGGTGGTGTCTCCTAGGGAGTGCTGGACTACTCGGGGGTTTCCTCGAGTGCGTGGCCCACGAGGGACAGCAGGACCTCGATGACCGACATCCTGCGCCGCGCGTCCATGATCATGACAGGTATGTGCGCGGGGATCGTGAGGGCCTCGCGCACGTCCTCCGGCTCGAACCGCTCGCTGCCGTCGAAGTGGTTGACGGCGACGACGTACGGCAGCCGGCAGCTCTCGAAGTAGTCGAGCGCGGGGAAACAGTCCTTCAGGCGGCGGGTGTCGGCCAGCACGACCGCGCCGATCGCGCCGCGCACCAGGTCGTCCCACATGAACCAGAACCGCTGCTGGCCCGGCGTGCCGAACAGGTAGAGCACCAGTTCGTCGTCGAGCGTGATGCGGCCGAAGTCCATGGCCACGGTGGTGGTCAGCTTGCCCGGTGTGGCGGTGAGGTCGTCGGTCTCCTCGCTGGCCTCGGTCATCAGCGCCTCGGTCTGCAGGGGCGTGATCTCCGAGACGGAGGTGACCAGCGTGGTCTTGCCGACGCCGAAGCCGCCGGCCACCACTATCTTCGTGGCGATCGGGGCGCGGGTGCGGTCCGTCTGCCAGGGCCGCAGGTGCTCCTCCTCGTCGAGGAGCGGGGAGACGCCGCGAGCGGCGTCAGAGACGGCGGAGTCCACTCAGCACCCTTTCCAGCAGAGCGCGGTCCGGCCGGCCCACGCCGTGGCCGGTACCGGTTCCGTACACACGGATCTTTCCCTGGTCCGCGAGGTCGCTGAGGAGGACGCGGACCACGCCGAGCGGCATCTTCAGCAGCGCGGCGATCTCGGCCACCGTGCGCATGCGGCGGCAGAGTTCGACGATGGCCCGCATCTCCGGCATGACCCGGGTGGTGAGGGAACCGTTCGTCAGTTCCTTGCGCTCCTCGGGGGCCTCCAGCGCCGCGACGAACGTCTCCACGAGGAGGACGTGGCCGAAGCGGGTGCGGCCGCCGGTGAGCGAGTAGGGCCGGACACGGGCGGGTTTGCGGTCGCCGCCGCGGACCGGGAGGTTGTGTTTGGGCGTACTGCTCATCGGGCGCTCTCCGCCGACTCGGACTCCAGGGACTTCCTCAGCTCGCTGCGGAGCTCCGGCGTCAGCACGTGTCCGGCACGGCCCACGAACAGCGCCATGTGGTACGCCACGACGCTCATGTCGCACTCGGCGGAGCCGTGCACGCCGAGCAGCGAGCCGTCGCTGATCGACATGACGAACAGGCTGCCCTCGTCCATCGCGACCATCGTGTGCTTGACGCCGCCGTAGGCCATCAGCTTGGCGGCGCCGACGGTCAGGCTGCCGATGCCGGAGACGATGGTGGCGAGGTCCGCGGACGAGCCGCGCGGGCCGCTGCGCCGTTCCCCGGCGGCGGCCTCCCGTGCGACGGCGTGGTGGCCGGGGTCCGAGGAGAGCAGGAGCAGGCCGTCGGAGGAGACCACCGCGACCGAGAGGATGCCGGGCACCTCCTCGACCAGGTTGGTCAGCAGCCAGTGCAGGTTGCGGGCCTCACTGCTCAGTCCGAAGGTACTGGGCGCGGTCAACTGCTTGCCTCCTCGACTGTGCCCCCCGTGGCTTCTTCGACGTCTGCCGGTCCGGCGGCGGGCACCCGGTGCTGGGCCGTCTTGTCGGCGATCTCCGCTTCGACCTCGCGGTAGCCGGCCTGGGCGCCCTGGCGGAAGCCGCCGAGGCGCCGGCGCAGTGCCTCGGCGTCGACGGAGCCGGTGCGCTTGCGCGGTGCCGACGGCGGGGCGGTGATCTTCGGGGTCCGCTTGGGCAGCCCCTTGTCGGTGACCGGCTCCTCCGGCTCGTCGGCGGCCCGCTCGTGCGCGTCCGGTCCGATGGCGTAGGCGTCGGCCGTGGTCTGCGGCCGGGCCGCGTCCCGGGGACCGGTCGGGTCCGCGGGTCCGGCCGTGGCCGGAGTGTCGCTGGTGTCGTCGGTGTCCGGTGCGCCGGCGGGTGCCGGGGGCGCGGTGGCGCCGTCCGCGGCGGACGTCTCGGTGGAGGCTGCCGGGATCAGCAGCTCCATCGTGGTCTCGGCCGGGGACTCGGGGCCGGCCTGCGGCTCGGGCCGGCGCGGGGCGGGCACGTCCGCCGTGCGGGCGGTGTCCCGCTGCGGCAGCGCCGCGGCCTCCGAGCGCTCCACGGCCTTCTCGGCCAGCGCCACCAGCGGGTCGCCGCCCTTGCCGCGCCCGTACAGGACGTTGGAGTTGACCTCGGCGTCCGCGCCGGGCAGGGAGTAGGCCTGCGCGCCCCCGGCGACCGGCCCGGACGCCGGGACGGCCTTGTCGGGCGCGGCGGCGAGCAGCGACTGCGGTACGACGACGACCGCCGCGACGCCGCCCTGCTTCTGCTCCCGCAGCTGTACGCGCACCCCGTGCCGGTGGGCGAGGCGGGCCACCACGTACAGGCCCAGGCCGAGGCCGTCCTCGCCCTCCTGGTCGTAGGGGGCCTCCGGGTCGAAGTCGGCGAGGCGCCCGTTGAGGCGGGTCATCCGCTCCGCGGTCATGCCGATGCCCTCGTCCTGGACGGACAGCATGACCTCGCCGTTCTCCAGCAGCCAGCCGGAGACCTCGACGGGCTGCTCGGGCGGCGAGAAGGAGGTCGCGTTCTCCATCAGCTCCGCCAGCAGGTGGCTGAGGTCGTCGGCGACGAACCCGGCCACGTGCACGTGCGGTGGGAGCGCGGCGATGCGGACGCGCTCGTACCGCTCGATCTCGCTGACCGCGGCGCGGACGACGTCCACGAGCGGGACGGGACCGGCGCTCTGCTGGACGTGCTCGGTGCCGGCGAGGACGAGGAGGTTCTCGCTGTGCCGGCGCATGACCGTGGCGAAGTGGTCGAGCTTGAACAGGGTGGACAGGCGGTCCGGGTCCTGCTCGCGCTCCTCCAGGCCCTCGATGACGGACAGCTGCCGCTCCACGAGGCCGAGGGTGCGCAGCGCGAGGCTGACGAAGGTGCCGCCGATGCTGGTGCGCAGCCGGTCCAGGTGGGCGGACGACTCGGCGAGCTGGGCGCGCAGCTCCTCGCGGGCGTCGGCCATCTTCTGGCGCTGGCCGACCAGGTGCTTGCGGTCGGCCTCCAGGGTGGCGACGCGCTCGGCCAGGGCGGCGGCGTGCGCGTGCAGAGCGTTGACGGAGCGCACGACCTGCGCGAACTCGTCGTTGCGGCCGTTGAAGGCGACCGGCTCCTGCGCGGCGGGGTCCTCGGCGCCGGCCAGCCGGGCGGAGCCGATGCGCAGCACGGCGAGCGGGCGGGTGAGCGTGCGGGCCATCGCCGTGGCGATGCCGACGGCGACGAGCAGCAGCGCGCCGAGGAGGGCGACGCGGATCTCCAGCGCCGTGACGTCGTCGTCGCGGAGCGCGGCGAGGTCCTTGGTGCGGTGGGCGTAGAGGGAGGACTCCACGCCGCGCATCAGCTCGACGCGGGCGGTGAGGGCGGCGTCGGCCTTCCTGGTGCTGGTGCGCAGGTCCTTGCCGGAGAGCGTGGGCTCGTCGGTGAGCGAGGCCAGGTACTTCTGCGCCGCCTCGGCCTCCGGTCCGGTGACGGTGGAGTCGTACGACGTGCGGGCCGCCTCCGGCGCGGAGTCGCGGAAGCCGGCGAGGGCGGCGTCGGAGCGCACCCGGGCCTGCTGGGCGGCGGCGCTGAGGGCGTCGCGCTCCTCGGCGTCGTCGTCCGACGAGGAGGTGGACGCGGGCAGGCCGGTGACGGGGTCGACGGCCGGGTCCGCCGAGCCGGGCACGCTGAGGGCCGCGAGGAGCAGCCCGCGGGCCGCCGCGGCCTGCTGGACGGCGGTGTCCAGCTCCGCGAGGGCGTGCGCGCCGGAGCCCGCGCGCGGGGGCATCCGCTCGGCCAGCTGTTCGGCGAGCCGGTGCAGTTCGGCGATCGTCCGCGAGTACGCCTGGTGGGTCTGCAGGGCGGTGCTCTTGCCGGTGAGCGCCGACCGGCGCACGGAGGCGATGCCGTCGAGGTCCGTCCGCAGCCACGCCGGGGCGCCGGTGTCGGCGCGCAGCTCCTCGACCTGCCGGTCGACGCGGGTGCCGCGCTGCTCGCTGGGCGCCTTGGACTTGGGGCGGCCGGCGGCGACGTAGGAGGTGACCTCGTCGCGCTCGTCGGCCAGTGCGCCGGCGAGGGCGAGGGCGCTCTGGGTCTGCTCGGCGAGCGTCACCAGGTCCTGGGAGTCGCTCAGCTGCCCGGAGGCGGCGAGCACCGAGGGCGCGCCGGCACCGGCTATGGCCGCGGCCACGACGGCGACGGCGGCGATGAGCCGGTTGCGGACGTGGGTGGGACGGCCCTTGCCGACGGGGGGCGCGCCGGGCGTGTGCTCCGAACCCCCCGCGGAGGCCGTCTGCTTGCCTGTGCGCCGAGGCCGCGTCATCTGCACCGGTGCTCGCATTCCTGTACTCGTGTACTCATGGGCCCGGGCGGCGCCCCGTCAACTGGTGCCGACTGGTGCGTACGCCCTCCCCCAGCACTCGACCACTGCTCGAGCAGGGGCGACCCCCATCGGTTCCCGACCCTCCCAGTGTCGGTGGGCGGTGGTCCGGCATCATCGGACCCGCCACCCGAAGGAGTGAACATCGGAGGGGAGTTGGCGGGCAAGTTCTCCTGAAGCGCGTGACGGCCTTGCGCCTGGCGCCGGTTGGACGTCGGCGGCAGGCTTTGGCAGTATTCGCCGCCACGCATTCCCGGAGCGCGTCAATTGCCCCAAAAAAGGCGTCTGACCTGCGCGGCAGCGCCAATTCGCCCACCGTTACCAGCCTTTCGCAGAATGTGTGAAGGGCTCGTGCAGACTGGCCGGATGCGCACTGAGGTTGTTTCCGATCCCGGCACCGGGGAGCGCCCCAACGAGGACTTCGCGAGCGTCGCGCTACCGGCCTGTGGGCAGGGTGGTTGCCTTGTCGTGCTGGACGGGGTGACGCCGCCGAGGACCACCACGGGGTGTCTGCATTCGGTCCCCTGGTTCACCGCGCGACTCGGGGGCGCACTGACCGAACTGACCGTTTCCTGCCCAGATCTGACGCTCCCTGAGATCCTGGCGCGAGCGGTCGCGCGGACCGCCGGAGCCCACGTGATCACTTGTGACCTTTCTCACCCGCGCACCCCTCAGGCGACGGTGGCGCTGGCCCGCTGGTCGGCCACCACGGTGGAGTACCTGGTCCTGTCCGACGCGGCGCTGCTGGTGGAGTCACCCGGCGGTGCGGTCGCCGCCGTGCTCGACGACCGGCTCGCCCGCGTCCCGCGGGCCTTGCTCACCGACGCGGCGCTCGTCGACGCCACGCTCCGCAACCGGGAGGGCGGCTTCTTCACCGCCGCGGCGGACCCCTCGGTGGCGGCCCGCGCGGTGACGGGCAGCGTGCCGCGCCACGAGGTCCGCTCCCTGACCGCGCTGAGCGACGGGGCCGCGCGCTGGGTGGAGACGTTCGGCGCGGGCGACTGGGCGGACTGTGCCGCCGTCGTCCGCGAGGAGGGGGCGCGGGCGCTCGTGGAGCGCGTGCGGGTGCTGGAGCGGGCCGACCGGGAGGAGCGCCGGCACCTGGGACGGGCCAAGCCGCACGACGACGCGACGGTGGTGTTCGTGGAGCCGTGACGGTGCCGGGCCGGGCGGGCCGGTCACTTCTCCATGCCGAGGTTCAGCTCGTGCAGCAGCCGGGCCAGTTCCGCCACCTCGCGGCGGTCCCAGTGGGCGAGCTGGCTGACGTACCGGGCCCGGCGGGCCTCGCGCACCTGGCCGACGCGGCGGCGGCCGTCCTCGGTGAGGGCCACCAGCCACGCCCTGCCGTCCGCCGGGTCGGGTTCCCGGGCGACCAGGCCCAGGTCCTCCAGGGCGCGCAACTGCCGGGACATCGTGGCCTTGCCGACGCCGATGTAGGCGGCGAGGTCCGTGGCGCGCTGGCCGCCGTGCTCCTCCAGCCGGACGAGCAGCCCGTACGCGGCGGACTCCAGGTGCGGGTGGACCTCTCGGGCCATCTCCCCCTGGTTGGCCCGGGCCCGCCGCAGCAGCACGGTCAGCTCGCGCTCCAGGGACAGGAACTCCGGATCCGTCCCGTGCGGCGACGCCCCGGACGCGACGCGGCGTCCCTCGCCGTTTCCGTCTTCCCGCACGTCAGTCAGCCCCTGCTTGTCGTCGTCCGTCGTGGTCCGGGTCCGTCGTGGTCCGGTTTCCCGGTGCTGAAAGTTTCCGCCACCCGCCGCCATCGCCGCAGCTCCCCCAGTATTTCGCAGGCTTAGACCAACGGCAGCCTCCGGCCCCCCTTCCCACGGCCGTGTCTACGTGCGTAGCTTCATGACCAGGCAATGACTGGCATGCCCACGCCGAGCACATCTCCCGGCCGGTCCGGCGCCGGCCGCTCTCCCCACACCGGGCACGCCCGCGCGTTTCCCCCACCGAGCACCACCGAGCCCTCGGAGGCACGTCATGCCCGTGCACAGATCCGGAACGGCCCGCCTGCGGCGTCTCGCCGTCGCCGGGACCCTGCTCGCCGCGTTCTCCTTCCTGACCGCCCTCCCCTCCTCCGCCGCCACCACGCCCGCCCGCGGTTCCGCCTCCATGGGCATGGGCGTCGTGGCGCACGACGGCAGCGACGGCACACCCGCCGGCGGGAGGGCCACCCGGACCGAGGGGGTCGACGTCAGCGGTCACCAGGGCAACGTGGCCTGGTCGACGCTGTGGAACAGCGGCGTCCGCTGGGCGTACACGAAGGCGACGGAGGGGACGTACTACACGAACCCCTACTTCGCCCAGCAGTACAACGGCTCGTACAACGTCGGCATGATCCGCGGCGCGTACCACTTCGCGACCCCGGACACCACCAGCGGCGCCGCCCAGGCCGACTACTTCGTCGACCACGGCGGCGGCTGGTCCCGCGACGGCAGGACGCTGCCGGGCACGCTCGACATCGAGTGGAACCCCTACGGCGCCGCCTGCTACGGCAAGACGCAGAGCGGCATGGTCGCCTGGATCGCCGACTTCCTGAACACCTACAGGGCGCGCACGGGCCGGGACGCGGTCATCTACACGGCCACCAGCTGGTGGACCCAGTGCACCGGCAACTACGGCGGCTTCGCCGCGAACAACCCGCTGTGGATCGCCCGCTACTCCACCGACCCGGGGACGCTGCCGGCGGGCTGGGGCTTCTACACGATGTGGCAGTACACCTCGTCGGGCCCGACGGTCGGCGACCACGACAAGTTCAACGGGGCGCTCGACCGGGTGCAGGCACTCGCCCTCGGCTAGGACCCCGCCCTGCGGCCCGGAGCCGCGGGCCGGCGCGGCGACGGAGCGCCCGCCCGGTGCTGCGCCGTCCTCGAGGACGTGCGCTCCGCCGGGACGGCGACTCGCCCGCCGAGCCGCCGTCACCGCCGCCCGGCCGCCCGCGCGCAGTCCCGCGCGAACAGGGCGAAGGCCCGGCGTCCCGCGCGGGACCCGGGCCCTTCGCCGTCCCGCGGCGTCCGTCACGCCGCCACGGGAACCTCCGGCGCCGCGTCGCTCGTGGCGGGCGCGAGCGCCAGTTCCAGGACCTGGCGGACGTCGGTGACGGCGTGGACGTCGAGCTTGTCCAGCACCTCCGCCGGGACGTCGTCCAGGTCGGGCTCGTTGCGCTTGGGGATGATCACGGTCGTCACCCCGGCGCGGTGGGCGGCCAGCAGCTTCTGCTTCACCCCGCCGATGGGCAGCACCCGGCCGGTCAGCGACACCTCGCCGGTCATCGCCACGTCCGTGCGGACCAGGCGGCCCGAGAGCAGCGAGGCGAGCGCCGTCGTCATCGTGATGCCCGCGCTCGGCCCGTCCTTGGGCACCGCGCCCGCCGGGAAGTGGATGTGTACGCCCCGGTCCTTCAGGTCGCCGACCGGCAGTTCCAGCTCGGCGCCGTGGCTGCGCAGGAAGCTCAGCGCGATCTGCGCCGACTCCTTCATCACGTCGCCCAGCTGACCGGTCAGGGTCAGCCCGGCCGCGCCCGTCTCCGGGTCGGCCAGCGACGCCTCCACGAAGAGCACGTCACCGCCGGCTCCGGTGACCGCCAGGCCCGTCGCCACGCCCGGCACCGCCGTGCGCCGCTCGGCCGGGTCCTGGGCGGACTCGGGCACGTGGTGCGGCCGCCCGATCAGGTCGCGCAGGTCGCCCGCGGCGACCGTGAGCGGAAGCTCCCGCTCCCCCAGTTCGTGCTGGGCCGCCACCTTGCGCAGCACCCGCGCGATGGACCGCTCCAGCGTGCGCACGCCCGCCTCGCGGGTGTACTCGCCGGCGAGCCTGCGCAGCGCGCCCTCCTCGATCACGACCTCGTCCGCGCTCAGGCCCGCCCGCTCAAGCTGGCGCGGGAGCAGGTGGTCACGGGCGATGACGATCTTCTCGTCCTCGGTGTAGCCGTCCAGGCGGACGACGTCCATGCGGTCGGCCAGCGCCTCGGGGACGGCCTCCAGCACATTGGCCGTCGCGAGGAACACGACGTCCGAGAGGTCGAGCTCGACCTCCAGGTAGTGGTCGCGGAAGGTGTGGTTCTGCGCGGGGTCCAGCACCTCCAGCAGGGCCGCGGCCGGGTCGCCGCGGAAGTCGGAGCCGACCTTGTCGATCTCGTCGAGGAGCACGACCGGGTTCATGGACCCGGCCTCCTTGACGGCGCGCACGATGCGGCCGGGCAGCGCGCCGACGTACGTGCGCCGGTGGCCGCGGATCTCGGCCTCGTCGCGGACGCCGCCGAGGGCGACGCGGACGAACGTGCGGCCCATGGCGTGCGCCACGGACTCGCCGAGCGAGGTCTTGCCGACGCCGGGCGGGCCGACGAGCGCGAGCACCGCGCCGCCTCCCCGTCGCCCGCCGCCGTCACGGCCGCCGACCACCCCGAGGCCGCGGTCGCCGCGGCGCTTGCGCACCGCCAGGTACTCGGTGATGCGGTCCTTCACGTCCTCCAGGCCGGCGTGCTCGGCGTCCAGGACCGCCCTCGCGCCGCGGATGTCGTAGGCGTCCTCGGTCCGCTCGTTCCACGGCATCTCCAGGACCGTGTCCAGCCAGGTGCGGATCCAGGAGCCCTCCGGCGACTGGTCGGAGGCGCGCTCCAGCTTGTCGACCTCCTTCAGGGCCGCCTCGCGGACCTTCTCGGGCAGGTCGGCCGCCTCGACGCGGGCCCGGTAGTCGTCGGACTCCTCGCCGTCCTGGTCGCCGTTGAGGTCGCGCAGCTCCTTGCGGACCGCCTCCAGCTGGCGGCGGAGCAGGAACTCGCGCTGCTGCTTGTCGACGCCCTCCTGGACGTCCTTGGCGATCGTCTCGGCCACCTCCTGCTCGGCGAGGTGGTCGCGCAGCTGCTGGGTGGCGAGCCGGAGGCGGGCCACCGGGTCGGCGGTCTCCAGCAGCTCGACCTTCTGCTCGGTGGTCAGGAACGGCGAGTAGCCGGAGTTGTCGGCGAGGGCGGAGACGTCGTCGATGGCCTGCACGCGGTCGACGACCTGCCAGGCGCCGCGCTTCTTCAGCCAGCTGGTCGCGAGGGCCTTGTACTCCTTGACCAGCTCCACGACCTGGCCGGGCAGCGGGTCAGGCGCGGTCTCGTCGATCCTCGTGCCCTCGACCCACAGCGCCGCACCCGGGCCGGTGGTCCCGGCGCCGATCCTGACGCGGCCGCGGCCGCGGACCAGGGCGCCCGGGTCGCCGTCGGCGAGCCGGCCGACCTGCTCGACCGTGCCCAGCACGCCGGTCTTCGCGTAGGTCCCCTCGACACGTGGCACCAGCAGCACCCTGGGCTTGCCGGGTTCGGACCGGGCGGCGGCCTGGGCGGCCTCCACCGCGGCCCGTACCTCGGAATCGCTCAGGTCCAGCGGCACCACCATCCCGGGCAGCACGACCTCGTCGTCGAGCGGCAGCACAGGCAGGGTGAGCGGTGTGAACGCTGCGGACTCAGCAGCCATGATCTCCCCTTCGGCAGTCAAGTTGAGCTATGCCGACTCAATGCTCGGGAGTCCGCCATTGTTCCCAGAGTCTTGTTCGCTCTGGGCGATCGGCTGCGGACCTTGCGCACACAGGGCGCAATGGGGTCACAACGACCGGTCGGGAAGGACCTCGGCCGGGGCTTCCTCACCCGGCGCAGCCACCGGGACGGCGGGTCTGTTCCCGCGGCCGCGTCCCAGCCGGCCGGGCGCCGGCGGCCCGCCCGCTCAGCCGGCGCGGCAGACCGGGTCCAGGCCCAGCGCGGCCACCGCCAGGACGAAGAACACGGACCACGGGCCGAGGTGGCGGTCGCCGGCCCGCAGGTGCACGGCGAGGGCGCCGAGGAAGTACAGCACCAGCCCCGCGGCGGCCGGTGCGCCCAGCACCGGCACGGCCAGTCCGGCGAGCAGGCCCAGGGCGCCCGCGGCCAGGAGCGCGCCCAGGGGGCGCATCCAGGAGCGGGGCACGCCCAGCCCGTCGGCCTGGCCGGTGGCGCAGGGGTGTCCGGCGAAGTCCGCGGCGGCGGCCGGACCGCCGGCGAGCGAGGCGAGGAGCGTGACGGTGACGTAGGCGGCGTGCAGGGGGACCTCCTCCTGGGGTGAGCGGAGCCGTTCACCTCCCGGACGGGCCGGGAGGCCCGCGATGTGACATCCCGCGCGGCCCGGCGCCGGCTCGCCGGACGTAACCCACGGGCAGGGCGGCGGCCGCGCCGCGTACCCGCACGGCCGCCCTCGGGTCCGTCCGGCCCGCCCCCCGCAATTCAGGGGGCGGCCGCGTCCCGTTGCGGCAGGATGCCCTCATGACTGCGTCCTACGACACTCCTGTGGTGCTGGACCGTCGCGAGGGGCCCTACGGCGAGGTCGCGCTGCGCCGGCACGGACCGCTGCTGCAGATCATCGCCAACGGCTGTTTCCTGATGGACACCTCCGACGGCCGCTCGGAACGCCATCTCGTCGACGCCGCGGCCGCCGCGCTCGCCGCGCGCGGCGCGCCGCCCGGGCGCACGACGCCGGACCTGCTGATCGGCGGCCTGGGCGTCGGCTTCTCACTCGCCCACGCGGCGGCCGATCCGCGCTGGGGACGGATCGCGGTCGTCGAGCGCGAGCCCGCCGTCATCGACTGGCATCTGACCGGCCCGCTCGGCGAGTTGACCGCCGCGGCCCTCGCCGATCCACGCACGGACATCGTCGAGGCCGACCTGGTCGCCCACGTCAGTAAGACGTCCGCCAGGTACGACGCCCTGTGCCTCGACATCGACAACGGGCCCGGCTGGACGGTCACCGAGGACAACGAGAGCCTCTACGCGCCGGCCGGACTGGCAAGCTGCGCAAGGGTGTTGAGACCGGGCGGCGTGCTCGCGGTGTGGTCGGCGCAGCCGTCTCCGGAATTCGAAGGAACCTTGCAGAATGTCGGATTCCAGCAGGTGCGCACCGATGAGATCCCCGTTGCCCGGGGCGTACCGGACGTCGTGCACCTCGGCGTTCGACCTGGATAGCAAAGGCGCGGGCACTCCCCGTACCCTGCTTGCCTGACGCCGATCATTCAAGCGTCAATCGCAGTCAAGGGATCACCCCACTGATCCCGGAGAGCACTTCAGGGGCGGGCGATGGAGCAGACACACACCTCCCACAGCGGCACGACGGCCAGCCCGGGCGCGCAGCGCCGGGTCCTGGTGGTCGAGGACGACCCGACGATCGTGGAGGCCATCGCCACCCGCCTGCGCGCCGAGGGATTCCTCGTGCAGACGGCCGGGGACGGGCCGTCCGCCGTGGACACCGCCGAGGCCTGGCAGCCCGACCTGCTGATCCTCGACATCATGCTGCCCGGCTTCGACGGCCTGGAGGTCTGCCGCCGGGTCCAGGCGCAGCGGCCGGTGCCGGTGCTGATGCTCACCGCGCGGGACGACGAGACCGACATGCTGGTCGGGCTCGGGGTCGGCGCCGACGACTACATGACCAAGCCGTTCTCGATGCGGGAGCTGGCCGCGCGGGTGCACGTGCTGCTGCGCCGCGTGGAGCGGGCCGCACTGGCCGCGGCCACCCCCCGCTCGGGCATCCTGCGCCTGGGCGAGCTGGAGATCGACCACGCGCAGCGGCGGGTGCGGGTGCGCAGCGAGGACGTCCACCTCACGCCCACCGAGTTCGACCTGCTGGTCTGCCTGGCGAACACCCCCCGCGCGGTGCTCTCCCGTGAGCAGCTGCTGGCGGAGGTGTGGGACTGGGCGGACGCCTCCGGCACCCGGACCGTCGACAGCCACATCAAGGCGCTGCGCCGGAAGATCGGCGCCGAGCGGATCCGCACGGTGCACGGCGTCGGGTACGCGCTGGAGACCCCGGCGCCATGAGCGACGGGCCGGCCACACGGAGGGACCCGGGCGAGCCCTGGGGTGGTGTCCGCCCGTTCTCGATCAAGACGAAGCTGGGCGCGCTCGTCGTCATATCGGTGCTGATCACCACGGGTCTGCTGATGATCGCGGTGCGCACCGACACCGAGCTGCGGTTCATCACGGTCTTCTCGATGATCGCCACGCTGCTCATCACCCAGTTCGTCGCCCACTCGCTGACGGCGCCGCTGGACGAGATGAACACGGTGGCCCGGTCCATCTCGCACGGCGACTACACGCGCCGGGTGAGCGAGAAGCGCCGTGACGAGCTGGGCGACCTGGCCCAGACCATCAACGTCATGGCCGACGAGCTGGAGGCCCAGGACCGCCAGCGCAAGGAGCTGGTCGCGAACGTCTCGCACGAGCTGCGCACCCCCATCGCGGGCCTGCGCGCGGTGCTGGAGAACATCGTCGACGGGGTCACCGAGGCCGACCCCGAGACCATGCGCACGGCCCTGAAGCAGACGGAGCGGCTCGGCCGGCTGGTGGAGACGCTGCTGGACCTGTCCCGGCTGGACAACGGCGTCGTCCCGCTGAAGATGCGGCGCTTCGAGGTGTGGCCGTACCTGTCGGGCGTGCTGAAGGAGGCCAACATGGTCGCCTCCGCGCGCGCGGGCATCGCGTCCGGGTCCGGCAGCCACACGCGCACCGACGTGCACCTGCACCTCGACGTCTCCCCGCCGGAGCTGACCGCGCACGCGGACCCCGAGCGCATCCACCAGGTGGTGGCCAACCTCATCGACAACGCGGTCAAGCACAGCCCGCCGCACGGCCGGGTGACGGTGAAGGCGCGGCGCGGGCCGCAGCCGGACTCCCTGGAGCTGGAGGTCCTGGACGAGGGGCCCGGCATCCCGAAGTCGGAGTGGCACCGCGTGTTCGAGCGGTTCAACCGGGGCGCGGTACGCCGTCCGCACGGCCCCGGCAGCGACGGCGGCACCGGGCTGGGCCTGGCGATCGCCCGCTGGGCGGTGGACCTGCACGGTGGCCGGATCGGTGTGGCCGAATCCGAGCGTGGTTGCCGGATCCTCATCACCCTTCCGGGGTCTTCATCTACGTCGAGTTGACGTAGGGTTCGAACCGGAGCCACAAGATCCACGAGCGTTCCCGCAGGCGGACACGTGTGATCAGGCACGGGACCGCCGTTTTCTCAGGCCAGGCCCCTGCCGAGGCTTACCTTCCGCTGGGCATCCACGCTTGTTTCCCGCCATTCCAGGCCCCAAAACGCAACTCCCGATGTGACTTACACGACGATGAACGGGCCCGACCTGACCTTCCCCCCTCGGGGGGCGTAGCCTGTATCCCCGCTGTCCATTGCCTTGTGAAGCGGAAGAGGGCGGTTGCCGCCGTGTCGCCACAGTCCAGTAACCCGAGCTCCCCCAGCCTTCGGCCGGGAGGCGCCCCTACGACCGACGACCAAGCCGGGAAGAACCCCGCGGCCGCGTTCGGTCCGAACGAGTGGCTCGTCGACGAGATCTACCAGCAGTACCTCCAGGACCCGAACTCCGTGGACCGGGCCTGGTGGGACTTCTTCGCCGACTACAAGCCCGGGGCCGCTGCCTCGGCTCCGGCGGGCACTGCGGCCGCGGGGGCCGCAGAGACCACCACCACGGCTCCGGCGGCTCAGGCCGCCCCGGCTCAGGCCGCCCCGGCGGCCCCCGCCGCGCCCGCGCCGGCCGCTCCGGCGCAGCCCGCCGCCGCCGCGCCCGCCCCGGCTCCCGCGAAGCCCGCCGCCGCCCCGGCCGCGGCGCCCGCCAAGCCCGCCGCCGATAAGCCGGCCGCCGCGAAGGCGGAGCCCGCCGGCGCGACGAAGGAGGGCCCCGAGCTCGTCACGCTGCGTGGTCCGTCCGCCGCGGTCGCGAAGAACATGGACGCCTCCCTGGAGCTGCCCACGGCCACGTCCGTGCGCGCCGTCCCGGTGAAGCTGCTGTTCGACAACCGCATCGTCATCAACAACCACCTCAAGCGGGCGCGCGGCGGGAAGATCTCCTTCACGCACATCATCGGCTACGCGATGGTCCAGGCCATCAAGGCGATGCCGTCGATGAACTGGCACTACGCCAAGAAGGACGGCAAGCCCACCCTGGTCAAGCCGGACCACGTCAACCTCGGCCTGGCCATCGACCTGGTGAAGCCCAACGGCGACCGCCAGCTGGTCGTCGCGGCCATCAAGAAGGCCGAGACGCTGAACTTCTTCGAGTTCTGGCAGGCCTACGAGGACATCGTCCGCCGTGCCCGCGACGGCAAGCTGACGATGGACGACTTCACCGGCGTCACCGTCTCCCTGACCAACCCCGGCGGCCTGGGCACCGTCCACTCGGTGCCGCGCCTGATGCCCGGCCAGTCCGTGATCATGGGCGTCGGCTCCATGGACTACCCGGCGGAGTTCCAGGGCACCAGCCAGGACACCCTGAACAAGCTCGGCGTCTCCAAGGTCATGACGCTCACGTCGACCTACGACCACCGGGTCATCCAGGGCGCCGCCTCCGGCGAGTTCCTGCGCCAGGTCGCCAACCTGCTGCTCGGCGAGAACGGCTTCTACGACGACATCTTCGAGGCCCTGCGCATCCCCTACGAGCCGGTCCGCTGGCTGAGGGACATCGACGCCAGCCACGACGACGACGTCACCAAGGCCGCCCGCGTCTTCGAGCTGATCCACTCCTACCGGGTCCGCGGCCACGTCATGGCCGACACCGACCCGCTGGAGTACCAGCAGCGCAAGCACCCCGACCTGGACATCACCGAGCACGGCCTCACCCTGTGGGACCTGGAGCGCGAGTTCGCCGTCGGCGGCTTCGCCGGCAAGTCGATGATGAAGCTGCGCGACATCCTCGGCGTGCTGCGCGACTCGTACTGCCGCACCACCGGCATCGAGTACATGCACATCCAGGACCCCAAGCAGCGCAAGTGGATCCAGGACCGGGTGGAGCGCCCGCACACCAAGCCGGAGCGCGAGGAGCAGCTGCGCATCCTGCGCCGCCTGAACGCGGCGGAGGCCTTCGAGACCTTCCTGCAGACGAAGTACGTCGGCCAGAAGCGCTTCTCCCTGGAGGGCGGCGAGTCCGTCATCCCGCTGCTGGACGCGGTGCTCGACTCCGCGGCCGAGTCCCGCCTGGACGAGGTCGTCATCGGCATGGCCCACCGCGGCCGCCTGAACGTCCTGGCCAACATCGTCGGCAAGTCCTACGCGCAGATCTTCCGGGAGTTCGAGGGCAACCTCGACCCGAAGTCGATGCACGGCTCCGGCGACGTGAAGTACCACCTGGGCGCCGAGGGCACCTTCACCGGCCTGGACGGCGAGCAGATCAAGGTCTCGCTGGTCGCCAACCCCTCCCACCTGGAGGCCGTCGACCCGGTCCTCGAGGGCGTCGCCCGCGCCAAGCAGGACATCATCAACAAGGGCGGCACGGACTTCACGGTCCTGCCGGTGGCGATCCACGGCGACGCGGCCTTCGCCGGCCAGGGCGTGGTGGCCGAGACCCTGAACATGTCGCAGCTGCGCGGCTACCGCACCGGCGGCACGGTCCACATCGTCATCAACAACCAGGTCGGCTTCACCGCGGCCCCCGAGTCCTCGCGTTCGTCGATGTACGCCACGGACGTGGCCCGCATGATCGAGGCCCCGATCTTCCACGTCAACGGCGACGACCCCGAGGCCGTCGTCCGCGTCGCGCGGCTCGCCTTCGAGTTCCGCCAGGCGTTCAACAAGGACGTGGTGATCGACCTCATCTGCTACCGCCGCCGCGGTCACAACGAGTCGGACAACCCCGCCTTCACCCAGCCGCTGATGTACGACCTGATCGACAAGAAGCGCTCGGTGCGCAAGCTGTACACCGAGTCCCTGATCGGTCGCGGCGACATCACCCTGGAAGAGGCCGAGCAGGCCCTGCAGGACTACCAGGGCCAGCTGGAGAAGGTCTTCACCGAGGTCCGCGAGGCCACCTCGCAGCCGGCCGCCGGCGAGGCCCCCGGCCCGCAGGAGGGCTTCCCGGTCAGCGTCGACACGGCCGTCTCCACCGAGGTCGTCAAGCGGATCGCCGAGTCCCAGGTCAACATCCCCGACCACATCACCGTGCACCCGCGCCTGCTGCCGCAGCTGCAGCGCCGGGCGGCCATGGTCGAGGACGGCACGATCGACTGGGGCATGGGCGAGACCCTCGCCATCGGCTCGCTGCTCCTGGAGGGCGTCCCGGTGCGGCTGTCCGGCCAGGACTCCCGCCGCGGCACCTTCGGCCAGCGCCACGCGGTCATCATCGACCGGAACACCGGCGAGGACTTCACCCCGCTGCTGTACCTGTCCGAGGACCAGGCCCGCTACAACGTCTACGACTCGCTGCTCAGCGAGTACGCGGCGATGGGCTTCGAGTACGGCTACTCGCTGGCCCGCCCGGACGCGCTGGTGATGTGGGAGGCGCAGTTCGGCGACTTCGTCAACGGCGCGCAGACGGTCGTGGACGAGTTCGTCTCCTCCGCGGAGCAGAAGTGGGGCCAGACCTCCGGCGTCACCCTCCTCCTGCCGCACGGCTACGAGGGCCAGGGCCCGGACCACTCCTCGGCCCGCCCGGAGCGCTTCCTCCAGCTCTGCGCGCAGAACAACATGACGGTCGCCATGCCGACCTCTCCGGCGAACTACTTCCACCTCCTGCGGTGGCAGGTGCACAACCCGCACCACAAGCCGCTGGTGGTCTTCACCCCGAAGTCGATGCTGCGCCTGAAGGCCGCGGCGTCGAAGGCGGAGGAGTTCACCACGGGCCGGTTCCGCCCGGTCATCGGCGACGCGTCGGTGGACCCGGCCGCGGTGCGCAAGGTCGTCTTCTGCGCCGGCAAGGTCTACTACGACCTCGACGCCGAGCGGAAGAAGCGCGGCGTGACGGACACCGCGATCATCCGCATCGAGCGCCTGTACCCGCTGGCGGGTGCCGAGCTCCAGGCGGAGATCAAGAAGTACCCCAACGCCGAGAAGTACCTGTGGGCCCAGGAGGAGCCGGCCAACCAGGGCGCCTGGCCGTTCATCGCCCTGAACCTCATCGACCACCTGGACCTGGCGGTCGGTGCGGACATCCCGGCGGGCGAGCGGCTGCGCCGCATCTCCCGCCCGCACGGCTCGTCGCCGGCCGTCGGTTCCGCGAAGCGGCACCAGGCCGAGCAGGAGCAGCTCGTGCGCGAGGTGTTCGAGGCCTGAGCCGCTGAACGGCCCGCCCGACGGCGAGGGCCCGGCCCCGGAGATCTCCGGGGCCGGGCCCTTTCGTCTGCGTGTGCGCGCGAGGCAGACGCTGGGGGGCTCGGCCCGCTCGTCCCCCTCGGCCTGCCCGGCTGCTCGCTGATCGCTGCTCGCCCGGTCGGCCTGCCTTGGCCTGCCCGGCCTGCCTTGGCCTGCCCGGCCTGGTCGGCCTGGTCGGCCTACTCGTCGTCCTCGTCGTCGAGGCGGGCCAGCCACGTCGCCAGCCGCTCCACCGGCACCTCGAAGTCCGGGTTCAGATCGACGAACGTCCGCAGCTGCTCGGCGAGCCACTCGAAGGTGACCTCCTCCTCGCCACGCCGCTTCTCCAGCTCCTCGATGCCGCGGTCGGTGAAGTACATGGGGTTGTTCTCCTGCGTTCGTACGGGTGGCCGTGCGGCCGTGCCCACCAGCCTACGGAGTCACCGGCGGCGCCGTCAGGGCCCGGGGCGGAGGCGCCCGGGGCCGGCCGGCCACCCGATCGGGCGCCTTGACTTCCCCCGTCTGCGATATATCGTGAATCTCAGGAGACGCGATATGGCGTGTACGCCGGCCGTCCGGCCCGTACCCGGTCCTGTGGTCCCGCGCGTCCGGCTCCCCGAGGAGGTCTGTCCATGTCCGAGTGGTCCGTCGCCGAGCCCAGCAAGCTCGCCTTCGACGAGCCCGTGACCGAACTCCACGTCCGCATCGTCAACGGAACGGTGAACGTCGTGGGCACGGACCAGGGTCCCGCGCGTCTGGAGGTCTCCGAGATCGACGGCCCGCCCCTGGTGGTCACCCAGCAGGGGGGCACCCTGACGGTGGCCTACGACGACCTGCCCTGGAAGGGCTTCCTCAGATGGCTGGACCGCAAGGGCTGGCGGCGCGGCGCCGTGGTGTCCCTGGCCGTCCCGGCGCACACCCGTGTCGAACTGGGCGTGGTCGGCGCCGCGGCGACGGTCTCCGGCATCGACGGGCGCACCGAGGTGCGGGGCGTCTCCGGGGACACCACGCTGGTGCGCCTCACCGGGCCGGTCCGCGCGGAGACCGTGTCGGGGAGCCTGGAGGCGCAGGCCCTCTCCGGCGACCTGCGGTTCCAGTCGGTCTCCGGAGACCTCACGGTCGTCGAGGGCACGGGCTCCTCGGTGCGGGCCGACTCGGTGAGCGGTGCGATGATCGTCGACCTCGACCCGGCCGACGGCCCCACCGACGTCGCCCTGACGAGCGTCTCGGGTGAGATCGCCATCCGGCTCCCCCACCCGGCGGACGCGGAGGTGGAGGCGAACACGGCCAGCGGGACGGTGACCAACGCCTTCGAGGATCTCAGGGTCGGCGGCCAGTGGGGCGCCAAGCGGATCACCGGCCGGCTCGGTACGGGCAGCGGGCGGCTCAAGGCCACCACCGTCTCCGGCTCGATCGCCCTGCTCCGCCGCCCACCGGCCGAGGACGATCCCTGGGACCTGGGGGACCATTCCGCCTCCGGTCCGGGCGAGGGACCCTCCGGCGCCCCGGCCGACGGCACGACCGACAAGAAGGTGCTCTGACATGCCTCCCGTCTTCGCCCACGGCCGCCTCCGCCTGTACCTGCTGAAGCTGCTCGACGAGGCCCCGCGCCACGGCTACGAGGTGATCCGGCTGCTGGAGGAGCGCTTCCAGGGGCTCTACGCACCGTCGGCGGGCACCGTGTACCCGAGGCTGGCCAAGCTGGAGGCCGAGGGCCTGGTCACGCACACCACCGAGGGCGGCCGCAAGGTGTACGCCATCACGGACGCGGGCCGCGCCGAACTGGCGGGCCGCAGGGACGAGCTGGCCGATCTGGAGCTGGAGATCCGGGAGTCGGTCGCCGAGCTCGCCGCCGAGATCCGCGCCGATGTGCGCGGGGCCGCCGGCGACCTGCGGCGCGAGATGCGGGCCGCCGCGTCCCAGGCGCGTCAGGGCGCCGGAGAGCAGGGCGAGAGCGGCGACCGGGAGGGCTGGCGCGCCGCCAAGGAGGAACTGCGCCGCGTCAAGCTGGAGTGGAAGGAGCAGGCGCGGCGGGCCAAGGACGAAAGCCGGCGGGCCCGGGAGGAGGCCCAGCGGGCCCGGCGCCAGGCCAAGGAGGCCCAGGACCGGGCTCAGGAGGAGCTGCAGCGCATCGCCCGGCGGGTCCAGGAGCAGGTGCAGGACCACTTCGCCCGCGGCGACTGGCCGACGGGTGTGCGCGAGGGGCTGACCGAGCTGGCCAAGGAGTTCGGAGACTTCGGCAAGGACGCCTTCGGCCGTGCGGCCGGCACGCCCGGGGCGGGCGCCGAGTACACGCAGACGCCGGAGGACTTCCCGGCCGGGTACGAGCCGGCCTGGGCCCACGAGGACTTCACCGGCGACCCGGCCCGCGACCTGGACCGGCTCCTCGACCGCTTCCGCGACGACATCCGCGACGCGGCCCGCGACCACGGCGTCACGGCCGGCCAGCTCCGTGACGCCCGCCGGCACCTGTCGACGGCGGCGGCGCACATCGGGGCGGTACTGCGCGGACCGAAGGGGTGAGGGCCGGCTGTCAGCCGGCCTGCGTCCCGGTCCCGCCGTACAGCACACGGGTCACCGACGCGTAGGTCACCCCGTGGTCGGCGAGGATCTCCGCGGGCACACCGGGGCGGGCCGTCAGGGCGAGCAGGAGGTGCTCGTCGCCGATGCGGCGGTCCCGGCGGCCCACGGCGGCGCGCAACGCCCCCTGCAGGATCTCCTTCGCGCCGCGGCTGAAGGGACGCCGGCCGGGCGACGGGACCCCGCCCTTCCGGTCGGCGGACATCGCCCCGGGTCCGTGCGCCTGCTCCACGCGGGAGACGATCTCCGAGACGTCGATGCCGAGGCCGGCGAGGGCTTCGGCATCGGCCCGGGTCAGACCCGCCCGCCGCCGCGCCTCGGCCAGCTCCCGCCGTACGGACTCCCTGTGCTTCTCGAGCCCGAGCGCCGCCAGCGCGAACGAGGCCCGGCTCGCCTCCCGGTCGAGCAGCGCGAGCAGCAGATGCCCGGCGTCCACGGACCGCGCCCCCGCCTGTTCCGCGTGCCGGGACGCCTCCTGCACGACGGCCCGGGCGTCCTTCGTGAACCGTTCGAACATCACTGCCTCCCGTACTTCTTGTGCACGGCCTGCCTGCTGACGCCGAGTTCGGCGGCGATCTCCTGCCACGACCAGCCCTGGTTGCGCGCGCTGCGCACCTGCACCGCCTCCAGCTGCTCCAGCAGCCGGCGCAGCGCGGCGACGGCCCGCAGCCCGACCCGCGGATCGCGGTCGCCCGCGCGCTCGGCGAGATCCGTTGCTTCGGTCATACCGTCAACCTACATTGACACCCGGCACCCGTCAACCCTGGTTGACATGTTGGACGGACGAACGGCGGGCCCGGTAGGGGAACCCGGACCCGCCGCCGGACGGAGAACGCTCAGGAGGTGGTGAGCACGATCTTCCCGAACTGGTCGCCCGCCGCGAGCCGCTCGAAGCCGTCGCGCGCCCGGTCGAGCGGCAGCACCTCGTCGATGACGGGACGGACACCGGTGGCCGCGCAGAAGGACAGCAGGTCCTCCAGCTCGTCCTTGGTGCCCATCGTCGAGCCGACCACCTTCAGTTCGAGGAAGAAGATCCGGGTGAGCTCGGCGTGGGACGGCCGGTCACCGCTCGTCGCGCCGGAGATGACGAGCGTGCCGCCGGGCTTGAGGGACTTGACCGAGTGCGACCAGGTCGCCGCGCCCACGGTCTCGATCACGGCGTCCACCCGCTGGGGCAGCCGCGCGCCCGACTCCAGCGCCTCCACGGCGCCGAGTTCCAGGGCCCGCTTGCGCTTGGCCTCGTCCCGGCTGGTGGCGAACACCCGCAGGCCGGCCGCCTTGCCGAGCACGATGGCGGCCGTGGCGACACCGCCGCCGGCGCCCTGCACCAGCACGGAGTCTCCGGGGCGCACACCGGCGTTGGTGAACAGCATGCGGTAGGCGGTGAGCCAGGCGGTGGGCAGGCAGGCGGCCTCCTCGAAGGAGAGCTCCCTGGGCTTGGGCAGGACGTTCCACGTCGGCACGGCGACCTGCTCGGCGAAGGTGCCCTGGTAGCGCTCGGTGAGGATG
The DNA here is from genome assembly GCF_040645305.1 of Streptomyces sp. NPDC046831. Taxonomy (NCBI): domain Bacteria; kingdom Bacillati; phylum Actinomycetota; class Actinomycetes; order Kitasatosporales; family Streptomycetaceae; genus Streptomyces; species Streptomyces sp. NPDC046831. Next base: position 75,544 of record NZ_JBEYXZ010000023.1, on the reverse strand, counting down.
GAGCGGGGCTCCTTCGGGCCGACGCCGTGGCCGCTCTGGCCGATGACGGAGTGCAGGACGACCTCGTTGCCGTCCTCGTCGACGCCGGCGGCGTCGCAGCCGAGGATCATGGGCAGGGCGTCCTCGGACAGTCCCACACCCCTCAGCGACCACAGGTCGTGGTGGTTGAGGGAGGCGGCCCTGACGTTGATCGTGCTCCAGCCGGGGCGGGCCTGAGGGGCCGGGCGCTCCCCCAACTCGAGGCCGGTCAGCGGCTGGTCGCGGTCGATTCGGGCGGCGTAGGCAGCGAACATGACCTTGACGATAGGCGGGGCGCCGGGCCGGCGGAACCAGGGACACCTGTGACACACGTCTTCTTGCCAACGGCCACGCCGCGACCCGGCGGCGCACATGGTCCTCCCGCACCGGCCCCGCGCGCTGCGGCAGCGCTGCGAGCCGGCGGCGCGCCGGCGCCCGGCCTGCTCCGCACCGGCCCTGGAGCGCGCCGGCCCTGGAGCGCGCCGAGCACGCACGTCGGCCGCCCGCCCGGCCGGTGCGCGGCAGGCCGGGCGCCGGCACCGGCATCGGATGCCGAGCCGCACACCGGGGGCGCCGTGCCCCACAGCCCGGCGCCGGCTGGGACGCACCCCGCCCCCACCCGCCGGGCGAAGCCGCCCGGCCGTTCCTGCGCGAGGCCCCCCACCGACAGCACAAGGGCCCCGCCCGGACGGGCGGGGCCCTTGCCAGGACCGGGGCTGACGGGGTCAGCGGCGGGCGACGCCCTCCGCCCGGGCCGCCGCGGCCACGGCGGCGGTGACCGCGGGGGCGACCCGCTCGTCGAACGGCGACGGGATCACGTAGTCCGCGGCGAGGTCGTCACCGACGACCCCGGCCAGCGCCTCCGCCGCCGCGATCTTCATCCCCTCGGTGATCCGCGAGGCCCTCACCTGCAGGGCCCCGGCGAAGATACCCGGGAAGGCGAGCACGTTGTTGATCTGGTTGGGGAAGTCCGACCGCCCGGTCGCCACCACGGCCGCGTACTTGTGCGCGACCTCGGGGTGCACCTCCGGGTCCGGGTTGGCCATGGCGAAGACGAAGGCCCCCTCGGCCATCGACGCCACCGCAGCCTCGGCGACCGTGCCGCCGGAGACGCCGATGAAGACGTCGGCGCCGGCCAGCGCCTCCTCCAGGGATCCGCTCAGGCCCGACTTGTTCGTGAAGGAGGCCAGCTCGCGCTTGACCGGCGTCAGATCGTCCCGGTCCGCCGAGACGACGCCCTTGCGGTCGGCCACCGCGACGTCGCCGATGCCCGCCTCCACCAGCATCCTGGCGATCGCGACACCCGCCGCGCCCGCACCGGAGATGACCGCCCGCAGATCGCCGAGCGCCCTGCCGCTCAGCCGCGCCGCGTTGCGCAGTGCCGCGAGGGTGACGACCGCCGTGCCGTGCTGGTCGTCGTGGAAGACCGGGATGTCCAGCCGCTCCTGCAGCCGGCGCTCGATCTCGAAGCACCGGGGCGCCGAGATGTCCTCCAGGTTCACGCCGCCGAAGGACGGGGCCAGCCGGACCACGGTCTCGACGATGTCGTCGACGTCCGTGCAGTCGAGCGCGATCGGCACCGCGTCGACGCCGCCGAACTGCTTGAAGAGGATGGCCTTCCCCTCCATCACGGGGAGGGATGCCCGGGGCCCGATGTCCCCGAGACCGAGGACGGCCGTGCCGTCGGTCACGACGGCGACGACGGACGACTTCCACGTGTACTCGTCGACCAGCTCCGGCTGCTCGGCGATGGCGGTGCACACCCGCGCGACGCCGGGCGTGTACGCCAGGGACAGGTCGTCCTTGTCGCGGACGGGCACGGTGGCCTGCACGGCCATCTTGCCGCCGCGGTGCAGCGCGAACGCCGGATCGAAGGAATCGAGGGGCTCGGCCCCGCTCTCCCCGTCCGTACTGCTGTCGCTGCGAGGATTGACGATCTCCGCTGCCACTTGGTTTTACCCCTTAAGTGTTCATGGTTTGAGGGTGGCCACTCCTGGTTGAGGGGTGGGCGGGCACCGCGTACGGCCCTGGTCGGTGATCGTGACGGGCACCTACGCGACGGGCGCGCCGCACACGCGCCCTGAGCCCCGGATGAGGGGTGTAAAGAACCTTCTTACCGGACGGACAGCGCCGACGACGAGTCCATAACGCCAAGGTCACATGACGACCACCCGACAAGTAGCTCAATATGGGGACACGCCGTCGGCAAGCGCTGGGAAACGCGCCAAGAGAACGCAAACAACGCGTCGCCGCCGACCGTTGCGTGAGATGCGCCGAAGATCTTCCGGCATGGAGGAGGCGTCCCCGCAGATGGTCCGGCCCCTGGGGGTCACTTCATCGCGGGTCGGAGTTCACCCGTTATCCGATTTTGACATAGTCGGCCCCCTGAATGGCGCAGCTCAAATGGCAAGATGCGGTCATTCACACGAGGTCGCGACACCCGAAGGTGAGTGTTCTCGTCGACCCATCGGCACGCCACCCATCCGCCGGAGGAACCACCATGACCGCACGCTCCACCCGTCGTCCGACCGCTGCGCACTCCCGGCTAGCTGCGGTGGGTGCGCTCGCGGTCGCAGGCGCCCTGATACTCACCGGCTGCGGTGACCAGACGGACAAGGGCGGCGACACCGGCAGCGCGAACGCGTCGTCGGCCTCCGCGCCGCTTGCCGACAAGCTCCCCAAGGACATCCGCGACGCCGGCGTCATCAAGGTGGGCTCCGACATCTCCTACGCGCCGGTCGAGTTCATGCAGAGCGGCAAGCCCGCCGGCATCGACCCGGACGTGGCGGCGGCCCTGGGCAAGCAGCTCGGTGTGCGGTTCGACTTCCAGAACGGCAAGTTCGACCAGCTCATCGTCGGCCTGCAGTCCAAGCGGTTCAACATCGTCATGTCGGCCATGAACGACACGAAGGACCGCCAGAACGGCATCGACTCCAGCAACGGCAAGAAGGTCGGCAAGGGCGTCGACTTCGTCGACTACTTCACCGCCGGTACCTCGATCCTCGTCCAGAAGGGCAACCCGAAGGGCATCGGCTCGCTGGACGACCTGTGCGGCAAGGTGGTGGCCCTGCAGAAGGGCACCACGTCCGAGGGCGTCGCCAAGGCGCAGAGCCAGAAGTGCACCAAGGACGGCAAGAAGGCCATCACGCTGCAGACCTTCGACACCGACCCCGAGGCGCTGCTGCGCCTGAAGCAGGGCGCGTCCGTCGCGGACCTCAACGACTTCCCGGTCGCGGCCTACAACGCCAAGACCTCCGGCGGCGGCAAGGACTTCGAGGTCGTCGGCGAGCAGATCGAGGCCGGTCCCTACGGCATCGCCGTCGCCAAGGACAACACCCAGCTGCGCGACGCGCTCCAGGCCGCGATGGACGCGATCATCAAGAACGGCGAGTACCAGAAGATCCTGCAGAAGTGGAACGTCACGGACGGCGGCGTCACCGAGGTCACGATCAACGGCGGCTCCTGAGCCTCGCGCAACCGAAGGGCAGTCACCGTGACTGACACTGTCAACAAGGTCCCGGCCCCGCCGGTGCCGCCGGAGCAGATCAAGGCCGTTCCCGTGCGTCACTACGGCCGCTGGCTGGCCGGGGCGGCGGTCATCGCGATCCTGGCGCTGATCGTGACCGCGTTCTCCAACGCGGAGATCAACTACGGCATCATCCCGGACTACCTCACCGACGGCACCATCCTGTCCGGCGTCTGGCACACGCTGTACATCTCCGTGCTCGCCATGGTGCTCGGTCTCGTCCTGGGCGTGGTCCTCGCCGTGATGCGGATGTCGTCGAATCCGGTCACCAGCAGCGTGGCCTGGCTCTACATCTGGTTCTTCCGCGGCACACCGGTCCTGGTGCAGCTCCTGCTCTGGTACAACATCTCCCTCGTCTTCCCGATCCTCAACCTGGGGTTCTACAAGGACGAGATGAACCAGGTGATGACTCCGTTCCTGGCGGCTCTGCTGGGTCTCGGCCTGAACGAGGCCGCCTACATGTCGGAGATCGTCCGGGCGGGCATCCAGTCCGTCGACCAGGGCCAGACGGAGGCCTCGCACGCGCTGGGCATGACCCAGGGCAAGACGCTGCGGCGTGTGGTCCTCCCGCAGGCCATGCGCGTGATCGTGCCGCCGACCGGCAACGAGTTCATCAACATGCTGAAGACCTCGTCGCTGGCGTACGCGGTGCAGTTCAACGAACTGATCAAGCGGTCCACGGACATCTCCAGCACCTCGCTGGCGGTGGTCGAGATGTACTTCGTCGCGTCGATCTGGTACCTGATCCTCACCAGCGTCTTCTCCGTCGGCCAGTACTACCTGGAGCGCCGTTACGCCCGCGGTTCGACGCGCAGCCTGCCGCCGACCCCGTTCCAGCGCCTGAAGAGGAACCTCCGCCTGTTCGGTTCGTTCCGCCGCCCGGAGGTGGCCCGATGAGCAGCAGCCTCAGCAAGGACGTCGTCCGCAGCACCAGCGGCGCGCCCATGGTCAAGTCGGAGGGCGTGCACAAGTCCTTCGGGCCGGCGCACATCCTCAAGGGCATCGACCTGGAGGTGAACCCGCGCGAGGTGTTCTGCCTGATCGGCCCGTCCGGTTCCGGCAAGTCCACCTTCCTGCGGTGCATCAACCACCTGGAGAAGATCAGCGCCGGCCGGCTGTGGGTCGACGGCGAACTGGTCGGCTACCGGCAGAAGGGCGACCGGCTCCACGAGCTGAAGGAGAGGGAGGTCGCGGCGCAGCGGCGGGACATCGGCATGGTGTTCCAGCGCTTCAACCTCTTCCCGCACATGACGGCGCTGGAGAACGTCATGGAGGCGCCGGTCCAGGTCAAGCGCGAGTCGAAGGCGGTGGCCCGCGAGCGCGCCCAGGCCCTGCTGGACCGCGTCGGCCTCGGCGACCGCACGGGCCACTACCCCGCCCAGCTCTCCGGCGGTCAGCAGCAGCGCGTCGCCATCGCCCGCGCGCTGGCGATGCAGCCGAAGCTGATGCTCTTCGACGAGCCGACCTCGGCCCTGGACCCCGAGCTCGTCGGCGAGGTCCTCGACGTCATGCGGGACCTGGCGGAGGACGGCATGACGATGATCGTCGTCACCCACGAGATGGGCTTCGCCCGCGAGGTCGGCGACTCGCTGGTGTTCATGGACGACGGCGTGGTGGTCGAGTCCGGCCATCCGCGTGAGGTCCTGACGAACCCTCAGCACGAGCGGACGAAGTCCTTCCTGTCCAAGGTGCTCTAGCGGTTCGCCGCCGGCGCCGGCGCAGACGGAAGGGGCGGTACGGATCCTCCGTACCGCCCCTTCCGCTCACCGCGTCCCGGCCCTTCCGCTCGCCGCGTCCCGGCCCGTCCGCTCACGGGCCGGGCCCCGGCCTACTTCAGGGCCAGCAGCAGCGTGTCCGACGGCGAGCACCACACCGGCCGCGCCTCGGCGAAGCCCTTCTCGCGCAGGACGTGCGCGTGCCACGCCGCCGAGGGCATGTCACCGTCGGCGTGCTCACCGTAGATTTCGAAGCGGCGGGCCGTCGGCCCGGCGAGGACGGGGTCCTGGGCGGCGAGCTGCCACCACTCGGTCCAGTCGAAGGCTCCGGCCCGCCTGGTTTGCTCCACGCGGGCGTGCCGCAGGGCGCGTTCCGCCGCGTTGATCCGGGGCGTCGACTCGTCGATCATGCGGTCGGCGTTCATGAAGACGCCGCCGTCGCGGACGAGTCCGGCGACCGGCCGTAGAGGGCCTTGAGGGGTTCGCTGTGCAGCCAGTGCAGGGCCGTGGCGGTCAGGACGGCGTCGTAGGAGTCGTGCGGCAGCCGCGCCGGCCAGTCGGGGTCCTTCAGGTCGGCCGTGACGAGGGTGACCCGCTCGTCGCCCGCGAAGGTGCCCTGCGCGATGGCCGGCAGCGCCGGGTCGAGGTCGACGCCCGTGCCGGTGGCCCCGGGGAGGCGCGCGAGCAGCCGGGCGGTGATGCTGCCGGTGCCGCAGGCAAGGTCGAGGACGCGCGGCGCCGTGCCGACGAGGGCCTCCACCATGTCGAGCATGATCCGGAACCGTTCCTCGCGGTCCGGCATGTACCACTCCTGCTGCCGGTCCCAGCTGTCCTGCCAGGCCTGCCAGTCGGCCCCCGCGGTGCCGGCGGCTCCCGTGCCCGTGCCCGTGTCCGTCATCGTCTCCCCTCCCGCTCGTACGTCACGCCGCAGCCGTCACGCCATACGTAATAGGCTGGGACCACGACCGGCTGTTACCCACCGCATCCCTGACCGTAGAGCGCCTCCGTAAGGACTACAAGTGGAACTGGCCTATTACTCGGATTACGCGGTACGTCTCGTCAACAGCGAGGAGCCCGCCCGGGGCAAGGACACGCTGACCTCGGTCGAGGCCGTCCGGGACCTGTTCGGCGGCAACGCGTCGGCCGCCCGTCGCGCCACGGACGCCGACGTCACGCGCTTCCGGTCGGTCCGGGCCCGGCTGCGCGCGGTGTTCGAGGCGGCCGACGAGGGCGACGAGACCCTCGCGGTGGACCTGCTGAACTCCCTGCTGCTGGAGTTCCCGGTGAGCCCGCAGATCTCCGGGCACGACCACCGGGACGAGGACGGCCGCCCGCTGTGGCACATGCACCTGGCGGACCACCCGTCCAACGCGACCGCCGGCTACGCGGCCATAGCGGCGATGGGCCTGGCCTTCCACCTCACCGAGTACGGCGTCGACCGGCTCGGCCTGTGCCAGGCCGCACCCTGCCGCAACGCCTACCTCGACACCTCGACCAACCGCTCCCGGCGCTACTGCTCCGACCGCTGCGCGACCCGCGCCAACGTGGCCGCCTACCGCGCCCGCAAGCGCCTGGAGGCCGACCGCCCGGCCAGAACGGGCCGGGCGGCCGAAAGCGCCCAGCGCACCCGCGCCAGCGGTGAGAGCCGGCCGGCGCCGGGCGGCCGGTAGCGGAAGCGGACCTTGCCCAGGACCAGGTCCTCGGGCACGGTTCCGTAGTCGGTGCTGTCGCCCCCCGCGTACGCGTTGTCCCCCAGCACCCACCAGCCGCCCTCGCGGCGCTCCGCTGCGCGCTTGACGACGAGCAGGTCCTGCTGGAACGGGTGCCGCAGGACGACGACGTCGCCCGGGCGGATCCGGGCTCCGTACTGCACCACGAGCCGGTCGCCGTGGTACAGCGTGGGCACCATGGACGGCCCGGTCACCTCGGCCAGCCCGAAGGGCAGGACCGCACCCGCGCGGCCCGTCTCGCGCGACGACTCCGGCATCACCGGGCACCTCCCCTGGTCTTCCTCCACCAGTCTCCGTCTCGCCCCGGACTTTTGCCCTAAGCCCATGGGGGCACTCGCGAAAACAGGTCGTGCAGGGAGTAATGTCCCACCTGAGAAGACGATCACGAGGAAGGAATGCTCCATGCTTTCCCGCCTGTTTGCCCCCAAGGTCAAGGTCAGCGCGCACTGCGACCTGCCCTGCGGTGTGTACGACCCGGCCCAGGCCCGCATTGAGGCGGAGTCGGTGAAGGCCATCCAGGAGAAGATGGCCGGCAACGACGACCCGCACTTCCAGACGCGTGCCGCCGTCATCAAGGAGCAGCGCGCGGAGCTCGCGAAGCACCACGTGTCCGTGCTGTGGAGCGACTACTTCAAGGCGCCGCACTTCGAGAAGTACCCGGAGCTGCACCAGCTCGTCAACGACACCCTGAAGGCGCTCTCCGCGGCGAAGGCGTCCACCGACCCGGCCACCGGCCAGAAGGCGCTGGACTACATCGCCCAGATCGACAAGATCTTCTGGGAGACCAAGAAGGCCTGATCTTTACCCAGGCCCTTTGACCCGCGCTTTCGCGGGTCAAAGGGCCTGGCTGTCCGCACCCGGCCCGCGGGCCGCCGACCACGGCGTCCATGACGGCCCGGGTGCGGTCTTCTTCGCCCGGCCACAGGTGGGCGTAGCTACGCACGGTGATGACGGTGGACGCGTGGCCGAGGACGATCTGCACCTGTTCGACGCCCGCCCCGCCGGCGATGAGCGCGGAGGTGAAGACGTCGCGCAGGCCGTGGGTCACCATGTGCTGCGGCTGGACGGGCTTGCGCCCCTCACGCTCGGCAGCCGCGTTCTCCCCGCCTGGAGCGCCCTGCGAGCACAGTTCCACTCCGCCTGCCAGCGGCGGTAGTTGAGGGCTCCCCCCTCCTCCATGGTGAACAGCCACTCCCTGGGGGGCGGGCGGCGAGGTGCGCGAGGAGAGCATGGGTGACGACCTCTCCGGCCGGCACCGTACGTGGGGACTTGGCGGTCTCAGGCGGACCGATCTTCCCCGACTGGAGTCGCCGCCGCTCGACGCGGATGGTGCCGGCCTTGAGATCGACGTCCCACACCTTGAGGTTGAGCAGCTCGCCTATGCGCAGGCCGATGCGGCGAGCGACGAAGGATGGTTCCACCAAGGGCGACAACCGGTTCTCCGTACGGTTGACCGACGGCGACGACCATGAGACCGGCGGTCGCGGGCTCGACCAGATGTACACCCTCAACCGCGTGCTGGACGGCGACGCCTTCTACATCAAGGTCACCAACTAGCAGAAAGGCAGCGGCCCCATGGCGCTCCTGGCCGAATACCGTTGCAAGGCCACACCGGCCCGCCGCGTCGTGGAGGTCTACGACGCCGATGCCGATCTCAGCGATGACGACGCCATGGCCGCTGCCCGCAGGCAGGTGGTCGCCGGCAACGGCTACCACCTTTACCTCCTCAGCCTGCAGCCCGACATCGAAGTCGAGGTAGCCATCCGCGTCTGGGACATCGCACCCCACCCGCCCGCCGAGGCCGAAGGCCACGTTGCTGTCAGCATCGAGTCGGAGACCGGCGTCCTCGTCGTCAACCAACTGGAATACGGCCCGGCAGGGGAGATGACCCTGCCCCGCCCCGGCGTGTACGAAGGCCACACCTGGTGGGAGAACCGGCAGGCGACAGCCGACTACTACGCCACGACGCTCGACCACCCCACCGACGACACCTTCGAGGACCACCTCACCCAGGCGTGGAACAACCCCCCGGTCACCGAGCGCTACGTGGTGGACCTCGCCTACATCCGCGAACCGGAACCCGTCGACGACGAAGATCTGTAAGCCGGGCAATCCGCGCACAGTCCGCAGGACACCCAGCCGGGACCGTCGTACGCCATCGCCGGCCATCAGGAAAATACCGGCTCAACGACCTGCGGCAAGCATCACCGCGGGTCACCGGCCCGGCCTGTCAGTAGGGTGCGGTTTTTCTTCGCCCGGCCGCGGGTGGGCACGGTGCGTCGGCAACGAGGACGGGTAAGGGCCAGCCCGGTGAGCGCCGTACTCAGGGCGGGTCGTGGTGGGTGGTGACGGCGGTCACGGTGACCGCGACGGTGACCGGCTCGGCGCCGCCGTGGGCGGCGAGGTGGGAGGTGACGGCGGTGCGCACCCGGTCGTGGACGTTCCTGGCGGTGTCCAGCACCCGGTGGCCCGCGGTCAGGACGCAGCGCACCTCGATGTGCCATCCCGGGCCGTCCGGCGCCCGGTCGGCGCGGATGCCCGCCTCGGGCGGGATGGTGCGCGGCGTGGGGTCCCTCCCTGTGGGCGCGACGGCCGCCGCGAGGCGGTGGACGGGGCGGGGCTGGAGACCGGCCGTACCGGGCACCGCGAGGGCCGCCTCGGCCGCGATGCCGAGGAGAGCGGACGGGCCGGCGGCAGTCACCCCGCACCACCGCCCGCAGGAGGGCCGGAGCCCGCGGGAGGGCCGGAGCCCGCGGGGCCGGGCGGCGGCCAGGGCTCCAGCACGTCGACGACGGTGATGTCGACGGCCGTCACGGCCACTCCCAGGTCCTGTCCGGCCGAGTGCAGGACGGACCGGCGCACCTGACGGACCCGGTCCGGCAGCGGGCGGTCGAGGGCGGCGGCCACGGTCATGGTCACCCGCACGTCGGCGCCCTCGGGGACGAGCCGGCAGGTCGCCGCCCGCGCGCCGGGCACCGTGTCCGCGGCCCGCCGCAGCACCTTCGCCGCGGCGCTCTCGGCGATCCGCAGGTCCCGCTCCGGGTCGGGCAGCGGCAGCAGCGGTCCGGGCCGGACCTCCGCTTCGACGACGTCCATGACGCGGTCGGCGAGGGTGTCCAGGCCCGGCGGGGCCTCGGCGCGCAGGGCCCGGGTGGCCGCGTTCACCGCGGCCAGTTCCCCGACGGCCGCTCGGCAGTACGGACAGGACCCCGTGTGCGGGTCCGCGGCCGGTGCCGCGTCCCTCGCCTGCTCCCAGGCCCGGCTGAGGAGGCGGCCGCAGGGCAGTACCTCGTCACCCGGGAACGGGGACCCGCCGGCGGCGGCCGCACCGGTCCGGGACCCGTCGGCTCCGGAGAATTCCGGGGGCCTGGCGTGCGGGTCGTCTAGCGCCATGGGTCCATCGCCTCCTGGAGGGACCGGCGTGCCCTGAACAGTCTGCCCCGCACGGTCTGCTCACTGGTCCGTGTCACGTGGGCGATCTCCTTGTAGGTCAGGCCCTGCAGTTCCCTCAGCAGCCAGCAGACCCGCTGCCCGGCGTCCAGCTCGGCCAGCGCGCGGACCAGCGCGGCCGTGGCCGCGTCCTGCTCGGCGCACCGGGCGGGCTGGCTCCAGGCGTCGCCCGCCGCCGGTTCGACGACCGTCTCCAGGGACAGGGGCGGCGGCCGGCGACGCCGGACGGTGAGGCAGCGGTTGACGGTGATCCGGTGGATCCAGGTGCGGAACTCCGCGCCGTGGCGGTATTCCGGCAGTCGCCGCCAGGCGCTGACGAAGGCGTCCTGCACGGCCTCCTCGGCGTCCTGGGGGCTGTCGAGCATGCAACGCGCCAGGACCAGCAGCGACCGGCTGTGCCGCCGCACCAGGACGGCGAAGGAGTCCGTGTCCCCCTCGGCCGCCCGTACGGCCAGCAGCCGGTCCGGCAGATCGGCCTCCAGCGGTCGGAAACCAGTGCGTTCGGTCATGGCGCTCCCGCACAAGTCTCGGAAGCGGGCGAGTACCCCCTCACCGTCCTGTGACGCACGTCACAGCTCACGGACGTGAGAGATGTGCCGCCCGGTGTGTCCAACGTGGCGACGGACACCACGCCGGTGTCCGGCCGACCGAGCGAGGCGAACGCCATGACGGACAACATCACCAGCGTCGGCGGGGGCGACAGGCCCGACACGGGTGTGAGCGCGCTGAAGGGCCGCACCGGGGCCGGGGCTCCGGCCGAGACACGCGGCAGGACCACCATCGCGGACGGCGTGGTGGCCAAGATCGCGGGCATGGCCACACGCGAGGTGCCGGGCATCCACAGCCTGGGAGCGGGGATGGCCCGCGCCCTCGGCGCCGTGCGGGAACGCGTTCCCGGGACGGGCGGCGGCCTCACCCGGGGGGTGAAGGTGGAGGTCGGCGAGCGCCAGGCCGCGGTCGATCTGGACGTCGTCGTCGAGTACGGCGTCTCCATCGTCGACGTCGCCGGCGTCGTGCGCACCAACGTGATCAGCGCGGTGGAGCGGATGACGGGGCTGGAGGTCGTCGAGGTGAACGTGGCCGTCGACGACGTCCACCTGCCCGACGAGGAGGAAGAGGCCGCACCGGAAGAGGGCCGCGTGAGGTGATCCACCGTCGCGTCCCGGGCTCTTGCGGACCCCGCGCGGACGACGACCTACCTGTGCGAGACGGGTGAGTGCGTGATGAACACAGCGACGACGGGCCTGGCGGCCGGCATGGCCCTGGGTTTCGCCGGCTACTTCGGCGGCTTCTGGGCGTTCCTGCTGGTTCTGGTCCTGGGCGTGGCGGGGCTGATCGTCGGCCTCGCCGTGCAGGGCGACCTCGACCTGCGTGGCCGGAGGCAGCGGTGAGGACCCGGCCGGGTCCCCCGCTCCCCGGGGAAGGGCCCGGCCCGCCCGCGCGGGACACCGGCCTGCCTCCTCCGGCCGAACGGGGCGCCACCGTCATCCCGGACCGGGTGGTCGCCCGTATCGCCGCGCAGGCCGCACGCACGGCCCAGTCCCGGCGCGGGGCCGTGCCGCCCGGCCGGGGCGGACCGGCGAGGCCCGGCGCGACGGCGGCCACCCGGACCGGTTCCGTGCGCCTGCACCTGTCCCTCGACCTGCCCTATCCCACCGACATCCCGCACGTCTGCGAGCGGATCCGGCACGACGTCGCCGAACGGGTGGCTGAGCTGACCGGCCTGGAGGTGGGCGAGGTGACCCTCACCGTCCGGCGGCTGGTGAGCGCCGCCGAGACGGGGGGACGGGTCGGCTGAGCCCGCCGGCGGCCCCGGCCGCCGGACACGCCACGCAGAAGGAGGACCGGCCATGACATCCGACCCGGGACCTCCGGCTCACGGCTCCGCGCCGTCCGCGCGCCGGGCCGCGGTGCCGCTGACGAAGGACCCCGAGGAACCGAGGGAGCCGGCGGAGCCCGCTCCGCCCGACCCCGACACGCCGACTCCACCCGGCCCGACGGCCGGTGAGGGCGGCGGACGCCACCGGGGAGGCCGCCGGAGCCACCGCCCGTGGTCCGCGCGCCGGATCCCGGCCGCCCTGGCCGCCGCGGTGGTGCTCGTGGCGGCGGGCGCGGCGCTGATCGACGTCGTCGCCGTACGGGCGGGACGCCGTGCCTCGGCCTGGCGGCGGCAGCTGGCCGGCGAACTGGCCACCCGGCCCGTGGACGACCTGTGGATGCTCACGGGAGCCGCGGTGGCCGCCGCTCTCGGCGTCTGGCTGATCGTCCTGGCCCTCACCCCCGGTCTGCGCCACCAGCTGCCGCTGCGCTCCCCCGCCGGCTGCCCCCGGGTGCGGGCCTCCCTGGACCGCGACGGCGCCGCCGACCTGCTGCGCGACGCTGCCCTGCGGGTGCCGGGGGTCAGCGACGCGCACGTCCGGGTGCGCCGCCACCGCGTCAAGGTCCGCGCACGCGCCCGCTTCCGTGACATCCGGCAGGTGCGGGACGACCTCACCGCCGTCCTCCGCGACGAGCGCGACCGGCTCGCCCTCGCCCGCCCGCCCCGCATGGTCGTACGGGTGCGGCGACGCAGGAACTGACCGAGAACCCCCGAGCCGGAAAGGCCCGCACCATGACGCCGCGTCTGCTCAACCGCTGCCTGCTGGCCCTCGCCGGACTGGTCCTGCTCGGCGGCTGCCTGCTGGTCCTCTCCGCCGGGTTCGACGTCTACCGGCGACAGGGCCTGGTCCCGCCCCCCGGGTGGCCCCTGACCACGGCGGACGACGTCCTGCTCAGCTCCACCGACCGGATCCGCTGGAGCGGCCAGGGCTGGTGGTGGTGGCCCGCGGTCATCGCCGCGCTCGCCGTTGTAACCCTGCTGGCGCTGTGGTGGCTGCTCGCCCAGCTGCGCCGGCGCCACCCCGGGACACTGCCCGTCGGCGGCACGTCCCCGCAGGAGGGCGTCGAACTGCGCGACCGCGCGCTGAGCGACGCGATCGCCGCCGAGGCCGGTGCCCTGCCGGGGGTCGAGCACGCGGCCGTCCGCATCACCGGCCGGAGCGCCCGCCCCCGCACCCGCGTCAGGCTCACCCTCACCCCGCAGGAGGCCCCCGGCGCCGCCCTCGAAGCCCTCTGCGAGGGCCCGCTGCGCACCGCCCGCCGGTCCACCGGCTCCCCGGACATGCCCACCGAGGTCCGCCTGCAGGTCGCCCGCCACGGGCCGCACCGCGCGGAGTGAGGAGGCGGCGGGCGGGCGGCGGGGCCGTCCCGGGTGCGCGTCCGCGTCCCGTCCCGCCCGCCGAGCCGCCCGCCGGCACGACCCGCACTCCGGGTCGGCAGGGAACGCGCCACGGGCACAGCGGCCCGTGCACGCCGACGTGCTCGTTCCGGGCCGATCCGGCGCCGGCGGGGCGTCGTCGTGCCATGCTGGCCGGGTGACGCCAGAAGACCTGGTACGGCTGCGCCGGGCCCGTGACCGCATGGACCGCGAGTACGCCGCCCCGCTGGACGTGACCGCGCTCGCGCGTACCGCGCTCATGTCGCCCGGCCACTTCCAGCGCAGCTTCCGGGCCGCCTACGGGGAGACGCCCTACAGCTACCTGATGACCCGCCGGATCGAGCGTGCCAAGGCGCTGCTCCGGCGCGGCGACCTGAGCGTGACCGAGGTCTGCATGGCGGTCGGCTGCACCTCGCTGGGGTCGTTCAGTTCCCGCTTCACCGAGCTGGTGGGCGAGACCCCGAGCGCCTACCGGGCGCGATCGCACGAGGACGGTGCGGCGATCCCGCCCTGCGTGGCCCGTGCCTTCACCCGCCCCGGGCGGGCGGGCCCGCGCGCCGCGGGCCTAGGTTGAAGGCATGGACCTCAAACTCCGCCAGTGTTTCATCGCCGTGGACGACCACGACAAGGCGCTCGCGTTCTACCGGGACGTGCTGGGCCTCGAGGTGCGCAACGACGTGTCCTTCGAGGGGATGCGCTGGGTGACCGTCGGGTCGCCACTCCAGCCGGACGTGGAGATCGTGCTGGAGCCGCCCGCCGCCAACCCGGACGCCTCCCCCGCCGACAAGGAGGCCATGGCAAGACTGCTGGCCAAGGGCGTGCTGCGCGGGGTCATCTTCACCACCGCCGACTGCGACGCGCTCCACCAGCGGGTGCGCGAACAGGGCGGCGAGGTCGTCCAGGAACCGATGGACCAGCCCTACGGCGTGCGCGACTGCGCGTTCCGGGACCCCGCGGGGAACCTGCTGCGGTTCATGGAGCGTTCCGGCGGCTGAGGAACGGCCGCTGCACCTGCTGAGGTCCCCCGAGTGCTCCGATTCCTCCTCGGGGCGGGTGCCCGACGCCCCCGTCGTCGGTCGGCTTCCGGGTCCGGGGGCGTCCCTCGGCTTCCGCCCAGCCCGCCGCCGGCCCGCCCTCCGCTCTCCGGTGCCCACAGGGACCGGTCCCCGACGGCCGGGGCGCGCGGTGCTTCAGGGCTGCTTCGGGGACGGCTGGTCGGCGGACCGGCCGGGGGCAGGTCGGGCGGCGGCGGAGGAGCCGGGGTCCGGGACGGCGGGGGCGGAGGCGGGGCCTTCGTACGCCGCGCACCCGGTGTTCCGGCACGGCCCGGGCTTCCACACCGGCACCCACGCGCCCAGCGTCTTGTGACGCCGGACGACCGTCTCCACGGGCTGCCCGCAGGACGGGCAGACGTGCTTCTCGTCCATGTCCTCAGCGTAGAACCGGCGGCCACGGGGCGCCGCCCGACGCACGTCGCCGCGGTAGCGGCTGCTCCCGGAGCGCCCGGCGCCCACGGCATCCGGGACGGTGTGCGCCCGGCGCCCACGGCATCCGGCTGTCCGCCCGGCGCGGTGGGCCGCTGGGGCCGGTGAGCGCAGGACCGTGGCGACGGCGGCTCAGCGGCAGGGTGCGTACGCCGCCTCCGCCGGCGACCGGCCCCGGACGTTCCGCGGGGGCGTTCCGGCCGGTGTCTCAGACCCGCGGCTCGCGCCACATCGGCCACATCCGCGGACCGTCGGGCAGGTCCAGGGTGCGGTCGGTGAAGGCGAAGCCGAGGCGCTCGTACAGCCGGGCGCTGCGGGCGCTGCTCGCCTCCAGATAGGCCGGCAGCCCCGCGCGGTCGCAGCGGTCGAGGACGTGCCGGACGAGTGTGGTGCCGAGGCCCTCGCCCTGGCGGGCGGGTGCGACGGCGATCATCCAGAGGTACTCGTGGGCGCGGCCAGCGGGGTGCGCCTCGGCCGTCAGCCGGGCGATCCGTTCGACGCGCTCGTTCGCCGGGTCGACGCCCTCACGCAGCCGTACGGCGTCGTCCACCTCCCCGGACGCGCCACCGGACGCGCCGCCGTCCTCCGCATGGTCGCCGGCGGGCACGGACAGCCACAGCGCGCACGCCGACCCGTCCTCGGTGATGTCGATCCGGCCCTCGGCGAACACGATGTCGGTGAAGGCGGCCATCAGCCGGTGGTGCGTCGCACGGCGGTGCTCCCGCTCCGGGAAGACCCAGCTGCTCACGGGGTCGTCCTGGAAGGCCTCGTCCAGCAGCCGCACGACCAGTGCGCGGTCGTCCTCGCCGGCCGCGCGTACCGCCACACCCATCTGTCCGCCCCTTCAGCTCAAGCCGCCTGCCTCTGACGGGAGTTGAGCCTACTGGGTGCCGATCGAGGGAGCGGGTCCCGCACACCGTGGGGAAGTGCGGGACCCGCCGGTCCGGCGCCACTGGCGGCCGTACGGGGTCAGGGACCGTACGGTCCCGGTGGCACCGGGGTCCTCGGTGCCGGCGCCGGGGTCAGCTGGTGCGCCGGGTCACGAACTCGGCCAGGGCGAGCAGGCCGCCGGCGGCCTCCGGGTCCGGGACGGCACGGGCCAGCTCGTCCAGGGCCCGGGCCATCCGGTCGGCCGCCTGGTCCTGCGCCCAGTCCCGCCCGCCGGCCCGTTCCACCGCGCGTGCCGTGCGCTCCGGTTCTCCGTCCTCCTCCCGGTAGGGCTCGGCGTACAGCTCGGTGAGTTCGGCGGCCGCCGGGGTGCCGGAGGTGAGCGCGGCGACCACCGGCAGGGACTTCTTGCGGGCGATCAGGTCGGCACCGGCCGGCTTGCCGGTACGGCCCGGGTCCCCCCATATGCCGATCACGTCGTCGATGAGCTGGAAGGCCAGCCCGGCCTGGCGGCCGAACGCGTCCAGCGCCTCGACGTCCTCCCCCGCCGCCCCCGCGTACAGCGCGCCGACGGCGCAGGCGCAGCCGAGCAGCGCGCCCGTCTTGGCCTCGGCCATGGCGAGCACCTCGGCGAGCGTGACCTCGCCGGGTGCGCGTGTCTCCAGAGCGGTGTCGGCCTGCTGGCCCGCGCACAGCTCCACCACGCAGGCCGCGAGCCGGGCGGCGGCCGCCCGGGACGCCGGGTGGGGATCCTCGGCGAGCACACCCAGGGCGAGTGCCTGGAGAGCGTCCCCGGCGAGGATCGCGTCGGAGTCCCCGAACACGGTCCACACCGTGGGCCGGTGGCGACGCGTCGCGTCCCGGTCCATCACGTCGTCGTGCAAAAGCGTGAAGTTGTGGACCAGTTCCACCGCGGCCGCGGCCCGTACCGCCGCCGCCCGTGGTCTCTCCCCGCCGAGCGCCGCCGCCGCGGCGAGGACGAGCGCGGGCCGGACAGCCTTGCCCGCGGGCGCCGCCGACGGTGTGCCGTCCGCCTCTTGCCAGCCGAAGTGGTAGGACGCGATCCGGCGGATCTCACCGGGCAGCGACTCGACGGCCGACCGGAGTGCGGGGTCCACCGCCTCCCTGGCACGGTCCAGGATCACCGCCGCGTCCTGCGCGTCGCCGGGTCCGTCCGGACCGGTGCCGGCGACCTCGACGGAGCGCGGTGGCGCCCCGGCGGGTGATGCGGGCGGTGGCGCTCCCGCCGGACGCGGCACCATGGCGGGACGGGGCTTGGGAATGGGGCGCTGCGTGGTCTCCGTCATGAACTCGGCCATGGCGTCCCCCTCGGAGAGTCCGCGGACGGTGGCGCTTGCGGTGCCGGCACTCGGGGCGTACTCCCGGGATCTACCCGTCCCGGCCGGCGGGAACACCGCGTACGGGCGGACGGTGTCAGCTCCAACGCCCGACCTCGACGTTCTCCAGGACGCCGAGCGCGTCCGGCACCAGGACCGCCGCCGAGTAGTAGGCGGTGACGAGGTACTTGATGACGGCCTGTTCGTTGATGCCCATGAACCGGACGGACAGGCTCGGTTCGATCTCGTCCGGGATGCCGCTCGCCCTCAGGCCGATGACGCCCTGGTCCTGCTCGCCGGTGCGCAACGCGATGATCGAACTGGTCCGGGCCTCGCTGACGGGGATCTTGTTGCACGGGAAGATGGGCACGCCCCGCCAGGTGGGGATGCGGTTGCCGCCCATGTCGATGGTCTCCGGGACCAGTCCCCTCCGGTTGAGCTCGCGGCCGAACGCGGCGATCGCCCGCGGGTGGGCGAGGAACAGTTTGGTGCCGCGCCGCCGGCTGAGCAGTTCGTCCATGTCGTCGGGGCCGGGCACGCCGTCGTGCGGCTGGATGCGCTGGTCGTACTCGCAGTTGTGGAGCAGCCCGAACTCCGTGTTGTTGATCAGTTCGTGCTCCTGGCGCTCCTTCAGCGCCTCGACGGTCAGGCGGATCTGCTGCTCCGTCTGGTTCATCGGCTGGTTGTAGAGGTCGGCCACGCGCGAGTGGATGCGCAGGACGGTCTGGGCGATGCTCAGCTCGTACTCGCGGGGGCTGGCCTCGTAGTCGACGAAGGTGTGGGGGATGTCCGGCTCGCCGTTGTGGCCGGCGGCCAGCTCGACCTCCTTCTCGCCGTACTTGTTGGTGCGCTGCGCGGGGATCGAGCGGAGCCTCTGCAGGTGGTCGCGCAGGGACTGCGAACGCTCCGCGACCTGCTCGAAGTCCTGACGGGACAGGACGAGCACCGTGCACGCGGTGTCCGCACGGGCCGTGTACTCCCAGATGGCGTCCGGGTCGAGCAGCGCCTGCTCGCCGAAGTGGGCCCCGTCGGCGAGGACGCCGAGGACCTGGTCGTCCCCGTACGGCCCGGTGCCGATCTTCTCGACCCTGCCGTGCGCCAGCAGGAAGACCTCGTCGGCCTGGTTGCCGAACGAGGCGATCACCTGTCCGGCTCCGATGGCCCGCTGCCGGCAGCGCCGGGCGAGCTCGGAGAGCACCTCCTCGTCCTCGTACGCCCGCAGCACCGGCAGTTCGCCGAGCTCCGCGGGGATGACCTCGACCCGTTCGCCGGTCTTCACGAAGGTGATGCGGCCGTCGCCGACGGCGTAGGTCAGCCGCCGGTTCACCCGGTACGTGCCGCCCTGCACGTCGACCCAGGGCAGCATGCGCAGGAGCCAGCGCGAGCTGATCTCCTGCATCTGGGGAACGGACTTGGTGGTGGTGGCCAGGTTCCGCGCGGCCGCGGTGCCGAGGCTCTGCTGCGGCCGGCCCTGCTCCGTGCGGACCTCTTCGCCTACCGACATAGAGAATTGCCCTCCCGGTCATGCCCGGCGCTTCAGAAGCCGGGCATCGATGTGCGTGAGCAAGCCTTCCATCACGGAGCGTGCCCGTGCCATTACCCGAAAGAGCGGGAATGGATCACCACCGCCCAGGGCAGGACGGCGCCCCGCCCGGGAGGCGGAAGGGGCCGCCCGCGCCCGCCGCCCACGACGGCCGCAGGACCCTGGCCGAGGGGCCGGCCCGCGGCCCCTCGGTGACAATGGGCGGGTGACCAGCCCCGCCGCCGGCCTCGCCGACCTCGCACCCCGGCTCCCGTCGCCCCTGCAGGAGGTCGCCGACGACCGGTTCACCGGCCGCGGCCTGCGCCTGCTGCTCAAACGGGACGACCTGATCCACCCCGAGCTGATCGGCAACAAGTGGCGCAAGCTCGCCCCGAACCTGCGCGCCGCGGCCGGCCGGCCGATCGTCACCTTCGGCGGCGCGTACTCCAACCACCTGCGCGCCACCGCCGCCGCGGGACGCCTGCTCGGCCTGCCCACCGTGGGCGTGGTCCGCGGCCAGGAGCTCGCCTACCGCCCCCTGAACCCCTCGCTCGCCCGGTGCGTGGCCGACGGCATGCGCCTGCACTTCGTGGACCGGGCGACGTACCGGCGCAAGGCCGAGCCGGAGACCCTCGCCGCGGTCCTGCGCGCCGCCGGTGCGGGCGACGCCCACGTCGTCCCCGAGGGCGGCAGCAACAGCCTCGCCGTACGCGGCTGCCGCGAGCTCGGCCGCGAACTGCGCGGCCGCACCGACGTCGCCGCCGTGGCCTGCGGCACCGGCGGAACCCTCGCGGGCCTCGCCGCCGGGCTGGCCCCCGGCCAGCGGGCGCTCGGGATACCGGTCCTCAAGGGAGGCTTCCTGGGCGCCGGCGTACAGGCCCTGCAGGAGGAGGCGTTCGGGGCCCGCCGCGGGTCCTGGTCCCTGGACGACCGCTTCCACTTCGGCGGTTACGCCCGCACCGGCCCCGAACTCGGCGCCTTCGCGGAGGACTTCACCGGGCGCCACGGCGTGCCCGTCGAGCGTCTGTACGTCGCCAAGCTGCTGTACGCACTCGTCCGCCTGGCCGAGGAGGGCGCCTTCCCGCGCGGGACGACGATCACCGCGGTCGTCACCGGCCGGCCGTTCCCCCCGTCGTGACGCGCCCGGACGATTCCGACCGGCCCGGCCTCCCCCGGGCGCGCTCCGTCGGGCCTAGGCGGCCGCCTCGCGGTAGGCGGCGGCCTCCTCCAGGTCGAGTCTGCGCAGCAGCGTCCGCAGCATCTCGTCGTCGATGTAGCGGCCGTCCCGCAGCCGTACGAACACCGACCGCTCGGTGCTGATCACCTCCCGGGACAGTCTGCGGTAGGTGTCGTCGACGCTCTCCCCGGTGACCGGGTTGACCTGCCCGAGCCGCTCCCACACGGCGTTGCGGCGGCGCTCCAGCGCCGAGCGGAGCCGGTCGGCCAGTGGCCCGGGCAGGGCGTTGCGCTCGTCGGCGAGCAGTTCCTCCAGGCGCTGTTCGGCGGCCCGCGAGGCCTGGGCCTGGGCGTTGGCCTCGGCGAGGGTCACGGCCTGCGCGTCACGGCCGGGGAACCGCAGCATCCGGATCAGCGGCGGCAGCGTGAGGCCCTGCACCACCAGCGTCCCGATGACCGTGGTGAAGGTCAGGAACAGCAGCAGGTTGCGCTGCGGGAAGGGCTCCCCGCCGTGCAGGACGACGGGGATCGAGAAGGCGATGGCCAGGGAGACCACGCCCCGCATGCCGGCCCAGCCCATGACCATCGCCCCCTTCCAGGTGGGGTTCTCCTCGCGCTCCCGGATCCGCCGCGAGAACCTCCGCGGCAGGAACGTCGCCGGGTACACCCAGACGAACCGGGTCGCGACGACGACCAGGAAGAGGGCGACCGCGTACCAGGCCGCGGCGGCGCCCTGGTCGCGGCCCAGGCCGGCCGTCACGACGTGGAGCTGCAGCCCGATCAGCGCGAACACCGCCGACTCCAGGATGAACGCCACCATCCTCCACACCGCCTCCTCCTGGAGCCTGGTGGCGAAGTCGACCTCCCACGCGCGGTGCCCGAGGTAGAGGGCGACCGTGACGACCGCGAGGACGCCGGAGGCGTGCAGCTGCTCGGCGACGCCGTACGCGACGAACGGGATCAGCAGGGAGAGGGTGTTCTGGAGCAGCGCCTCCTTCAGGTGCGTGCGCAGCCAGTGGAGCGGCGCCATCAGCACCAGCCCGACACCGACGCCGCCGAACGCCGCGAGCAGGAACTCGCCGATGCCCCCGGCCCAGGTCGCGCCCTCGCCCACGGCGGCCGCGAGCGCCACCTTGTAGGCGGTGATCGCGGTGGCGTCGTTGAGCAGGGACTCGCCCTGGAGGATGGTGGTGATCCTCGAGGGCAGCCCGACCCGGCGCGCGACCGCCGTCGCCGCGACCGCGTCCGGCGGTGCGACCACGGCGCCCAGCACCAGTGCCGCCGTCAGCGGCAGCCCCGGCACGATCATGTACGCGGCCCAGCCGACCACGAACGTCGCGAAGAGCACGTAGCCCACCGACAGCAGTGCGACGGGCCGCAGTTGCGCCCGCAGGTCGAGGTAGGAGCTCTCGATGGCCGACGTGTAGAGCAGGGGCGGCAGCAGCAGCGGCAGGACGACCTCGGGATCGAGGGCGTAGTCGGGCACCCCGGGGATGTAGGAGGCCGCCAGTCCGACGGCGACCAGCAGCAGCGGCGCCGGCACCGGGGTCCGCCGGGCGGCCCCGGCCACCGCGGCGCTGCCCGCCACCAGCAACAGCAGCGGCATCGTGTTCATCGCCCACCCGCCCTTTGTTTCTGCGCGCGGCCACCCGTACAGCCGTCGTAACCTGGCAATCATGAAACAGTGCACGCACGCCGGCGCGCTGCCGCACCCCGAGCCCGAGCCGATGAGCGAGACGTGCCCGGAGTGCCTGGCCGACGGTACGCACCCGGTGCAGTTGCGGCTCTGCCTGACCTGCGGGCACGTCGGCTGCTGCGACTCGTCGGTCGGGCGGCACGCGACCCGGCATCACGAGGACACCGGGCACCCGGTGATGCGGACCTTGGAGCCCGGCGAGGACTGGCGCTGGTGCTTCGTCGACCACGTGCTCGCGTGAGCGGGAATCCGGACGGTTCGACCGTCTGACGTCTGGGTACGTCAACCCGGCACACGCTGTTACCGATTGGGCCCGCGAACCCTCTAGCCACGGAGCGTGTTCGGAGCTTTACTATGAGTGACAGCGTGGGGCCGGGGTCCCGGGACAGTAATGTCACGAGCGCGGTAGCGTCACCGCAGAACCACGAATCGCGTTGGCCCGGGGGGCGACCCCTCGGCCCCGAGCAAGCATGTACTCCCCTTGGAGGTGAGGGTGTCCCAGAACGCAGGCGAGCCCGCGACCCAGGACTTCGTGGAAGTCCGGCTGCCGGCTGCGGGTGCCTACCTGTCGGTGCTGCGTACGGCCACGGCCGGCCTCGCGGCCCGCTTGGACTTCACCCTGGACGAGATCGAGGACCTGCGCATCGCCGTGGACGAGGCCTGCGCGATCCTGTTGCAGCAGGCCGTGCCCGGCTCGGTGCTCAGTTGCGTCTTCCGGCTCGTCGACGACTCGCTGGAGGTCACCGTCTCGGCCCCGACGACGGACGGTCACGCCCCCTCGCGGGACACCTTCGCCTGGACCGTGCTGTCCGCCCTCGCGGGCAAGGTCTCCTCCGCGGTCGACGACGACAAGACCGTGTCGATCAGCCTCTACAAACAGCGCGGCGCCGGACCCGGGCCGGCGTGAGGAACGGGGACGGGCCGGTGCGGGACGAAGAGCGCGGCACACGGGGGCTGCCGGCCGGGGACGGGACGACGCCGTCCCGTCCGGAGGCGGCCGAGGGCAGGGCGGAGGGCGGCCCGAGCGGGTCGGCCGCATCTCGGCGCGCGGCGGGCGGCATCGACGGCATCCCCGAGCAGGCCAGACCGCATCCGGAGGACGACCCCCTGGGGGCACGCCTCGCGCGCGACGGGCAGCGGGAGCAGGATGGTGCCCCGCCGGACGCACCTCCGGCGCGGGAGGGGGCCGCCCCTGGCCACGGGGGTCCCCCCGCTCGTGCGGGGGAGGGGGCGAGGGCTCGGGGAAGGGCAACGGGCGGGACGATGAGCGAGCACGAGCGATTCTCAGAGGACGACGCGCACGGTCTGCCGGGCGCGCACGGCGCACCGCACGATCCCCAGAACCGCACGGGCGCGCGCACCCTGTTCGTCGAACTGCGTCAGCTGAACCAGGGCGACCCGCGCTACGCGGAGCTGCGCAACCAGCTGGTCCGTATGCACCTGCCGCTCGTCGAGCACCTCGCCCGCCGCTTCCGCAACCGCGGGGAGCCGCTGGACGACCTGACCCAGGTGGCGACGATCGGCCTGATCAAGTCCGTCGACCGGTTCGACCCGGAGCGCGGCGTGGAGTTCTCCACGTACGCGACCCCGACGGTGGTCGGCGAGATCAAGCGGCACTTCCGGGACAAGGGCTGGGCGGTCCGCGTGCCGCGCCGGCTGCAGGAGCTGCGCCTGGCGCTCACCACGGCCACGGCCGAGCTGTCCCAGTTGCACGGCCGCTCCCCCACGGTGCACGAGCTCGCGGAGAAGCTCGCCATCTCCGAGGAGGAGGTCCTGGAGGGCCTGGAGTCCGCCAACGCCTACTCCACGCTGTCCCTGGACGTGCCCGACACGGACGACGAGTCCCCGGCGGTCGCGGACACCCTGGGCGCGGAGGACGAGGCGCTGGAGGGCGTGGAGTACCGCGAGTCGCTGAAGCCGCTCCTGGAGGACCTGCCGCCGCGCGAGAAGCGCATCCTGCTGCTGCGCTTCTTCGGCAACATGACCCAGTCGCAGATCGCGCAGGAGGTCGGGATCTCGCAGATGCACGTGTCGCGGCTGCTGGCACGCACGCTGGCGCAGCTGCGGGAGAAGCTGCTGGTGGAGGAGTAGCCGCTGCGGCCCGCCCTCGGCGGGCCCGGCGCCCGGCGGAACCCACCGAACAGGCCGACACCCCCCGGGCCCGGCGGAAGCCACCGAACAGGCCGACGCCCCGCGGGCCCGGCGCCCGGCGGAACCCACTCGACGGGCCGACGCCCCCACGGACCCGGCCTCGGCGGGCCGGCGGGGCGCAAGGCCCCCAGCCGATCCAGGTGCCGCGCGCGACCGCGCTTTGCGTCCGCCGGGCGAAGGCGGCGCTACCGCTTGGGTTCGTCCGCGCGGCCCGGTCCCCGGATGCCGAGGGCCTGGCCCGTCGCCCGGTTCGCCAGCAGGACGAGCCCCGCCACCGCGACGACCGCCAGCCCGATGCCCGCCGGGACGGCCACGCTGTCGGCCTGGAGCAGGCTGTAGGCCACCGGAAGCGCCATGAGGTGCGTGACCACGGCGGGACCCCGGCTCCAGCTCCGCCGCAGCAGCAGCCCCCGCGCGGCCAGCAGGGGCAGCAGCGCCAGCACGACCAGGGTGATTCCGCCGGTGAGCGCCTGCTGCCGGTCCTCGGAGTCACCGAGGCCGAGGACGAGCATCCAGACCCCGGCCACGACGAGCGCCAGCCCCTCCAGCGCGGACAGCGCCGCCGCACAGGTCAGCCGCCAGGGGCGCGGCCCGGCGGCGTCCGTGGTCTCGTTGGGGTTCCGCTCGCTGCTCACCCCAGAAGCGTAGCCCGCAGGGCGTGCGCCCCCGTGGGGAGGCTCACGTCCGCACCTCTTACCCGATCCCTACCTGCCCTGGGCCGAGTACCGCCCAGTAGGTACGCTGCCCCCATGCGTGCACTTCTCGTGGTCAATCCGGCGGCAACCACCACAAGCGCACGTACGCGCGACGTCCTCATCCACGCGCTCGCCAGCGAGATGAAGCTG
The DNA here is from genome assembly GCF_040645305.1 of Streptomyces sp. NPDC046831. Taxonomy (NCBI): domain Bacteria; kingdom Bacillati; phylum Actinomycetota; class Actinomycetes; order Kitasatosporales; family Streptomycetaceae; genus Streptomyces; species Streptomyces sp. NPDC046831. The sequence continues at coordinate 50,750 of NZ_JBEYXZ010000023.1, read as the reverse complement.
GAGGCGGTCACGACCGAGTACCGGGGGCACGCCCGCGACCTCGGCCGGCAGGCCGCGCTGAGCGAGGACGTCGACCTGGTCGTGGCGCTCGGCGGCGACGGCACCGTCAACGAGGTCGTGAACGGCCTGCTGCACCGCGGCCCCGATCCGGAGGGCCTGCCCCGTCTCGCCGTGGTCCCCGGCGGTTCCACCAATGTCTTCGCGCGCGCCCTGGGCCTGCCCAACGACGCCGTGGAGGCCACCGGGGCGCTCCTGGACGCCCTGCGCGAGGGCAGCGAGCGCACCGTCGGCCTGGGCCTGACCTCGGGGACGCCGGGCAGTGAGGACGAGGCGGTCCCGGCGCGCTGGTTCACGTTCAACGCGGGGCTGGGCTTCGACGCGGGCGTGGTCGGGCGGGTCGAACAGCAGCGTGAGCGCGGCAAGCGGTCCACACACGCTCTCTACGTGCGTCAGGTGGTCCGTCAGTTCCTCGGCGAGCCGCACCGCCGGCAGGGCACGATCACACTGGAGCCGGAGGACGGGGACGCGGTCACCGATCTGGTGGTCGCCATAGTCTCGAACACCTCGCCGTGGACGTTCCTCGGCAATCGCCCCATGTACACGTCGCCTCAGGCCTCGTTCGACAAGGGACTCGACGTACTCGGTCTCAGCCGCCTGTCCACGGCCGCGGTTGCCCGGTATGGCACCCAGTTGCTCACTTCGTCCCCGGAGCGGGGACCCCATGGCAGGCATGCCGTCCCACTGCACGACTTGACGCGGTTCACCTTGCATTCGAAGGTGCCACTGCCTCTCCAGATGGACGGTGACCACCTGGGGCTGCGTACGAGCGTGACGTTCACAGGCGTACGGCGTGCACTGCGTGTGATTGTGTGAGCAGAACGGGCCAAAGTCCTTTCACTCGAACGTTTAGGCCAGGATCCACCCCATGGAAGTACGGCTGTGACCTAGTCGACACCGAGGAATCAAAAAAAACTTTCTGGAAGGGGTTGTATCCGCCGCTGAGGTTTGCGAGTCTCTACCTGGCGATCGGGACGGCCCACCACAGCGGGCTCCCAGAGATCACCGGAACCCCTCTTCAACTCAAAGGACCACGGTCAGGGAGACCTGGCGGTCGGCCCTTCACTTGTTGAGGGATTCGTGAAAGCGTTCACATTCACAAGCAACCTGCACGTAATACCAAGGAGAGGTAGCAGCCATGGACTGGCGTCACAACGCCGTTTGCCGCGAGGAAGACCCCGAGCTCTTCTTCCCCATCGGCAACACCGGTCCTGCGCTGCTGCAGATCGAGGAAGCCAAGGCCGTCTGCCGTCGCTGCCCGGTTATCGAGCAGTGCCTGCAGTGGGCGCTCGAGTCCGGTCAGGACTCCGGCGTCTGGGGTGGTCTCAGCGAGGACGAGCGCCGCGCCATGAAGCGCCGCGCCGCCCGCAACCGGGCCCGTCAGGCCTCCGCCTGACAACACCCACCCCGCTCGACAGCCTGAGCTTGGCGGCGCGTACAGCGAGTACGCATCTCCCGCCCCCGAGCCGCAGCGCGCAGTACCCCCGATGCTCCCCCGGGCTCTCACAGCAGGGGGTACCCCCATCGACAGCGCACGAAGGGCCTCGGACCGTCACCGGTCCGAGGCCCTTCGTCATGTCGGCATGCCGGCCCGTTCGGGGACCGGCCGGGGCGTCCCGTGGGGCGTGGCGCCGCGCCGCGAAGTCGCCCTGCCCGCACGCTACTTGTGCGCCTGCACCGGGATGTCGAGGATCACGCGGGTGCCGCGCTCCGGGGCGGCGACCATGTCGAAGCTGCCGCCCAGCTCCCCCTCGACCAGGGTGCGCACGATCTGCAGGCCGAGGTTGCCGGAGCGGTGCGGGTCGAAACCCTCGGGCAGGCCGATGCCGTCGTCCTGCACGGTGACGAGCAGGCGCGCCTCGCGCGTGGTGCCGCCGCGCACCGCGGAGACCTCGACGGTGCCGGTCTCGCCCTGGCGGAAGCCGTGTTCCAGGGCGTTCTGCAGGATCTCGGTCAGCGCCATCGACAGCGGGGTCGCCACCTCGGCGTCCAGGATGCCGAACCGGCCGCTGCGCCGGCCGGTGACCTTGCCCGGCGAGATCTCGGCGACCATGGACAGCACCCGGTCGGCGATGTCGTCGAACTCCACCCGCTCGTCCAGGTTCTGCGACAGCGTCTCGTGCACGATCGCGATCGACCCCACCCGGCGTACCGCCTCCTCCAGGGCCTCGCGGCCGCGCTCCGACTCGATCCGCCGGGCCTGCAGCCGCAGCAGGGCCGCCACGGTCTGGAGGTTGTTCTTGACCCGGTGGTGGATCTCCCGGATCGTCGCGTCCTTCGTGATCAGCTCCCGCTCTCGGCGGCGCAGCTCCGTCACGTCCCGGAGCAGCACCAGCGAGCCGATGCGCGTGCCCTTGGGCTTGAGCGGTATCGCCCGGAACTGGATCACCCCGTCGTTGGCCTCGATCTCGAACTCGCGCGGCGCCCAGCCGCTGGCCACCTTGACCAGCGCCTCGTCCACCGGCGCCCGGGACGGCGCGAGTTCGGCGGTGGTCATGCCGAGGTGGTGCCCGACGAGGTCCGAGGCGAGGCCGAGGCGGTGGTAGGCGGAGAGGGCGTTCGGTGAGGCGTACTGCACGGTGCCGTCCGCGTCGAGCCGGATCAGGCCGTCGCCGACCCGGGGTGAGGCGTCCATGTCGACCTGCTGGTCCGGGAAGGGGAAGGCACCGGCCGCGATCATCTGCGCCAGGTCGGAGGCGCTCTGCAGGTAGGTCAGCTCCAGCCGGCTCGGGGTGCGGACGGTGAGCAGGTTGGTGTTGCGGGCGATGACGCCGAGCACACGCCCCTCCCGCCGCACCGGGATCGACTCGACGCGGACCGGGACCTCCTCGCGCCACTCCGGGTCGCCCTCCCGCACGATCCGGCCCTCGTCGAGGGCGGCGTCCAGCATGGGCCGGCGGCCGCGCGGGACGAGGTGGCCGACCATGTCGTCCTGGTAGGAGGTGGGGCCGGTGTTCGGCCGCATCTGGGCGACGGAGACGTAGCGCGTGCCGTCGCGGGTGGGGACCCACAGGACCAGATCGGCGAAGGAGAGGTCGGAGAGCAGCTGCCACTCCGAGACCAGCAGGTGGAGCCACTCGAGGTCGGAGTCGTCGAGGGCGGTGTGCTGGCGTACGAGTTCGTTCATGGAGGGCACGTCTGCGAGCGTACCCGGGGGTCCGGCCGGGGTCCGAAACCGGCGGGGGCGGGAGGCGTCCGCGGGCCGGGCGGGAGGCACCCGCGGGCCGCGGCGCCTGGGAGGGACCCTCAACCCTCCCGGCACCGCAGCCCGGAGCAACAACGGCCGTGGGGTGTGCGGTCCCGGTCGGCCGAAGGATGAGGAGCCGGGGCAGTCAGGGCAGAGAGCTCCGGTTCCTCGATCCGCCTTCCTGTGCGGGGAAGACGGAGGCTGGTGCGTTCACTGGCGTGCGGGACGTGCCGCGCGCGTCCGCTGTTCAGGACTCCCTCAATTGTGGACTAGACCACTCGGCCTGTCCATGAGCGAGGGGTGTCCGTCGTCGCTTTTCATCGGCCCACCGCGCCCGGACGGGTCCGGCCCGGTGACCGGCGGGGCACTCCGGCACCCCACCGGACAGCAGCCTAGCCCGCCCGGGTCGGCCGTGGGGCCGGATGGCCGTGGCGATTTCCGCGAGTGCCCCCGGTTCCTCCCGGCCCGCGCCGTCGCGCGCCTGTGCATCAGTGCGCCCGCGCAGGCACGAGCGCGCCGGCCTCGGCGCCGGCGGGCGGCCTCGACGCCGACGGGCCGCCTCCCCTCCCGGACGTCCTCGGCGCCGGGCCCGCGGCCTCGCCCGGTCCGCCGCGCCGGGTGGACGCGAGCGAGGGTTCACCGCCGCGCGGAACAAGGCGTTTCGACCGCGGTGACAGGGCTACGAGGAGAGCGCCGCGAGGGGCCGCTCTGCTAGATTGGTCTAAACCACCCGGCCCCCCGTCACCGGGTCCGGTCCTCCTCTCGGCTCTCCTCGGATAGGCAGGCCCAGCGTGGAAGTTGTCATCGTTCCGGACGCCAGAGGGGGCGGCGAGCTCATCGCCGAGGCCATGGCGCGGCTGCTGCGGCGAAAGCCCGCCGCCCTGCTGGGCGTGGCCACGGGTTCCACTCCGCTGCCCGTCTACGAGGCCCTGGCGGCGAAGGTGCGCTCCGGCGCCGTGGACACGTCCCGCGCGCGGATCGCCCAGCTCGACGAGTACGTGGGGCTGCCCGCCGACCACCCGGAGTCCTACCGCTCCGTCCTGCGCCGGGAGGTGCTGGAGCCGCTCGGGATCGCGATGGAGGCGTTCCTGGGACCCGACGGCACCGCCGGGGACGTGCAGGCCGCGTGCGAGGCGTACGACAGGGCGCTGGCCGAGGCCGGCGGGGTGGACCTGCAGCTGCTGGGGATCGGCACCGACGGGCACATCGGCTTCAACGAGCCGTGTTCCTCGCTCGCCTCGCGGACGCGGATCAAGACGCTGACCGAGCAGACCCGGATCGACAACGCGCGCTTCTTCGAGGGCGACGTGGACCAGGTGCCGCACCACGTCATCACGCAGGGCATCGGGACGATCCTGGAGGCGCGGCACCTGGTGCTGCTGGCCACCGGCGAGGGCAAGGCCGACGCGGTCGCCGCGACCGTCGAGGGCCCGGTCGCCGCCGTCTGCCCGGCCTCGGCGCTGCAACTCCACCCGCACGCCACGATCGTGGTCGACGAGGCCGCCGCCGCCAAGCTGAAGCTCGCCGACTACTTCCGCCACACCTATGCCAACAAGCCGGAGTGGCAGGGCATCTAGCCCGCGCCGTCCGGATCGGGCCGGCCCCGGCGCGCGGTGCCTCCCGGCCCACCCGGGCGGGGTCCGGCGCGTGCGGCCGCGAGGCGGAGGGGGGCGCCGACGCGGGGCCCGGCAACCGACGGCAACGCGGCGGACGTGGCGTGCCGGACCCCGCGACGCCGGGCTGATCCGGACGGCCGGGGCCGGCCCGCTCGCCCGCCGGACGACGAAGGCGCCGGCCGTCCCATCGGGGGCGGCCGGCGCCTTCGTTCCGTGTCGGGGCGCCTTCGTACCGTGTCCGTTCACCCGCCCGCGATCACCTCGGCCGCCGCGCGGCCGCAGACCCGGGCCGCGCCGTGGGTGGCGATGTGGAGGGCGCCGCGCGGGGCCGCCTGCGGGACGCCCATCTCGACGACGATCGTGTCGGGGCGGGCCGTCAGCAGGATGTCGAGGGCGGCCGCCATCCAGGGGTGCCGGTGCTCGTCGCGGACCACGGCCACCACGCGCCTGCCGTCGGCCGCCGCGAGCGCCGCGTGCCCCGCCTCCTCCCCGGCGAAGCTGCCCGTCCGGGTACCGGGCAGGAGCCGGGCCAGCTCCGCCGCCACGCCCCACGGCGTCTCGTCGCCGACCGCGATGTTGGCGACGGGGGTGAGCGCGGCGACGTAGGGCGGGGCGGTGAGCGGGGTGAAGGTCTCCGCGCCGGTCACCGCCAGGGCACGCCGGGCCGCCAGCAGGCCGACCTCGCCGTCCGCGGCGGTGCCGTCCGCCGTGCCTGCGGCCCCGGCCGTCCAGCGGGCGAGCGCGCGGACCCGTTCCGCCGCGTCCGCCAGCCGTTCCTCGGGCAGGTCGCCGGCGCGGACGGCGGCGACCAGGGCGTCCCGCAGACGGCGCACCGTCTCGTCGTCCGCGAGGCCGCCGCCCACGCAGATCGCGTCGGCGCCGGCGGCGATGGCGAGGACGCTGCCCCGTTCGATGCCGTAGGTGCCGGCGATGGCCTGCATCTCCATGCCGTCGGTGACGATCAGGCCCTCGTAGTCCAGCTGCCCGCGCAGCAGGTCCGTCAGCACCCCGTGCGAGAGGGTGGCGGGGCGGTCCGGGTCGAGCGCCGGGACCAGGATGTGCGCGCTCATCACGGCCTTGGTGCCCGCGGCGACGGCTGCCCGGAACGGGGCCAGTTCGCGTGCCTGGAGCACGGAGGCGTCCACGTCGATGCGCGGCAGCGCGTGGTGGGAGTCGACGGCGGTGTCGCCGTGCCCGGGGAAGTGCTTGGTGCAGGCGGCGACGCCCGCGGACTGCAGGCCCGTCACGTAGGCCGCGGTGTGCCGGGCGACCAGGTCGGTGTCGGCACCGAAGGAGCGGACGCCGATGACGGGGTTGGCGGGGTTGGAGTTGACGTCGGCGGAGGGTGCCCAGTCGAGGTTGACCCCGCACTGAGCGAGGCGGCGGCCGAGTTCGCGGGCGACCCGCCGGGTCAGCTCGACGTCGTCCACCGCGCCCAGGGCGTGGTTGCCGGGAAAGGAGGAGCCGGTGCGCACCTCCAGGCGGGTGACGTCCCCGCCCTCCTCGTCGATCGCGACCAGGACGTCGTCGCGCTCGGCGCGCAACCGGGCGGTGAGCGCGGACAGTTGGCCGGGCGAGGCGATGTTGCGGCCGAACAGGCCGACCGAGGCCAGGCCCTCGCCGAGCCGGCGCAGCAGCCAGTCGGGGGCCGTGGTGCCGGGGAAGCCGGGCTGGAGGACCGTCAGCGCGTCGCGGGTGAGTGTGTCGGTGCCGCTGGCGAATGTCGTCATCGGGTGGCGTTATCCCTTCACGGCGCCCGCGGTCAGGCCCGCGGCCATCTTGCGCTGGACGAGGAGGAAGAGGACGACGATCGGCACGGCCATCATCGTGGCGCCGGCCATCATCGGGGCGTACTCGGTGCCGTGCTTGGTGGTGAAGTTGCCGAGCCACACGGTCGCGGTCTGGTGGTCCTGGCTCAGCAGCATCAGGGCGTACAGGTACTCGTTCCACGCCTGGATGAAGCCGTACACCGAGGTGGCGACCATTCCGGGGGCCAGCAGCGGGAAGACCACCCGGAGGAAGGCGCCCGTGCGGGAGCAGCCGTCGACCATGGCGGCCTCCTCCAGCTCGCGGGGGATGTTGACGATGAAGCCGCGCAGCGTCCACACCGTGAAGGGGAGGATGAAGGTCAGGTACGTGACGATGATTCCGGTCAGCTTGTCGTACTGACCCAGGTCGTTGAGCAGCAGGAAGACCGGGATGATCATGGCGACCAGCGGCACCATCTGCACCGCCAGGATGCCGACAATCACCAGCTTGCGGCCGCGGAAGGCGAACCGGGAGATGGCCAGGGCCGCCAGCAGGCCGACGGCCATGCCGATGACGACCACCGCCACGGAGACGGCCAGGCTGCGCCCGACCGGCCCCCAGAAGTCGGCGATGTCCAGCGCCCGGCGGAAGTTGGCGAACGTGACGCCGGTGGGCAGCAGGCTCGGGTCCGGGTCGATGGCGTCCTTGGCGGGCTTGAACGCCGTGTTGAGCATCCAGTACAGGGGGAAGCCCACGGTCACGAAGACGACGAGACCGAGGAGGTTCCAGCCGAGCCTGGACGTGCGGCGGCCCGGTGCGGGGGCGGTGCTCCGGCCGGGCGTGCCCGTCCCGCCTGTCGTGCCGGCCGTGCGGGTCACGCCGGTCGTACTGCTCACGCTGCTCATTCCACGTCCCCGATCTTCAGCATCTGGCGCATGTAGACGGCGACCACGCCGAGCAGCAGCAGTACCGTGAGCAGGGCGATCGCCGAGCCCTGCGCGTAGTCGTTGACCACGAACGCGCGGTCGTAGGAATAGGTGTTGAGGACCTGGAACTCCGCCTCGGGATGGCCGTTGCGCATCACGAACACCTGCGGGAAGACGCCCATGTCCCAGATCACCGACAGGGTCGTGAGCATCACGACGATCGGCTTGAGGATCGGCAGGGTGACGTGCCGGAAGACCCCCCACGAGCCGGCGCCGTCCAGCCGCGCGGCCTCCTCCAGCTCCCTGGGCACCTGGGTCAGGCCGGCGCTCAGCGTGATCACCACGAAGGGCACGGCGCCCCACACCACCAGCAGCATGATCACGGCCAGGCCCTCGGGACCGCTGGCGAACCAGTTGTGGCCGATCATCCGCACCCCGGGCAGCTTGCTGAGGAGCGCGTTGAGGACGCCGTAGTCGGAGTCGAACAGCCACTTGAAGACGGTGGTGGCGACAATGACCGGCATGCCCCAGCCGGCCACCAGCACGATGTTGATGAGCACCTTCAGCCAGCCGGACACCCGCTGCAGCAGCAGGGCCAGCGCCATGCCGGCGACCATCGTGAGGACGACGGCGCCGGCCGCGAAGACGATGGTGCGCAGCACCACGGCCCAGAACTGGCCGTCGCCGAGCACCTTGGAGAAGTTGGCGAAGCCGGCGGACTCGGCCGGCCGGAACCCCCACAGCTGCGACTGGCCGAACGTCTGGAAGGAGAGCGTGACCAGCCGGAGCAGCGGATAGCCCATGACCAGGGCGAGGGTGAGCAGACAGGGCGCGAGCAGCAGCCAGGGGACCGCGGCCCCTTTCGAGGCGCGTCGTTTGCGGGGCGCGCGGGCGGCGCCGGGGGGTGGCGGCGCCTGCCGCGGCGGCGGCACCTTGGCCGGGGTGGTCGTGTCTGCGGCACTCATCGCGCGCTCCTCAGCGGTCCCTCAGGTCGTACGAAGGCGAGGCCCCGCACGGTCGTACGGGGAGCAGGGCCCCGCTGTCCGGGGGAGGAGCCGGACGGAGACGGGACCCTGCGCTCAGGTCACTTGGTGTTGATGACCTTGTCGATCGCGGCGTCCGCCTCCTTGGCGGCGGCCTCGACCGACTTCTTGCCGGTGCCGATGTTCTGCAGCATGGTCTGCAGCACCTGGGCCTTCTCGACCTGGCCCCAGCCGGGGGCCATCGGGACGAACCAGTTCGACTCGGCCGCGGTGGCCGGGACGGCCGTCTTCGGGTCGTTCTTCAGCGTCGCGAGGTCGGTCTTGTTGTTGGGCAGGTTGCCCTTGGCCATCAGGCCCTTCTGGCCGGCGGAGCCGGTGAGGGCGTTGATCCACTCCGCGGCGAGGGCCTGCGCCTTGGACCTCACGGGGACGGCGAGGTCCGAACCGCCGAGGAAGACCGGCATGTTCTTGCCGGAGGGGCCGGGCATCACGAAGTTCTCGAGGTTGCCCTTGAGCTTGCCGGTCTTGTCGTTCTTCGGGTCCTCGGCGGTCGCGCCCTCCCAGGCGGCGGCGAAGATCATGCCGGACCTGCCCTGGCCGTAGACGATGTAGCGGTCGGACTCGTCCTTGGTCTTGTCGCCGTGCATGTACGAGTCGAGCACCCTGCGGTACTCGTTCAGGCCCTTGAGGGACTGGGGCGAGGAGAGGTTGGCCTTCCACTTGCCGCCCTCCTCCTCGGCGATGGAGCCGCCGGCGTCGTAGACGAAGGACATGGCCGCGTACCAGTCCCGGCTGGGCTGGTACCAGGCGTTGAACTTGCCGCCCTCCTTCTTCTGGACCTTGTCCAGGGCGGCGGTCAGCTCCGGGTACGTCTTCGGGGCGGTCTTCACGCCCACCGAGGCGAAGACGTCCTTGCGCCAGTTGGCGACGCGGCCGCCCGCGTAGTACGGCACGCCGTAGGTCCTGCCCTCGTACGTCACCGACGCCTTGAGGCCGTCCAGCCAGGCGCCGGAGTTGTCGAAGGCCGCCGGGTCGACGGGGGCGAAGGCGCCCTTGACCATGTAGCCGAGCATCTCGGTGTTGCCCATCTCGACCACGTCGGGTGCCTTGTCCGTGGCGAGGACGGCGTCCAGCTTGGTGTTCTTGTCCGGCCAGCCGTAGTACTCGTGCTTGATTCTGACGCCCGGGTGCTTCTTCTGCACCGCGTCGTCGGCGGCCTTCACCAGTTCCGGCCAGTTGTTCTGCGCGTCCACGGTGAGCCAGACGGTGAGCTCCTTGGCGTCCGCGCCGCCCTTGCCCGATCCCTCGCCGTCATCGCTCCCGCACGCCGCGATGGAGGCCATCATGCCCGCGATACCGATCGCGGCAACCAGCTTGCGCTTCACGCCACCCTCCTCAGGGATGCCTCAAACCCCCTGCCTCCCCGCGGTGAGCTGGGCCTGCCCGTGCATACCGCCCGTGGGGCCGGGACCTGGACCAATGGTGTAGACCAGTACGGGGAGCTTGGCCCAGACCAATTGGGCTGTCAAGGGTGCGCCGACACGCTCCGCCGGTCCGTTACGGGACCGCGATATGCAGGGACCTTTCATTGCCGATGCGACAGAACGGACGGCTTCCTTCCGCTGCGACGGAAGCGCTGGCTCCCCCGTGCCGACCCGCCCTCCGGCGTCCCACCACCCCCCGCGACGGCCTGTACCACTGTCCCGTGGCCACCTATGGACTAGACCATCAGGGGTCACGGGGGTATACAGAGGAGATCACGGAGCGTGCGGGTGGCCGCCCGACACACGAAGCCGTGCCACGATGTGGGCCGGGGCCGATGGGATGTCGGCCGCTTCGGCACTGGAGCCGGGAAGGCGGAGCATGAGCACCGAGGTCAGCAGTGCGGAGAACGAGGGTGGGACGACCGTCCGCACCGCGCGCGTGCCCAAGTACTACCGCCTGAAGAAGCACCTGCTCGACATGACGGAGACGCTGCCGCCCGGCACCCCGGTCCCGCCCGAGCGCACGCTGGCGGCCGAGTTCGACACCTCCCGCACGACCGTGCGCCAGGCCCTGCAGGAACTCGTCGTGGAGGGCCGGCTCGAACGCATCCAGGGCAAGGGCACCTTCGTCGCCAAGCCCAAGGTCTCCCAGGCGCTGCAGCTCACCTCGTACACGGAGGACATGCGCGCGCAGGGGCTGGAGCCGACCTCCCAGCTGCTGGACATCGGCTACATCACCGCCGACGACCGGCTCGCCGGCCTGCTCGACATCACCGCCGGCGGACGCGTGCTGCGCATCGAGCGGCTGCGCATGGCCAACGGCGAGCCGATGGCCATAGAGACGACGCACCTGTCAGCGAAGCGCTTCCCGGCCCTCCGGCGCAGCCTGGTGAAGTACACGTCCCTGTACACCGCGCTCGCCGAGGTCTACGACGTCCGCCTCGCCGAGGCCGAGGAGACCATCGAGACCTCCCTGGCCACCCCCCGGGAGGCCGGGCTGCTCGGCACCGACGTGGGCCTGCCCATGCTGATGCTGTCCCGGCACTCGCTGGACCGGGAGGGCCGGCCGGTGGAGTGGGTGCGCTCGGTCTACCGGGGGGACCGCTACAAGTTCGTCGCGCGGCTGAAGCGGCCCGCCGACTAGGCGGCGGATCCGGAACCGGGACCGGATCCGGAAGCGGAACCGGCCGGAGCCGGGGTCCCGCCGCGGGACCCGACCCGCCGCGGCCCGTGCCCCCTCGCGGCGCCGGAACCCGCCGCGGCCGGGGCCGCCTCCGCGCCCCTGGGCTCTCACCTGCGGCGGCATTGTTGCTGTTGGGGACCGATATACCGCCGAGGGGTTCCGTTCGCGGGAGACCGTCACCTACATTGCCTGCGCACTGCACAGGTGATCAGCGAGGGGACGGAGCCGCCACATGTCAGATGCCCCAAGAACAACCGGAACCGGAGCGGCGGTGGTGACGCCCGTGCGCGTCGTCATCGCCCTCTGCCTGCTCGCGCCCTTCGTGGCGATGCTGTGGGTGGGTTCCTACGCCAAGGTGGACCCGGCCTTCATCGGCATCCCGTTCTTCTACTGGTACCAGATGCTCTGGGTGCTCATCTCCACGGCGCTGACCATGGTCGCCTACCAGCTGTGGCAGCGTGACCAGCGCGCCCGCGTCTCCCGGAAGGGCGGTGCGGCGGAATGAAGGACGGCGTCAACGGCGTCGCGCTCGGCGTCTTCATCTTCTTCTTCCTGGCCGTCACCGTCATGGGCTTCCTGGCGGCCCGCTGGCGCAGGGCCGACAACGAGCACAGCCTCGACGAGTGGGGCCTCGGCGGCCGGTCGTTCGGCACCTGGATCACGTGGTTCCTGCTCGGCGGCGACCTGTACACCGCCTACACCTTCGTGGCGGTACCGGCCGCGATCTACGCGGCGGGCGCGGCGGGCTTCTTCGCGGTGCCCTACACGATCCTGGTCTACCCGCTGATCTTCACGTTCCTGCCGCGCCTGTGGTCGGTGTCCCACCGCCACGGCTACGTGACGACATCGGACTTCGTGCGCGGCCGGTTCGACTCCAAGGGGCTGTCGCTGGCCGTGGCGGTCACCGGCCTCCTGGCGACGATGCCGTACATCGCGCTCCAGCTGGTCGGCATCCAGGCCGTCCTGGACGTGATGGGCGTCGGCGGTGGCGAGAACACCAACTGGTTCGTCAAGGACCTGCCCCTGCTGATCGCCTTCGGCGTGCTGGCGGCGTACACCTACTCGTCGGGTCTGCGCGCGCCCGCGCTGATCGCGTTCGTGAAGGACACGCTGATCTACATCGTCATCGCGGTCGCGATCATCTACATCCCGATCAAGCTGGGCGGGTTCGACGACATCTTCGCCAAGGCGGGCGACGCGTTCGCGCAGACCAACCCGGCGACGGGCAAGCCGCGGGGCGCCCTGGCCCCCGCCGAGGCGGGCCAGTGGACGTACGCCACGCTGGCCCTGGGATCCGCGCTGGCGCTGTTCATGTACCCGCACTCGATCACCGCGACGCTGTCCTCGCGCAGCCGTGACGTGATCCGGCGCAACACCACCATCCTGCCGCTGTACTCGCTGATGCTGGGTCTGCTGGGACTGCTGGGCTTCATGGCGATCGCGGCCGGCATCAAGGTGCAGAACGGGCAGCTCGCCATCCCGCAGCTGTTCGAGACCATGTTCCCGGACTGGTTCGCCGGCGTGGCCTTCGCGGCGATCGGCATCGGCGCGCTCGTGCCGGCGGCCATCATGTCGATCGCGGCCGCGAACCTGTTCACCCGCAACATCTACAAGGACTTCATCAAGCCGGACGCCACGCCGAAGGAGGAGACGCGGGTCTCCAAGATCGTGTCGCTGCTGGTGAAGGTGGGCGCCCTGGTCTTCGTCCTGACCATGGACAAGACGGTGGCCATCAACTTCCAGCTGCTCGGCGGCATCTGGATCCTGCAGACCTTCCCGGCGCTGGTCGGCGGCCTGTTCACCCGCTGGTTCCACCGCTGGGCGCTGCTCGGCGGCTGGGCGGTCGGCATGGTGTACGGCACGGTGGCCGCCTACGGGGTGGCCTCGCCGACGCAGAAGCACTTCGGCGGCTCGGCGGAGGAGATCCCGGGCATCGGAGAGATCGGCTACATCGGTTTGACGGCCTTCGTGCTCAACGTCGTCGTCACCGTCGTCCTGACCTTCGTGCTGAAGGCGGTGAAGGCTCCGGAGGGCGTCGACCAGACCCGGCCGGAGGACTACACGGCGGACGCGGGCGACCCGGGCGTGGAGGTCGAGCTGCCGCCGGCCACGGCCGGAGCGGCGCACTGACCCGCCGCGGCGTGGAGCGGGCGGCACGGTGAGCCGCCCGGAGGCCGACGGGCCGCCGGAGCATTCCGGCGGCCCGTCGTCGTATCCGCCCGGGGCGGGGACGGGGCGCGCACCGCGTGGACGACCCGGCGCCGGACGCGGACGATGTCACGCTGCTCACTCACCTGCTGACGCTCGGGCACACTGCAGGGCCACCGCGGCACAACATGTGGGGGCCTCTCCCTCGTCCGGCACAAGATGTATGCTCATGCTCGCTGTCGCCGCAGGGGAATCCGGTGCGAATCCGGAACTGTCCCGCAACGGTGTACTCGCGCGCGCCCACCCATGTCCTCGTCCAGGCGGGCCCGTGCGAGCGTCAGTCCGAGGACCTGCCGACAGTGCGCCCGGCCGTCCGGTCCGGGTGCCTGACGTCCGGGCCTCGTGGAATGGGCCGGTGGACGCGACGCCGCGTGCGTTCGTGTGCTGCCCCCTGCCCCCGGCGAGGCCCCGTGCCGAGCGAGGGAGTGCCCCACATGACCATCACGCCAGCCGGTCCGGCCGCAGCGACACCGGCCGACACCGACAGCGACTCCGGCGGCCCCGGTGCCGCGCTGCTGCGGACCCTGACGGAGCTGACCGCCGACCTGCCCGACGCCGACCCCGGCCGGGTCGCGGCCGCCGCGCTGCGCGGCCGGTCCGCGCGCACCGCCTCCGAGATCACCGTGGAACTGCGCGAGCTGGCCACGGAGGCCGCCGCCGGCCTGATCCCCGAGGACCCCGCCTACTCGAAGCTGGCCGCCCGCCTGCTCGCCGTCGGCATCCGCGCCGAGGCCGCCTCCCAGGGGGTCACGTCCTTCACCACCTCCGTCGCCGTCGGCCACCGGGAGGGGCTGATCGCCGACCGGACCGCCGCGTTGGTGCGCCTGCACGCCGAGCGCCTCGACGCGCTGGCCGACCCGGCCGCCGACGACCGCTTCGGCTACTTCGGCCTGCGCACCCTGCACAGCCGCTACCTGCTGCGGCACCCGCTCACCCGCAAGGTGATCGAGACGCCCCAGCACTTCATGCTGCGCGTCGCCGCCGGTCTCGCCGAGGACGACACCCCACGGTCGGTGGACGAAGTCGCCGCGCTGTACGGGCTGATGAGCCGCCTGGACTACCTCCCCTCCTCCCCCACCCTGTTCAACTCCGGCACGCGGCACCCGCAGATGTCCTCGTGCTACCTGCTCGACTCCCCCGTGGACGAGCTGGACTCGATCTACGAGCGCTACCACCAGGTCGCCCGCCTGTCCAAGCACGCCGGCGGCATCGGCATCTCCTACTCCCGCGTCCGCGCCCGGGGTTCGCTGATCCGCGGCACCAACGGCCTGTCCAACGGCATCGTGCCGTTCCTGAAGACGCTGGACGCCTCGGTCGCCGCCGTGAACCAGGGCGGCCGGCGCAAGGGTGCTGCCGCGGTGTACCTGGAGACCTGGCACTCCGACATCGAGGAGTTCCTGGAGCTGCGCGACAACACCGGCGAGGGCGCCCGCCGCACGCACAACCTCAACCTGGCGCACTGGATCCCCGACGAGTTCATGCGCCGGGTCGCCGACGACGGTCAGTGGTCGCTGTTCTCGCCGTCGGACGTCCCGGAGCTGGTGGACCTGTGGGGCGAGGAGTTCGACACCGCCTACCGTGCGGCCGAGGCCGCCGGGCTGGCGAGGAGGACCCTGCCGGCCCGTGACCTGTACGGCCGCATGATGCGCACCCTCGCGCAGACCGGCAACGGCTGGATGACCTTCAAGGACGCCGCCAACCGCACCGCCAACCAGACGGCCGAGCCCGGCCACGTCATCCACTCCTCCAACCTCTGCACGGAGATCCTGGAGATCACCGACGACGGGGAGACGGCGGTGTGCAACCTGGGCTCGGTGAACCTCGGCGCGTTCGCCGACCCGGCGACCGGCGACCTCGACTGGGAGCGGCTGGACGCCACCGTCCGCACGGCCGTCACCTTCCTCGACCGCGTGGTGGACATCAACTACTACCCCACCGGGCAGGCCGCCCGTTCCAACGCCCGCTGGCGTCCGGTGGGGCTGGGCGCGATGGGCCTGCAGGACGTCTTCTTCAAGCTGCGCCTGCCCTTCGACTCCCCCGAGGCCGAGGCGCTGTCCACCCGCATCGCCGAGCGTGTCATGCTCGCCGCCTACGAGGCCTCCGCCGATCTCGCCGAGCGCAACGGCCCGCTGCCGGCCTGGCCGAAGACCCGAGCCGCCCGCGGCGTCCTCCACCCCGACCACTACGGCGTGGAGTTCACCTGGCCGGAGCGCTGGGCGGCCCTGCGCGAGCGCATCGCGGCCGTCGGGATGCGCAACGCGCTGCTGCTCGCCATCGCCCCGACCGCGACCATCGCGTCGATCGCCGGTGCGTACGAGTGCGTCGAGCCGCAGGTCTCCAACCTCTTCAAGCGCGAGACCCTCTCCGGGGAGTTCCTCCAGGTCAACTCCTACCTGGTGCAGGACCTGAAGGAGCTCGGCGTGTGGGACGCCCGCACCCGGGAGGCGCTGCGCGACGCGAACGGCTCGGTGCGGGACTTCACCTGGATCCCCGAGGACGTCCGCCGGCTGTACCGCACGGCGTGGGAGATCCCGCAGCGCGGACTGATCGACATGGCCGCGGCCCGTACGCCGTTCCTGGACCAGGCCCAGTCGCTGAACCTGTTCATGGAGACGCCGACCATCGGCAAGCTCTCCTCGATGTACGCCTACGCCTGGAAGCAGGGCCTGAAGACCACGTACTACCTGCGCTCCCGCCCGGCGACCCGCATCGCCCGCGCCGCCGGGACGCAGGCGCGCGGCCACGTCCCCGTGCCCGCGCAGCAGGTCGCCGACCCGGACGCGGTCGCCTGCTCCCTGGAGGACCCCGAGTCCTGCGACGCCTGCCAGTGACGTCCCGCCGCGACCCGACGACACCCACCCCGTTTGGAGGACGGCGCCCCGCGCCGACTGTCATGACATCCCAGAACCTGCTCGACCCCGGCTTCGAGCTGACCCTGCGCCCCATGCGCTACCCCGACTTCTACGAGCGCTACCGGGACGCCATCAAGAACACCTGGACCGTGGAGGAGGTCGACCTCCACTCGGACGTGGCCGACCTCGCGAAGCTCACGCCGGGCGAGCAGCACCTCATCGGCCGCCTGGTGGCCTTCTTCGCCACCGGTGACTCGATCGTCGCCAACAACCTGGTGCTGACGCTCTACAAGCACATCAACTCCCCCGAGGCGCGGCTGTACCTGAGCCGTCAGCTCTTCGAGGAGGCCGTGCACGTCCAGTTCTACCTGACCCTGCTGGACACCTACCTGCCCGATCCGGAGGACCGCGCGGCCGCGTTCGCGGCGGTGGAGAACATCCCCTCCATCCGCGAGAAGGCCGGCTTCTGCTTCCGGTGGATGGACTCGGTGGAGGAGATCGGCCGGCTTCGGACGGCATCGGACCGGCGCCGTTTCCTGCTCAACCTGATCTGCTTCGCGGCCTGCATCGAGGGCCTGTTCTTCTACGGCGCCTTCGCGTACGTCTACTGGTTCCGCAACCGGGGCCTGCTGCACGGGCTGGCGACCGGCACCAACTGGGTGTTCCGGGACGAGACCATGCACATGTCGTTCGCGTTCGACGTGGTGGACACCGTCCGCAAGGAGGAGCCGGAGCTGTTCGACGACGAGCTGCGGCAGCAGGTCACCGGCATGCTGCGGGAGGCCGTCGAGGCCGAGCTGCAGTTCGCGCGCGACCTGTGTGGTGACGGCCTCCCGGGCATGAACACCGACTCGATGCGGCAGTACCTGGAGTGTGTCGCCGACCAGCGCCTGGTGCGTCTGGGCTTCGCTCCGGTGTACGGCTCCGAGAACCCCTTCTCCTTCATGGAGCTCCAGGGCGTTCAGGAACTGACCAACTTCTTCGAGCGGCGTCCCTCGGCGTACCAGGTGGCGGTGGAGGGCACGGTCGAGCTGGACGAGGACTTCTGACTCCTCTCCGTCTCCCGGGCGCCCCGGTCCCCGCGGGCCGCCCGGGTCCCGCCGTCCCCGCCCGCCGTCCCGCCCGGGGAGGCGGCCCGGGCCTGCCTGGCCCGCTCGGCCTCCCTGATCCGCCGGTCGACGCGCCGGTCGTGCGCGATGCCGATCACGGACGGGGCGACCAGGAAGGCCAGGAGCCCGACGACGACGGCCATTCCGATGAGTCCTTGCAGCTGGTTGGTATCCATGGACACCACTGTCGGGTCGAGTGCTCCTGACCGGGAGTGGCAGGACTGCCGTAGTCCCTCGAATTCCTGCCAGTCATACGGCACACTGGCGGCATGTTGAAGAACGTGGCCGCCGTTGTCCTCGACGGTGTGCAGCCCTTCGAACTCGGTGTCGTCTGCGAGGTCTTCGGCAACGACCGCAGCGACGAGGGGCTTCCGGTGTACGACTTCGCCGTCGCCTCGGCCGAGGGACCCACCCTGGCCAGCCAGTGCGGGTTCACGCTGTCGACGCCGCACGGTCTGGAGCGGCTGGAGGAGGCCGACCTGATCGCCGTGCCGGCCGGCGACGCCTACACCTCCCGCAGCTATCCGCCCGAACTGCTCGACGCGCTGCGCCGGGCCGTGACGCGGGGCGCCCGGGTGCTCAGTGTCTGCTCGGGCGTCTTCGTGCTGGGTGCGGCCGGGCTGCTGGACGGGCGGCGCTGCACGGCGCACTGGCTGCACGCGCGGGAGCTCTCCGAGCGCTTCCCGCGGGCGGTCGTCGAGCCGGACGTGCTGTACGTCGACGAGGACCCCGTGATCACCTCCGCGGGCACCGCGGCCGGTATCGACGCCTGTCTGCACATCGTGCGCAAGGAGCAGGGGCCCGAGGTCGCCAACAGGATCGCCCGGCTCATGGTGGTGCCGCCGCACCGCGACGGCGGGCAGGCCCAGTACATCGAGCGGCCGCTGCCCAAGTCCTCGTGCGACACCGTGGGCGAGGTCCTCGTCTGGATGGAGGAGCACCTCGATCAGGAGGTCACCGTCGAGCAACTGGCGGCCCGTGCCCACATGTCGCCGCGCACCTTCGCGCGCCGCTTCCTGCAGGAGACGGGGACGACCCCCTACCGCTGGCTCCTGCGCCAGCGCGTGCTGCTGGCGCAGGAGCTGCTGGAGGCGACGGACGAGACGATGGACGCGATCGCGGCCCGCACCGGGCTCGGCACGGCGGCCGCGCTGCGCCATCAGTTCGTGCGGGTGCTTGCGACGACCCCGAACACCTACCGGCGCACGTTCCGCGGCCGCGAGGCCGTCTGACCGCGCGCCGGAGGCGCCCACCGCCGGTGCGGCGCACCGCTCCCGTAGCCGCACCGGACCGCGGCGTGGCCGCGCCCTCGGGCGCCGCGGGCGCCGGAGCGGACCGCCGCGCGGCGCGCCCCGGCGCCCGGAGGCGTCAGCGCGGCACGGGCTTCAGCAGCAGCCGGTGCGGACGGAGCGTGATGCCCACCCGGGGCGCGCCGTCCGAGCCGGGGGCCGGCTCCAGGCGGTAACCACGCGCCACCGCCGCCGTGATGAGGGTCAGTTGCGCCATGGAGAAGTGATCGCTGGGGCACTTGCGGTTGCCCACGCTGAACGGGCGCATCGCGTATTTCGGTACGTCCTTGGAGCGTTCGGGAAGCCACCGGTCGGGATCGAATGCGAGGTGGTCGGCATAGGATCGCGGATCGCGCTGGATCGCGTACGGACTGTAGATGATGTCCGAACCGGCCGGAATGCGATAGCCGCCGAGCTCGGTGTCCGTGACCGCGCGCCGGGTCAATACCCATACGGCCGGCCGCAAGCGCATCGCCTCGACGACGACATTGTTGGTGTGCGTGAGCCTGCGGACGTCGTCGAATCCGACCGGCCGACCACCGGTCACGGTTTCGACCTCGGCCCGGATGCGGTCCGCGTGTTCGGGGTGCTCGGCAAGTGCCTGGAGCAACCACATGACGGTGGATGCCACCGTTTCGCTGCCGGGGGTGAGTATCGCGACGACCTGGTCGTGGATCTCCTGCTCCCCGATGGGGTCGCCATTGTCGTCCTTCGCCTCCAGCAATGCCGTCAGCAAATCGTCCGGATTCCGACCGGATGCGCGCCGTTCCGCGACGATCTCGTCGACGAGGAGATGCAAATCGGCCAGAGCGCGGTTGAATTTGAGGTTGGCCGGCAGCGGCAGCCGGTACAGCGGTCCGAGCGGGACGACCATCCGCCGGTACATGCCCCGGAAGACGGTGGTCAGCGCCGTGCTCAGCCGCTCGGCCCGCTCGTCCATGTACTGGCCGCGCAGCAGGCACCGGGCCGCCATGCGGACGGCGACCCGGAAGGACTCCGAGGTGCAGTCGATCGTCTCCCCGGAGGCCCAGCGCGCGACCAGGGCGTGCGCCTCCTCCTCCATGATCGGCCCGTAGGCGGGGATGGCGTCGAGCCGGAAGGCGGGCTGGATGGTGCGCCGCTGGCGCCGGTGCAGCGGGCCGTTGGCCGTGGCCACGCCCTCCCTCCCGAGCAGGTCCTCCAGGGACTCCCACAGCGGGCCGGCGATGATGTAGTCGGCACTGAGCGCCACCGCCCCGGTGAGGGCGGGCGTGGTGACGGCGTACACCGTCTTGGGGCCGAGCCTGAGGCGCACGACGTCGCCGTGGTCGCGCAGCTGGGACATGTAGGCCAGCGGGTCGCGGGCCAGCTTCAGGCCGTGGCCGAGGAAGGGGACCGCGCCGCCGGCGACGGGCGGCTCGCGCAGCTCCGGCGCCGCTTCCCGCGGGCCGTCCTGCGGCGGGGCCGTTCCCGGTTCGGGAGAGGGGGACGTGGCGGAAGAATGGACGGTCATTTCTCACCTGCCGCTTCGTTGTTGACGTACGGGGGCGTGGACCGGTCGTCCCAGCTGTCG
This sequence comes from Streptomyces sp. NPDC046831, assembly GCF_040645305.1. NCBI lineage: Bacteria > Bacillati > Actinomycetota > Actinomycetes > Kitasatosporales > Streptomycetaceae > Streptomyces > Streptomyces sp. NPDC046831. The sequence continues at coordinate 30,555 of NZ_JBEYXZ010000023.1, read as the reverse complement.
ACCATGTAGCGGCCGGACTCGTGGTGGAACCAGTAGACCGAGCTGAACCAGTTCCGCATATTGCCGAGGCAGGCCCGGACCGCGCCGCTCAGTTCCTTTCCGCGTACCGTTCCGTCCGCGAGCCGGTCGGCGAAGAGCAATGCCTCCCGCTCGGCGTCCAGGAATTCGGATATGCATTCCTCGATCCGTCGGCGGAGGTCGGCGATGGCCGCCTCCAGACTCATTCCCTCGTGTTTGACGAGACTGATTCCGAGGTTGTGCACCTCGTCGCCGGCGATTTCCTTGGGAAGGGAGCACAGGTCGTTGTACCAGGCGGCGAATTCCTGACTCAGCAGTGCCGGTCGGCGGTATGCCGGATTCTTCCGCACGGCGTCGGGGAGTTCGCAGCCGGCACTCGGCTCCAGCAGGTCCGTCCAGATCCAGTGGGCAAAGGTCAGCCGGCGCAGCGCGAGGTATTCCCCGACCGTGGGGACCACGCCCTCGGTGCGATTGCGGAACTCCCGGTCGTAGGCGTCGATCACCGCGTGGAAGTGCCGGGCGAAGCGGGCGTTCCACGTCTGCGGGAGGAACGAGTACAGCCGCGACACGCTGTCCGCGAAGGCCGCGACCAGGGGATCCTCGTGGTGCAGGTGCGCCCCGGGTGAGTCCAGGGCCGTGTGCAGCGCCAGCCTGAGCCGCCGCCATGCGTCGGGCCGGCCGTGGACGATGTCGCGGTCGTGGCGGTCGTCCCAGACGAAGAACCACGCACTGTAGTCGGCGATCGCCTGGAGCACCTCGTCCGGGGCCCCGAGGTAGTACCCCGCCATGAGGTCGGTGTAGCACAGGCCGTCGGCGTGTTCCTCCACCTTGTCCGCCGGCATCAGCCGCTTTTCGAGCAGCCAGCAGCGGGTCTTCTCCTGAAGCCTGGGCCAATACGGATGCAGTCGCCTGGGAAACGCGACCTCGATCACCGGAAGAGCGAGTGACGGTGGGACCGCGACCGCCGTCGATGTGGTGCTGTGTGGGAAAGCTGGCACGAACAAACCCCTCTCAGCCGCCGGTGGCGCTCACCCCTGGTCTCGTGCCGGGCGCGCGCCGTCGCATATTCCCCGCACTCACCATTCAGCACCACAACTGACCACTGTGGGAACGGATTTGCTCCAATGACCATCCCCCGGTGCCGAGAATATCCTGATGTGTGGCTGATTATGAATCGAGAAGGCGCACAAAGAATCGAATACGACTGCACACACGCACGGCGCCCGGCCGGGAGGTTCCCGGCCGGGCGCCGTGTGAACGGGGCTCTCGCGCCCCGACTGCCGTCCCGCGCCTCAGTCGTTGGCGACGACGGGGTAGCGGGGCTCGTTCTCGGCCATCTGCCGCAGGGCGTCCTTGCGCTCGCGCTTGGACAGCCGGTCGATGTAGAGGTAGCCGTACAGGTGATCGGTCTCGTGCTGCAGGCACCGCGCGAAGTACCCCGTGCCACGCACCTTGACCGGGTTGCCCTTCTCGTCCTGGCCGGTGACCTCGGCGTAGTCGGGGCGGGCGAGCGGCGCGTAGGCGGTCGGCACGGACAGGCAGCCCTCGTTGCTGTCGTCCAGGCGGCGCCGGTCGGCGGGCAGATCGACGAGCTTGGGGTTGCAGACCACGCCGACGTGCCGGACGCCCTCGTCGTCCATGCAGTCGTAGACGAAGACCTTCAGGTCGACGCCGATCTGGTTGGCGGCGAGCCCGACGCCCTCGGCGGTGCGCTGGCTGGCGAACATGTCGGCGACCAGCTGCTGCAGCTCGTCGCCGAACTCGGTGACGTCCTTGCACTCCTTGTGCAGCACCGGATTCCCGACGACCGTGATCGGCCGCGAGGTGCCGCGCTCGCGCCAGGCGGTCTCGCGCTCCTCGCAGTCCTCCGTGTCGACGACGTAGCCCTCGTCGTCGACGGGGAGCACGCCCGCGTGCTGCTGATCGGTGTCCTGCTGCGCCATGACCGACGTATGCCTTCCTGCAAGCCTGAGAAACTTCGCGTGTACAGCCTAAAGGGGGCGGCCCGGCACCGGGGTCCGGCAGGCCTCAGCAGACCTCTTCGAGGTCCCGCCAGTCCCTGGAGTCGGGGCTGTCCGCGACCCAGCCGTCCAGCAGGCCCCGCACCAGCGAGGAGGGCGCCGCGATGCCGCACTCCCGCTCGGGCACCCACAGCTGACCGTCCGTGCGGTGGCCGAGCGGACCCGGCTGGCCCGGCTCGCTGTGGTCGTGCGGGTCGAGGTGCTCGCCGTCGCCCTCGTCGGACGGCATCCGCGACTCCGAGCACATCCGGCACAGCAGCCGTACGGAGGACGACCAGTCCTCGGCGGCGAAGCCGGCGTCGGCGGCGAGCTGCTCCAGGGCGTCCCGGTCGGCCTCGGTGGCGGCCTCCAGCAGCACCACCCAGGTGGGCACGGGCGAGGGCGCCCACAGCTCGATCTCGTCGAAGACGGGGTAGGTGTGCCCGGCGGCCGTGGTCCGCTCGCCGTGGGGCACACCGTCGTGCAGCACGACCTCGCCCCAGCGCCGCCCGGAGGACGGCAGCGGGATGGACAGCACCTCCATCCGGGCCGGGTCGAGCCGGCGCCCCCAGACGACCTCGGCCTCCCCCTCCGGGGACAGCCGCACCGCGGCGCTGCCCAGCTCCATGCCGAGCGGCTCCCCGGCCGCGGCCGCGCCGCCGGGGACCTTGAGCCCGTAGGCCTGCCAGGCCCGCCGGGCCAGGGGCCAGTCCTGCAGAGCGGTGGCCGCGATGCCGACGTTCCACCAGTCGGGCGCCCCGGTCTCCTTCTCGAGCAGCGCCACGGCCCGCAGACCCGCGGCCCTGGCCTGCTCCCAGTCGTGCCGGAACTTGTGCAGCAGGGCCAGGTTGAACCAGGACTCCGACAGCCAGGGCTCCAGGTCGGCCGCGCGCGTCAGCAGCGCGCCCGCGTCCTCGTACCGGCCGTCACCGATCAGGGTGAACGCCCGGTCGGTGGCCTGCCGCCAGGAGGCGGAGGGCCGGTGCCGTCCCTTGCCGAAGATCCTCACGATTCCCGCCTGCCAGTTCCGTTCAGTGGGCTGGCTTCGCCCCCGGACACCCTTCCTTGGCATCCAACCACGTGCGGCTGGAAGGACGCTCATTACCCATGGGTTACCCAGCCCCGGGCACCGTCAGACCGCCCGGTCCGGCGCCCGCCGCCCTCGGCCGGCGTCTCCGCGGCACCGGGCGGCCGCCCGAACTCCCAGCGGGCCGGGCCGTCCTGCCGGGCGAGCACCCGGGCCAGCGACTCCACCACCTCGGGCGCGTAGTCGCCCGCGGTGCCCAGCCGCAGCTCCTCCAGCGCCGTCAGCGGCCCGCCCGGGCCGGCGTTCCGCGCCTTCTCGTCGTAGGCGTTGACCGTCCGCACGATCCGCGCGGGCAGCGGCTGTTCCCGGCAGGGGTCGGCCTGCCGCTCCACCACCACGGCGACGGCCGGGTCGACCCCGGTCTGCCGGACGACGGCCCCGCCGAGCAGCGCGATGCGGCGCTGCTCCTCGGCGGGCAGAGCGGCGGTGGCCCCCGACGGCACCGGGTCGACCAGGCTGAGCTGTCCGATGTCGTGCATGAGGGCGGCGTACTCCAGCACGGTCAGCTCGGGCTCGGCGAGGCCCAGGTCGCGGCCCACGGCCCGGCTGAGGGCCGCGACCCGCCGGGCGTGCCCGGCCGGGGTGTACCCGGCGACCTCGGTGGCCCGGGCGAGCGAGGCGATGGTCTGCCGGTAGGTGGCCCGCACAGCGGCGTACCGGCGGTAGGACAGCTGCGTCAGCAGCAGCGGCAGGCAGAACACGGGCAGGGCCCACAGGCCGACGACGGCGACCGCGAGGGCCATGACGGCGCCCGTCGCGCACACCGCCGAGCCGATCCCGAGCAGCCCCCGCAGCTCCTCGCGCAGCAGCGGGCCGAACGGCCAGCGGGTACGGCTGTGCGCCAGCGCGGCGCCGAGCACGGCGTCGCACAGGGCGGTGAGCCCGAGGAGCGCCAGCACGAGCACGGTGTAAGCGGTTCCCTGCCAGGTCCCGAAGACCCCGCGGTCGTGCAGCGGCTGGAAGCAGACGGCGGTGAAGCCCACCGTGAGCGTCCGCCGCACCAGGTGGTCCAGCGACGGGCTGTGCCCCCGCGCGATGTGCGGCACGCTGCCGAGGACGGAGGCGACGAGCACGACGGCGACGACCTGGCAGGCACCGTGCTGGGTGGGCCGTCCGCCGTCGTCCCCCAGCAGCGCGTACGCCATCGCGCCCGCGGCCCCCAGCGGCGCGGTCTCCCGCATGTCGGCCCCGGTCCACCGGGTGAGCTCCCCGACGAGCACGAGCAGTCCGAAGGCGAGGGCGGCGCCGCGTTCCTCGAGTCCGCCCCAGAGGGTGTGCCCGAGGCAGACGAGGGCGAGGAGGAGGGCGCAGGCGCGGATGAGGAATCCCGGGACCGGCCGGGTCATCGGCGTGCTTCCTGCGGTCCGGACCGCCGGCCGCCGGGGACGGGGCGCCGCACCGCGGGCGTCTCCTCCTCGGCGGTGACCGCCGGGTGCCAGCCGTGCCGGCCGAGCGCCCGCTCCAGTGCCGTGACCATCCGCGGGTCGAACTGGGCGCCGGCGCATCGCTGGAGCTCCTCCAGCGCGGCCGGGACCGGCCGGGCCCGGCGGTAGGAGCGGGTGGACGTCATCGCGTCGAAGGCGTCGGCGACGGCCACGACCCGCGCGCACTCGGGGATCTGACCGCCCGCCAGCCCGTACGGGTAGCCGCTCCCGTCCAGCCGCTCGTGGTGGTGCAGGATGGCCGACCGGGCCTCCCCGAGGAAGGAGATGCCCCGCACCATCTCGTGTCCGTACTCCGGGTGCAGCTCGATGACCCGCCGCTCCTCGGGGGTGAGCGGGCCGTCCTTGCGCAGCAGCCGGGTGGGCACCCCCAGCTTGCCGACGTCGTGCAGGATCCCGGCGAACCTCAGCACCTCGACGCGCTCGTCGTCCAGGCCCAGCTCGCGCGCGATCATGACGGAGGCCTGACCGACCCGCTCGCTGTGCCCGCGGGTGTAGCCGTCCTTGATGTCGACGGCCTGGACCAGCGCGCGGATCGTGGCCTGGTGGGCGGCCCGCTCGCGGTGGTACTGCCCGTACACCCACCACGACACGCACATCGGCAGCAGGACGAACAGGGCGGCGACCGGCCCGTACGGGCTGCGCCACAGCACGGCCATCATCAGCCCCGCGAGCCCGTGCACCGCCAGCGGCGCGAGCGAGCGCAGGAAGAGCCCCCGCCAGGCCCGCCGCACCGGCACGCGCTCGGCGAGCGCGAGGATCCCGCCGTCCAGCAGCGTCAGCGCCAGGCAGAACGCCGCCACGGCGGCCCCGGCGGGCAGGAGCGCGTAGGGGACGTCGGAGTCCATGACGGCGTCCCGTCCGCCGAGCGCCCAGTGCACCCGGGCGGCCGTCCACACGGCGAGGGAGAGCTGGGCCGCCCGCCAGACGCGCCGCAGCGCCTCGGGCCGGCGGCCGGCCCGGGCGAGGAGGGCCCCCGGCAGCGGGACGAGGGCGGCCGCGGCAGGGGGCAGCAGGAAGGCCGCGGCCAGCAGGACCGGATAGAAGGTCCCGCCGAAGCGCCGGCGGGCGAGCTGCTCGCCGGCGGCGTAGACCACGGCGAGCAGGACGATCACCCACCAGGGGGTGCGCGGCGCCGGCATCGCCACCACGCACGGCAGGACGCCGAGCACGGCGCACACGACGTACGCGCGTGCCCGCCGTGGCACAGCCTCCATGACGCCCCTCCCCCGGTGCAGCCGGTCCAGGGCTTGGGAGCCTAGGGCCGGCAGGGGGGAGCCGGCGGGCCGATAACCCGCGAATTAGCACATTCGGGTGACGGCTTGGCCCGCCCGGACGAGGGCGCGGGATGCGGTCAGGACTCCTGCGGGGTCTTCGGCGCCTCGGCCATGTCCCGCTCGGGCGCGGTCTGCCCGGAGCGGATCAGCTCGATGCGCCCCATGACCTTGGCGCGGAGGTCGGCGGGCACGTCGTCATGCCCGCAGCACCGCTTGACCAGCTTCTTCACGGCCTGTTCCAGGCCGTACTTCTCGAGGCACGGTGAGCACTCCTCGAAGTGGTGCTCGAACTTGGTGCGATCGACTTCCGGCATCTCACTGTCGAGGAACTCGTACAGGTGATCGAGCACCTCACTGCAGTCCGTCTCGTGCGGCTCTCCGCAGCTCATGAGCCCGAGCCTTTCGCTTCGTTCGACTCGCCGGCGCCGGCCGGGACCAGCCCGCGCTCACGGGCGTAGTCCTCGAGCATGCCGCGCAGCTGACGGCGGCCCCGGTGCAGCCGGGACATCACCGTACCGATGGGGGTCCCCATGATGTCCGCGATCTCCTTGTACGCAAAGCCCTCGACGTCCGCGAGATACACGGCGATGCGGAATTCCTCGGGGATCGCCTGGAGCGCCGCCTTCACGTCCGAGTCGGGCAGGTGGTCGAGCGCCTGCGACTCGGCGGAGCGCAGACCGGTCGACATGTGCGACTCGGCGCGGGCAAGCTGCCAGTCCTCGATCTCCTCCGCCGCGCTGCGCTGGGGTTCGCGCTGCTTCTTGCGGTAGGAGTTGATGAACGTGTTCGTGAGGATCCGGTACATCCACGCCTTGAGGTTGGTGCCCTCGCGGAACTGGTGGAAGGACGCGTACGCCTTGGCGTAGGTCTCCTGCACCAGGTCCTCGGCGTCGGCCGGATTGCGCGTCATGCGCAGCGCGGCCGAGTACATCTGGTCGAGGAACTCGAGCGCGTCCCGCTCGAAGCGCGCGCTGCGCTCGGCGGTCGACTCCGTGCCCGTGCCGCGGCCCTCGGGCTGCTCCGCCTGGCCGTTGTCGGTCCCTGCGTCGGTCCCAGTGACCGGACCCACCTCCTCCGATGCCGTCGTAAGACCGAAATCGGTCCCACTGGAATCGGAGGATAGACGACCTGCGGTCAAAGACGCCTGCCAATCCGGTCCGCCCGCCGCCCGGACAGGGGCGGTCCTCGCCGCGGGCAGCACTGTCCACTCAAGATCAGCGCGGCTGCTGCGGCTCGGGCAGAAGATCGAACCCATGCGGCCGACTTCCTCTCCTACGACGTCGTGCTGGTCGCCAGCACGTGCGTCCGGCTCAACAGCAGGCGGGCGCCGGGCATTCCCCGCCGTCACCCGAGTGACACGGCCCACTGGGCGACGCCCTCGACGACGACCTCCAGCGCCCGCTCCTGGGTGACGCCGGCCCGCTTCGGCACGGCGAGACCGTGGTCGGCGGACGGCACCTCGATCAGCTCGTACGGGCCTTCGGGGAACTCCTCCGGCCGCCCGAACGGGTCGTTGCCGCCCTGGACGACGAGGGTCGGCACCCCGGCCGCGAGCAGTTCCCCGGCGCGGGACCTCTCGGGCCGGCCCGGCGGATGCAGCGGGAAGCTCAGGGCCAGGACGGCGTGCGCGCCGAGCTCCGTCGCCGTGCGGCAGGCGACCCGGGCGCCGGCGCTGCGGCCCCCCGAGACCACCGGCAGGCCGGTCCGCGCGAGCGCGGGCCACAGGCCGCGCCAGCCGGTGTCCAGCGTCTTCGGCGCGGGGGCGACCTTCCTGCCGGCCACGCGCCAGGGCTGCTCGACGAGCGCGACGGTCACCCCGCGCGGGGGCAGCGCGTGCGCCAGGGCCCTCAGGTCGCGTGCCTCGATGCCGCCGCCGGCGCCGTGGCCGACGGCGAGCACCATGCGTGCTCCGGGGGCCGTGTGCCAGGTGACGCGGGCGGTCCCGGCGTCCGTCTCGATGGTCTCGGTGGGTGCGTCCGTCGCGTGCGTCACATCAGAAGAGTGTGCCCTCTTCCGGCGCCGCGAGCTCCTTGAGCAGCTCGGGGCCGTTGTTGCGGACGTCACTGACGGCCGTGGCGACGGGATAGGCCCGCATCAGGCCGGGCGGCGGGGGCACCAGGAGCCCGCGCAGCTCGTCGACGTCCGTCCGGGCCGGGTCCAGCCAGGCGTCCCAGCGGTCCGGCGTCAGCATCAGCGGCATGCGGGGGTGGATGTCGGCCAGCGAGCCGGGGCCCTCGGCGGGCGCCACCGCGAGCGGGGTCCGCTCGGCCTCCGTCGTGATCACCGAACAGGTCGCCCACCATGCCCGGGGGTGGTCGTCCGGCAGCGTCCGGTCCCGCCAGAACTCGTAGAGCCCCGCCATGGCGAACACCGACCCGTCGGCCGGGGTCACGAAGTACGGCTGTTTGCGCGGCCGCTTCCGGCGCCCCTCGACCTCCAGCTCCCGCTCCTGCGGGCCGGTGACCCACTCGTAGTAGCCGTCGGCGGGCAGGACGCAGCGCCGGGCGGCGAAGGGGCGGCGGAAGGACGGCTTCTCGTGGACGCTCTCGGCCCGGGCGTTGATCATCCGCGCGGCCCCCTCGGGGGACTTCGCCCAGGAGGGCACCAGGCCCCACCGCAGCTTCCGCAGCTGCCGGACCGGGCGCCTGTCGGCGGCGTCCCTCAGGGGGCGCTCCAGGACCGCGTGGACCTCCTTCGTCGGAGCCACGTTGTAGTCGGGGGCCGGCGTCTCCTCCGGCTCCCACTTCTCGGTCTCGAAGACCGATGCGAGATCCTCGGGTCCGCGACTCGCTGCATACCGTCCGCACATGCGTGCAACACTGCCAGGCCCGCCCGTCACCCGGCCACCGCCTTCGCGTGACGGGCGCCCATCCGCCCGACCGCCCGGTCCGGCACGAGCGACACGAGGAGCCAGCCGACGACCATGGACAGCACCGCATCCATCGCGCTGCCCGGCCTCTGGGACCGGCTGGTGGGCACCCAGCCGCGACCCGAGCTGTGGATGGTGATCGCCACCCTGGCCGCCGCAACCGCCGTCGTCCTCCCGCACACCCTGTGGCGCGTCTCCCGCAACGCCATCACCATCGCCCACGAGGGCGGTCACGGGCTGGTGGCGCTGCTGACGGGCCGCACCCTGACGGGCATACGCCTGCACTCCGACACCAGCGGCCTGACCGTCAGCCGCGGCAAGCCGTACGGCGCCGGCATGATCCTCACGGCGGCCGCCGGCTACACCGCTCCGCCGCTGCTCGGCCTGGGCGGCGCGGCCCTGCTCGCCGAGGGCCGCCTCACGCTGCTGCTGTGGGTGGCCACGGCGCTGCTGCTGGTGATGCTGGTGATGATCCGCAACGCCTACGGCGCGTTGACGGTCGTCCTGACCGGCGGCACCTTCCTGCTGGTCTCGTGGCTGGCCGGGCCCCAGGTGCAGGCGGCGTTCGCCTACGCCGTGGTCTGGTTCCTGCTGCTCGGCGGGGTGCGCCCGGCCTTCGAGCTGCAGGTCAAGCGGGCCCGCGGCGACGCGGGCGACTCCGACGCGGACCAGCTGGCGCGGCTGACGCAGGCGCCGGCGGCGGTGTGGCTGTTCCTGTTCCACGCCGTGTCGCTGTGCTCGCTGATCGGCGGCGGGCGGTGGCTGCTGAAGCTGTGAGGGCCGGCGCGCCGGCGCGCGCCACGGCGCCGGCCCCGGGCCGCCGGACGCGGGGCCTCCGGGCGTGCGGGCGGCGGCGTGCCGGGTCCAGAAGGGGTTCCGCCGTCCCCGGTCAAAATCTCGGCTCCGCGCCAGCCACTAAAGTGGGGCCATGGCCGCTAACCCCGCACCCACCGCCCTCTGGCCCGCCCCGCACGCGAGCGGAGCCGTCGACGCGACGGTCCACGTGCCCGGGTCCAAGTCGGTCACCAACCGCGCCCTGGTGCTCGCCGCCCTCGCCTCGGAACCGGGCTGGCTGCGCCGCCCGCTGCGCTCCCGCGACACGCTGCTCATGGCGGACGGCCTGCGGGCGATGGGCGTGGGCATCGAGGAGACCGTGTCCTCCAGCTCCGGTGCGGGCGCCTCGGGCGAGGCGTGGCGTGTGATCCCGGCGAGCCTGCGGGGGCCGGCCGCGGTCCACGTCGGCAACGCGGGCACCGTCATGCGCTTCCTGCCGCCGGTCGCCACGCTGGCCGACGGCCCCGTCCGCTTCGACGGCGACCCGAGGTCGCACGAGCGCCCCCTGCACGGCGTCATCGACGCGCTGCGGGTGCTGGGCGCCCGGATCGACGACGACGGCCGCGGCGCGCTGCCGCTGACCGTGCACGGCAGCGGCGGGCTGGACGGCGGGCGGGTCGAGATCGACGCCTCCTCCTCGTCCCAGTTCGTCAGCGCCCTGCTGCTGTCCGCCCCGCGCTACAACCAGGGCGTCGAGGTCCGTCACGTCGGCTCGGCGCTGCCGTCCATGCCGCACATCCGGATGACCGTCGACATGCTGCGCGCGGTCGGCGCCCAGGTCGACACCCCCGAGTCGGGCGGCGAGCCGAACGTCTGGCGGGTCACCCCGGGCGCGCTGCTCGGCCGGGACCTGACCGTCGAGCCCGACCTGTCCAACGCGCAGCCGTTCCTGGCGGCGGCGCTGGTGACCGGCGGCAAGGTCGTCGTCCCGGACTGGCCGGCCCGGACGACCCAGCCGGGTGACCGGCTGCGGGAGATCTTCACCGAGATGGGCGGTTCCTGCGAACTGACCGAGTACGGCCTGCAGTTCACCGGTTCGGGAGCCGTCCACGGCATCGATGTCGACCTCGGCGAGGTCGGCGAGCTGACGCCGGGCATCGCGGCGGTCGCCGCCCTCGCGGACTCGCCGTCCACCCTGCGGGGCGTGGCGCACCTGCGGCTGCACGAGACCGACCGCCTCGCCGCCCTGACCAAGGAGATCAACGAACTGGGCGGTGACGTCACGGAGACCGCGGACGGCCTGCACATCCGCCCGCGCCCGCTGCACGGCGGCGTCTTCCACACCTACGAGGACCACCGCATGGCGACGGCCGGCGCGGTCATCGGCCTGGCCGTCGAGGGCGTGCGGATCGAGAACGTGGCGACGACCGCGAAGACCCTGCCGGACTTCCCCGAGCTGTGGACCGGGATGCTCGGGAGCGACAGGGCGTAGGGGACGTAAGCGATGCGCCGCTACGGCAAGCACACCGACGAGGACGACATCCGTTCGCGCCCCAACCGCCGGGGCAACCGCCCTCGCACCAGCATCCGCCCCAAGCACGAGGACGCGGCCGAGGGCATGGTGCTCACCGTCGACCGGGGCCGGCTGACCTGCCTGGTCGAGGGCCGCATCGTCATGGCCATGAAGGCCCGGGAACTGGGCCGCAAGGCCGCGGTGGTGGGCGACCGGGTGGCGCTCGTCGGCGACCTGACCGGCGCGAAGGACACCCTGGCGCGCATCGTCCGCATCGAGGAGCGGGTCTCCCTCCTGCGCCGCACGGCCGACGACGACGACCCGTACGAGCGCGTGGTCGTGGCCAACGCCGACCAGCTCGCCGTCGTCACCGCCCTCGCCGACCCCGAGCCGCGCCCGCGCCTGATCGACCGCTGCCTGGTGGCGGCGTACGACGGCGGCCTGGAGCCGCTGCTGGTGCTGACGAAGTCGGACCTGGCCTCGCCGGACAAGCTGCTGGAGCTGTACGGCGCCCTCGACATCCCCCATGTCGTCACCAGCCGCGAGGAGTTGGCCAGTGGCGAGGCGGCGGACCGGGTGCGCGAGCACCTGGCGGGGAAGATCACCGCGTTCGTCGGCCATTCCGGCGTCGGCAAGACGACGTTGGTCAACGCACTGGTGCCCGAGGAGCGGCGGCGGCTGACCGGGCACGTCAACGCGGTGACCGGGCGGGGCCGCCACACCACCACCTCGGCGCTCGCGCTGCCGCTGGCGGACGGCGAGGGCTGGGTCGTCGACACCCCGGGCGTACGGTCCTTCGGGCTCGCGCACATCGACCCCTCCCGCGTCATCAACGCCTTCCCCGACCTGCAGCCGGGGACGGAGGGCTGTCCGCGTGCGTGCAGCCACGACGAGCCGGACTGCGCCCTGGACGCCTACGTCGCGGAAGGCCACGCCGACCCGGCCCGGCTGTACTCACTGCGCCGGCTGCTGGCCACGCGGGAGCGCAAGGAAGGCGACTGACCTTCGCGTTGTTCGTCCTGGCCGGGGCGGGGCACGTGCATAATCGCACCGAGCCGGACGCGAGCCGGGCACCTCGACGAGCGGTCTCGGAACGCGGACACACGGAGGGACGGCACATGGCCTGGCTGCTGGTCATCGTCGCGGGTCTGCTCGAGACCGGCTTCGCGGTGTGTCTGAAGCTGTCGCACGGCTTCACCCGGCTCTGGCCGACCATCGCCTTCGCCTGCTTCGCCCTGGGCAGTTTCGGCCTGCTCACCCTGTCGCTGAGGAAGCTGGACGTCGGGCCCGCGTACGCGGTGTGGACGGGCATCGGCGCGGCGGGCACCGCGATCTACGGCATGGTCTTCCTCGGCGACCTGGTGTCGACGCTGAAGATCGTCTCGATCACCTTCGTCATCGTCGGCGTCATCGGGCTCCAGCTGTCCGGCTCCGCGCACTGAGCGAACGGCAAGGCCCGCGGCCCTCAGGCGGGTTGGCGGGGCAGGGCCCGGCGGACCAGCTCGGCGATCCCGCCGTCGGCCGGCGGAGCGGCCACGCAGGACAGCGCGAGGCGGAACACCACCTCGCAGGTGCGGGTCAGCTCGGCGGTGTCCGGAAGGAAGGCGCCGGACGCGGTCAGGACGTCGACGGCCCGGTCGCGGACGGCCGCCACGAAGTCGCCGGGCGACGGCAGCGCGCCGTCCGCCCTGCGCTGGGCCGGGACGGGCGAGGAGGACGGCACCGCCGCCAGGCCGGGCGCGGGCAGCCGCTCGTTCCAGCAGCCGGTGAGCAGGGCGCGGACCAGGGTGTTCTCCCGGGCGGCCAGGACGGTCCACTCGACGGCGGCGGTGAGCCGGTCCCCGGCGTCGTCGTGGGCGGCGAGCGCGCGCTCGACCCCGGCGAGGTAGCGGTCCGCCTCCCTGCGTACGAGGGCCCGCGCGAGGCCGTCCTTGTTGCCGAACTCGTTGTACAGCGTCTGCCGGGAGACCCCGGCCGCCGCGGCCACGTCGACCATCCGCACGGCGGGCCACGGCCGGCGGGCCAGCGCCGTACGGGCGGCGTCCAGCAGGGATTCCCGCGCTGCAGGCATCATCGCCTCCCTGGGGCGAGCGACGTCTGCGCCCAGATTTGACGCGCCCGGGAGGGCTGTCAAGCCCCCAGGAACGCCGCGGGCGAGGACCGTTCGGACCGGCGCGCGGGACGCGCCGCGATCACCGGGCGGCGGCCGGGCGGCGGCCGGGTCGGGAGCCCGCGGCATTCGGCGGGTGACGCCGGTCCGGCACGAGGCGTCCACCCTCGTCCGTTCCGACCACCGCGCCCAGGGCGCCCCGCCGCCCGGTGCCGCAGGCCCGCGCCCCCTGAGCCGGCCGGAACGCCGCCCGGAGCGGCGTGCAGGGACCGGAGGCGGCGCGGCCGGCGAACACCAAAGCCCAGGAGGCCGGGGGCGCCCGCCACGCGCCACGAGACGTCCCGCGGCCGGAGGTGCCCCGGCCGCGGGGCCGTCGTACGGCCGAATACGTCCGGGGCGGCGGACGGTCCCGCGCCCGGGGCGCGTCCGCGGGACCGATGCGCCGGGCGGGCGCACGCCGGGTCCTCGCCCCGTCCGTGCACGCCCGGCGCCGTTACCCGGGCCCCGTGTGGCCCCGGCCCCTCCGTGGCGGATACCGTTCGTTGCATGGCCGACTACCTCGACGACCTGCGCCTGGCCCACGTCCTCGCCGACGCCGCGGACGCCACGACCATGGCCCGCTTCAAGGCGCTCGACCTGAAGGTCGAGACCAAGCCGGACATGACGCCGGTGAGCGAAGCGGACAAGGCGGCGGAGGAACTCGTCCGCGGACAGCTCCAGCGCGCCCGGCCCCGCGACGCGGTCCTCGGCGAGGAGTACGGCGTCGAGGGCACCGGCCCCCGCCGCTGGGTCGTCGACCCGATCGACGGCACCAAGAACTACGTCCGCGGCGTGCCCGTCTGGGCCACCCTGATCTCCCTGATGGAAGCCGGCGAGGGGGGCTACGAGCCGGTCGTCGGCGTCGTCTCCGCGCCCGCCCTCAGCCGCCGCTGGTGGGCGGCCAGGGGCCACGGCGCGTTCACCGGCCGCAGCCTGTCGTCGGCGACCCGCCTGAAGGTCTCCGGCGTCGCACGGCTGTCGGACGCCTCCTTCGCGTACTCCTCACTCAGCGGCTGGGAGGAGCAGGGCCGCCTGAACGGCTTCCTGGACCTGACCCGCCAGGTGTGGCGCACCCGCGCCTACGGCGACTTCTGGCCGTACATGATGGTCGCCGAGGGGTCGGTCGACCTCTGCGCCGAGCCGGAGCTGTCCCTGTGGGACATGGCCGCCAACGCGATCATCGTCACGGAGGCGGGCGGCACCTTCACGGGCCTCGACGGCCGCCCGGGCCCGCACAGCGGCAACGCGGCCGCGTCGAACGGGCTGCTGCACGACGAGCTGCTCGGCCACCTCAACCGGCGTCACTGAGGGACGCGCGCACCGGCGCCCGCACGGCACCGCGCGCCCCCGTACCCGCGGCCACCGCGCCACCGCACAGACAGCCGGGCGTCCAGGCAGCCTGGCGCCCAGGCAGCCGGACAGCCGGAGTCCGTCCGGACGGACGAGCCGCCCGGAGGCGACGGCCGGAAGGCGCGCACCGAGCCCGCGCACGCTCATCCGGCCCCGCGCACGCCCTTGTTGACCCGTCCTTTACCTGCCACTCTGAGGACACCCCCATTTGTGAACTTGTGAATGACCGCACAAGTTCCGGGACTCCCAGGAGGTGGCCCCTTCCCATGCTCGTCCGCGACGCCATGAGCACCGTGGTCCTCACCATCGGTCCCGCACACACCCTCCGCCAGGCAGCCGCCATGATGTCCGCGCGCCGCGTCGGCGCCGCCGTGGTCCTCGACCCCGACGCCGGCGGCGTCGGCATCCTGACCGAACGCGACGTCCTCGACTCCGTGGGCCTGGGCCAGGACCCGGACACGGAAACCGTCCACGCCCACACCACGACCGACGTCGTGTTCGCCGCCCCGTCCTGGACCCTGGAGGAGGCGGCCCGCGCCATGGCGCACGGCGGCTTCCGCCATCTGATCGTCCTGGACCGCGACGAACCGGCCGGCATCGTCTCGGTGCGCGACATCATCCGCTGCTGGGCCCCGGCCCGGCAGGCCGCGCAGCGCGTGCCCGCCTGAACGCGCGAACGGGCCGGACCCCCGTTCCCGGGGGTCCGGCCCGTCACCGCGAGGTGCGGTCCGGCGCGCCGCGGTCGTCAGCCGCGCAGAGCCCGGACCGCGACCTCCAGGCGCTTGCCGAAGTCGGCGTCCGCCTGGCGGAAGTTGTTGACCGCGCGCTCGGCGATGTCCTCGCGCGAGACCTGCGAGATGGCGCCCGCCAGGTTGTTCACCAGCCGCTCCTTCTCCTCCTCCGTCATCAGCCGGTAGAGGTTGCCGGCCTGGACGAAGTCGTTGTCCTCGGCGTGCACCGGGGCCTCCTGGTCGCCGGTGACGCCGGTGACCGGGATCGGCTGCCACAGCGGCCGGTTCGTCTGGAACGGACCGCCGAAGCTGTTCGGCTCGTAGTTCTTCGCACCCTTGTGGCGGCCGTCGTACAGGTAGCCGTCACGGGAGGTGGTGCGCGCCTCGGTCGCGTGCGGGCGGTTCACCGGCAGGTGGTCGGCGTTGATGCCGACGCGGTAGCGGTGGGCGTCGCCGTAGGCGAAGAGGCGGCCCTGGAGCATCTTGTCCGGGGACGGGCCGATGCCGGGTACGAAGTGCGCCGGGGAGAAGATCGACTGCTCGACCTCGGCGAAGATGTTCTCCGGGTTGCGGTTGAGCTCCAGCTTGCCGATCTCGATGACCGGGTAGTCGGCGTGCGGCCAGACCTTGGTCAGGTCGAACGGGTTGAAGCGGTAGGTCGCCGCCTCGGCCGCGGGCATGATCTGGACGCCCACGGTCCAGCTCGGGTACTCCCCGCGCTCGATGGCCTCGCGCAGGTCGCGCTGGTGGGAGTCGGGGTCCTCACCGGCGAGCCTGGCGGCCTCGTCCTGGGTGAGGCACTTGATGCCCTGGTCGGTCTTGAAGTGGTACTTGACCCAGAAGACCTCGCCGGCCTCGTTGTTCCACTGGAAGGTGTGCGAGCCGAAGCCGTCCATGTGGCGGTAGGACGCCGGGATGCCGCGGTCGCCGAACAGCCAGGTCACCTGGTGCGTGGACTCCGGCGACAGACTCCAGAAGTCCCAGACGTTGTCCGGCTCCGTCGACCCGGTGTACGGGTCGCGCTTCTGGGTGTGGATGAAGTCGGGGAACTTGATGGCGTCCTTGATGAAGAACACCGGGGTGTTGTTGCCGACGAGGTCGTAGTTGCCCTCTTCGGTGTAGAACTTCAGCGCGAAGCCGCGCGGATCGCGGACGGCGTCCGCGGCGCCCAGGTTGCCGGCCACGGTCGAGAAGCGGAGGAAGACCTCGGTCTGCTTGCCCACCTCGGACAGGAACGCGGCGCGCGTGTACGGGGTGACATCGGCGGTGACCGTGAAGGTGCCGTAGGCACCGGCGCCACGGGCGTGCACGACGCGCTCCGGGATGCGCTCGCGGTTGAAGTGGGCCAGCTTCTCCAGGAGGAGCTGGTCCTGCACGAGGACCGGGCCGCCGACGCCCGCGGTCTCGCTGTTCTGGTTGTCGGCCACCGGAGCACCGGCCTCCGTGGTGAGCGGCCCCTGCGTCACGTGCGCCTCCTGCTTCATTACTGACCAATCCTGTTTCTTGGCCAAAGCCGAGCCCGATCCTACAATAGACATTGTCTAAGTCAAGTGACGCTCCAAAGTCACACCCGTTCGGGACCTGGCTCCCCCTGCTGCTAGGCTGGTTTGTATGAGCGACCTTCTGGAACGGCTGCGCGGACGCGGATGGCGCATGACCGCGCAGCGGCGCGTCGTGGCCGAGGTCCTGGACGGCGAACACGTCCACCTCACGGCTGACGAGGTCCACGCCCGGGCCGTCGTCAGGCTGCCCGAGATCTCCCGGGCGACCGTCTACAACACGCTGGGCGAGCTGGTCTCGCTCGGCGAGGTGATCGAGGTCTCCACGGACAGGCGGGCCAAGCGGTACGACCCGAACGCCCACCGGCCGCACCACCACCTGGTGTGCGCCCGCTGCGGCGCGATCCGGGACGTCCACCCGACCGGCAACCCGCTGGCCGACCTCCCGGACGCCGAGCGCTTCGGCTTCACGGTCTCGGACGTAGAGGTGACGTACCGCGGGCTGTGCCCGAACTGCACGGCGGCCTGACCGCACGGCTTTTCTCTTCGACGGCCCCGGCACTCGTGAGGTGCCGGGGTTTTTCGCCGCGCAGGCGCAATCTCTTCGACGGCCCCGGGGCCGGGGCCGGGGCCGGGGCCGGGGCCGGGGCCGGGGATTTTCGTCGCGCGGACGCCGCCCGCTCCCTGCGCGGACGCCGCCCGGAAGCCGGCCGTTCCCGCAGCCGGTCACACTTCGCGATCGAGAAAACACCGAGGGCCGGAGTCCAGTGCGGACTCCGGCCCTCGGTTTCAGTAGCGGGGACAGGATTTGAACCTGCGACCTCTGGGTTATGAGCCCAGCGAGCTACCGAGCTGCTCCACCCCGCGTCGATGAATGCAACGCTACGTCAACACCCTCGGCAAAAGCAAATCCCTTCGCCCGAGCCCCGTCGTCCCCCGCGGGCAGCCCGGTCACCGTGGGCTGTCCAGGCCCCCGAGCACGGCCACGGAGCGGGCGCCGCCCCGCGCGCTCCCGGCCGGCCCCACAGCCGCGCTCAGGCCGACAGCTCCTCGCGCAACGCGTCCCGCAGCCGCGCCGCCCGCTCCGCCACCGCCGCCGGCCCCAGCGACACGGCACGGTCGGCCCACCGCTGCCCCTCGTCCAGCTCTCCGCGGCGCGCGTAGACCAGGGCCAGCCGGAGCGCCGCCCGTCCGTGCCCGGCGTCGGCGGCCCGGGTCCACCACATCGCCGCCTCCGGCTCGCTCCCCTCGCGGGCCAGCAGCAGCCCGAGGTTGAACATCCCGTTCCGGGACCCCGCCTCGGCGGCGGACCGGTACCACCGCGCCGCCTCGACGACGTCGCCCCGCGCGGCGGCGAGCATGCCCACCCGCACCTGCGCCCGGCGGTGGCCCTGGGAGGCCGCCCGCTCGTACCACTCCTCGCACTCGGTCTTCGCCGGCACGGCCGGCTCACCGAGCTCGTGGGCGGGCGCCGGGGGGCGCCGCGCGTCGAGGACGGTCGCCAGCCGGTAGGCCGCCTCCGCGCTCCCCCCACCGGCCGCGCACCGCAGGTGCCGCTCCGCCGCCGGCTCGTCCCCCTCGCGCAGCCGGGCCATGCCCACCTGGAGGGCCGCCTCGGTGTGCCCGGCGGCCGCCGCCCGCTCGTACCACCGCAGGGCCTCGCGCTCCTCGCCCCGCCCGGCGTAGAGGATCCCCAGGTTGAACGCGGCGTCGACGCTGCCCGCCTCCGCCGCCTTGGAGAACCACGGCTCGGCCCCGGTCGTGTCCCCGACCTGCAGCAGCAGGATCGCCAGCGCGTTCGCCGCCTCCCGGTGCCCGGCGTAGGCGGCCCGCCGGTACCACTGCTCGGCCTGCGCGTTGCGCCCCTGCTCGGCGCAGAGCAGGCCGAGGTTGTAGGCGCCGTTGATGTCACCCGCGTCCATCGCGGCCCGGTACCAGCGCTCGGCGGTCTGCGTCTCCCCGCGCTCGGCGTGCAGCGCGCCCAGCGCGTTCGCCGCGTTGCCGTCCCCGTCCTGCGCGGCTCTCAGCCACCACATGGCAGCGCTCTCGGCGTCGCCGGCGTCGCGCAGCAGGAACCCCAGCGCGCAGGCGGCCCGGGGCTCGCCGTCCTTGGCGGAGGTCAGGTACCAGCGACCCGCCTCCTTGAGGTCGCCCCGCTTCTCCAGGATCGCCCCCAGGTGCAGCGCGGCCCGGCGGTGACCGCGCGCGGCGGCCTGCCGGTACCACTGCTCGGCCTCCTCGGCGCCGTCGCCCGTGTCGCAGCCGCCGGCGGCCCGCCGGTCCAGCAGCCGGGCGAGCCGGTACGCGGCCTCCCGGTGCCCCCGCTCGGCGGCGACCCGCAGCCACTTCTCGGCCGCGCCGTCGCCGCGGTGCTCCAGCAGGTCGGCGAGCGCGTAGGCGCCCAGCACGTGTCCCTGCTCGGCGGACTGGCGCAGCCAGTACTCGGCGGCGGGCTCGTCGCCCCGCTCACGGTGGTGCCGGCCGAGCGCGTGCGCGGCGGCGGCCGACCCTGCGACCGCGGCGATGCGCCACCAGCCGGCGGCCTCGTCGGCGTACCCGCGCTGGTGCAGCAGCACACCCAGGTTGTTGGCGGCGGCCCGGTCACCGGCCGCGGTGGCGCCCCGCAGATGAGGCTCGGCCCCGTCGAGATCGCCGCGGCGCAGCAGCATGGCCCCGAGGACGCTCATCGCCTCGACGTCACCGGCCTCCGCGGCGAGTCGCCGGCGCACCTCCTCGGCCGCCTCGTCGGCGGCCTCCCCGGCCTCGTCCCCGGCCTCGCCCACGATCCGCTCCGGATCGGAAGCCTGCACAAATCGCCCCGTCTCGAACAGAGTTGCCTTGTCCCCCATAACGTCCATCGTCGCACCACCTGCAACCCGGGTACACCTGGTATACCGCAGCCAGTGAGGTCACTTCAGCGTTTTGTCGACATGCCCACAGAGAGACAAGTCAAACACATATCGCCCAACTCCCCACAGCGGCGCGGCGCCCGATACGTCAAGGACATGCGTTCGCATACCACGAAGGCCCGGTGCGGATTCCCTCCGGAATCCGCACCGGGCCTTCGTCACGGTCACAGCCGCCGGGTCTCGCGGGGTCAGCCGCCGCTGGGAGCGCCGCCGTTCCCCGCGCCGGGGCTCGGGCTCGGGCTCGCGCCGGAGCCGGTACCGCCCTGGCCCGCCGCCCCGTCGCTGCCCTTCTCGGCCTCGGACTGCGCCGTCGCGGCCTGCTTCAGCGCCTCCTGGAGGTCCTTCTGGGCCTGGCCGTACGCCTGCCAGTCACCGTTCTTCAGGGCCGCCTGACCGTCGTCGAACGCCTTCTGGGCGTCCTTCAGCGCCTGCTGCACCGTCGGGTTGCCCTGCGCCGGCGGGTTGCCGGGGCCCGTCCCCGGCGGCTGCGCGACCGAACCCTCCGCGCCGAACACCTTGTTGAGGGCCTCGCCGAGGGTGTTCTCGAACGCGGTGTTGCCGCCGTACGTCACCAGCACCTTGCGCAGCAGCGGGTACTTGAGCCCGCCGCCGCGCACGTAGACCGGCTCGACGTAGAGCAGGCCCCCGTCCAGCGGGACGGTGAGCAGGTTGCCGTACTCGATGTCCGAGTCGCCGCCCTTCAGCAGCCTGATGGACTCCGCGATGGCCGGTTCCGAGTTGAACTGGCTCTGCACCCGCTTCGGGCCGTCGATCGTCTTGCCGGTCGGCAGCTTCAGGATGGTGATCCGGCCGTAGTCGGCCGTCCCCGCCTCGGCGTTGACCGACATGAACGCGCTCAGGTTGTCACGGCCGTTCGGCGTCATCGTCGTGGTGAGCGAGAAGGCCTGGGACGTCGCACCGGGCATCTTGAGGCTGAGGTAGTACGGCGGCACGGCGTTGCCCGACCGGTTGGTCGGGTCGTCCGGGATCTGCCACACCTCGCTGCCGCTGAGGAACGTCTGCGCGTCCTGCACGTGGTACCGGGTGAGCAGCTCGCGCTGCACCTTGAACAGGTCCTGCGGGTAGCGCAGATGGTCCATCAGCTCCGGCGAGATCGCCTTCTTCGACTTCACCGTGCCGGGGAAGGCCTTCATCCAGGTCTTCAGCACCGGGTCCTCGGTGTCCCACTGGTACAGCCTGACCTCGCCGGTGTACGCGTCGACCGTCGCCTTCACCGAGTTGCGGATGTAGTTGACCTGGTTCTGCTGGGCCACCACCCGCTGGTTGTTGGCGGCGGTCAGCGAGTCCGTCGTCGTGTCGCCCAGGGTGGTGCGCGAGGCGTAGGGGTAGCCGTTCGTCGTCGTGTAGGCGTCGACGATCCACTGGATCCGCCCGTCGACCACCGCCGGGTAGGGAACGCCGTCGATGGTCAGCCAGGGGGCCACCGCCTCGACGCGGTCCTTGGGCGTGCGGTTGTACAGGATCCGGGAACCCTCGCCGATCGCTCCGGAGTACAGGATCTGCGGCTCTCCGAACGCGACCGCGTACGCGGCGCGGTTGAGCGGGTCGGCGAGGTCGACGCCGCTCCTGCCCCGGTAGCTGGTGGTCTTCTCACCGCTGTCGTCGGAGTAGTCGATCTCCTTCTGCGGACCGCCGACGATCGAGTACTGCGTGGTCTTCTCGCCGTAGTAGATCCGCTGCTGGTAGTCGCCGAGCTCGCCCTTGGAGGGCAGGTCGTACTCGGTGAAGACCGGGCGCCCGGCGGAGTCGGCCTCGGTGCCCTTGGCCGCGACCACGCCGTACCCGTGGGTGTAGCGGAAGTGGTCGTTGATCCAGTTGTGCTTCGGGATGCCGCTGAGGTTCAGCTCGCGCAGGCCGATCACCGTGTCCTGGACCCCGCCGTCCTTGGTCCGGTAGCGGTCGACGGCGAGGTTGGAGGGGAACCCGTAATAGTTGCGGACCTGCTGGAGCTGCTGGAACGTCGGCGAGACGACGTTCGGGTCCATCAGCCGGACGCTGCTCACGTCGGTGGCGTCGTCGCGCAGCTTGGTCAGGTCCTTGGTGGTGCTGACGCCCGGGTAGTCGGCGACCTTGGTGTCGGCGATGCCGTAGGCCTCACGCGTCGCCGTGATGTTCTTCTCGACGTACGGGGCTTCCTTGGCCTGCTCGTTGGGCTGCACCTGGAACTTCTGGACGATCGCCGGGTACAGGCCGCCGATGAGGACCGCCGAGAGCACCATGAGGCCGAAGCCGATGAGCGGCAGCTGCCAGGTGCGCCGCCACAGGGTGGCGAAGAACAGCAGGGCGCAGATGACGGCGATGCAGAACAGGATCGTCTTGGCCGGCAGGTAGGCGTTGGCGTCGACGTACCTCAGTCCGGTCCAGTTGCCGGTCGCCTTGAAGTCGCTGGCCTTCACCGCCAGCCCGTACCGGTCGAGCCAGTAGGCGACGGCCTTCAGGGCGACGAAGATGCCGATCAGCACCGACAGGTGTCCCGTGGCCGCGGCCGTGGCGCGCGCTCCGGGGCTGGTCACGCGCAGCCCGCCGTACAGGTAGTGCGTGAGCGCCGCGGCGATCACGGACAGGATCGTGGCGGCGAAGCCGAAGCCGAGCAGGAAGCGGTACCACGGCAGGTCGAAGGCGTAGAAGGCCACGTCGAGGTGGAACTGCGGGTCCTTCTGGTGGAAGGGCACGCCGTTGACCCACATCAGCCAGGTCCGCCACTGGCTCGACGCCGAGGCGCCGGCGACCAGTCCCACCAGCGCGGTGATGCCGAGGAGCAGCCACTTCTTGTAGGGCGAGATGCCCATCCGGTAGCGGTCGAGGTTCTGCTGCTCGGCCGACATGGCGCTCAGCGGGGGCCGCAGCCGGTGCGCCAGCCAGATGTTGACGCCCACCGCGGCCGCCATCAGCAGACCGAAGACGAAGAAGAGCCCGATCTTGGTCCACAGAGTGGTGGTGAACACGGACGAGTACCGCACCGACCGGTACCACAGCCAGTCCGTCCAGAAGCCCGCGAACATGGTGAACGCCATGCCGAGGACGGCAAGGACGCCCAGTGTCATCAGCAGGGTCCGGACCGTCCGGGACGGGCGGCCCACTCTGATCCGCGGCCCTGTCGGGCCTCCGCCGCGGTCCGGCATCTGGAAAGCCAAGGTGCGCACCTCGAAGTTCGCTGTTGATCCGTCAGGCCCTCGTGTTCGCGGACCCTCCGTGCGCCCCCCTGTTCGTGGGCCCACACCTATGCAACTTACTCACCGTTTACTCGGTTCCCGATTCCGGGCGGGAACGAGGCAGGATTGTGACCATGTCCAACACTCCCATGGCAGCGAACCCGCTCACCCGGGCCGTGCTCGAGATCGACGAGTACGCCTCCGGCCTCGGCTGGGACCAGCCCGCTCGCCTCTTCGCCCTCGTAGACACCGCGCGGCTGCGGGTCCGGGAACCCGCCCTCGCGCAGCAGCTCGGCCTGGGCGACGAACCGGAGACCACCGGTCTCACCCCGATCGAGCAGGACGAGATCCCGGCGGAGCGGCCGCTCGACGAGTTCCTCGGCACGATCGCCTGGCCCGACGCCGTGGCCGGCTGCGCGCTGACCGTGGAGCGGCTGATGCTGCCGCCCTCGGCCGAGGCGCAGGTCCCGCAGGGGCTGGACGACCGGGAGCTGGCCCAGTGGGTGGCGGACCACCCCGAGCGGCAGGAGGTCCGCATGACGGTGGCGGTCCTGCGGGACGGCGCGCGCGAGTCCGCCCTGCGGCTGCGCGAGAAGGACTCCCCGACGGAGGTCCTGACCGGCCCGGACCTGGTGCCGGGACTGGCGGAGGCCCTGGCGGCGACGTTCGAGGACTGAGCCCGGCGGTTCGCGCACACGGCTGGGGGCGCGCCCTCGCACGGAGCGAGGGGGCGCCCCGCTGTGGTGAGACGCCGGCGCGCCCGCCCCCGGGTGCCGCGGGGGCGCGTCCGCACCGGCACCGGACCGCACGGACGTGTCCGCACCCGGTACCGGACCGCGGGAATCCGTCCGCGCCCGTCGCCGGGTGCCGCGGACCGTCAGCCCTTCGTCGTGCACTTGGGCAGGTCGGCGACCTTCCCGGAGCGGATGTCCGCGAGCGCGTCGAGTGCGTCGTCGAGGGTGCCCACCTTGACCAGCCTGAGCCCCGACGGGGTGTCCTTGGCGGCGGCCGCGCAGTTGTCGGCGGGCGTCAGGAAGTACTGGGCGCCCTTGTCGCGCGCGCCGGCGGTCTTCATCTCGATGCCGCCGATCGGGCCGACCTTGCCCTGGTCGTCGATGGTGCCGGTGCCGGCCACGAACTTCCCTCCGGTCAGGCTGCCCGGGGTGAGCTTGTCGTAGATGCCGAGCGCGAACATCAGGCCCGCGCTCGGGCCGCCGACGTCGGCCAGCTTGATGTCGATGGTGAAGGGGAACGTGTGATCGGTCCCGGCGGAGATCCCGACGATGGCCCGCTTCTGCCCGCTGTCCTTCGACCGCGCCGTCGTGATGGTGACGTCCTGCGTGGCCGTCGCCGTCCTGTGCTCCTTCTCCGCGGCGGCCTGGTCCTTGGCCGGGACGATGGTGAAGACGACGTCCTGGCCGGGCTTGCGCCTGGTCACCAGCCTGGCGACGTCGGCGGGCTGCTTCACCGTCGTCCCGTCGACGGCCTTGATGACGTCGCCGGCGTGCAGCTTGCCCTCCGCCGGGGTGTCCTTGAGCACCGTGGAGACGATCACCCAGGACCGCACCGGGATGCCGAGTTCCTTCAGGGCCGCGACCTTGGCGCTCTCCTGGGACTGGCTGAACTCCTCGGCGTTCTCCTGGGTCGACTGCTCCTCGGTCTTGCCGTCGGGGTACAGCGTGTCGTGCGGGACGACCTTGCTGTCGTGCGCGAGCCACCCGTAGACGGCCTCGACCAGGTTCATCCGGTAGTCGGCGCTGGTCACCCGGACCGTCGTCATGTTGAGGTGCCCGGTCGTGGGGTAGGTCCCGCGCCCGGAGATCTGCAGCACCGGCTCGCCGTCGTGCTCGCTGAGCGTGTTGACCGTCGGTCCGGGAGACATCTCCGCGTACGGCACGGGGAGGAACACCCCCGCGCACAGGAGCGCGATCAGCATCAGGGTCGAGGCGAGCATCGTCGCGGTGCGGCGTGGCATGGGTCGACAGTACGGGACGCGCCTGTCAGCACACCGTCAGGTGCCCGAGTGCGACCGCTCCATGGCCTCGCAGAAGCGGGCGTAGCCCTCCAGTTCGGGGCCGTCGCCGCGCACCCCGCGGGTGCGGTTCGCCCAGCTCCCCCACAGACTGGCACCTATCGCGGCGACAAGCGGAATCAGCAACCAGGCAAGCACGGCCATGCCGACCTCCCGACCCCAAGGAACAACCCCACTGGCTGATCAGCAGATTAACCATCCGCAGTGACAACGCTCACGCCGGGGGTGCGGTTACGCAACCGGAGTGGCCGCGCGGGGAGCGCGGGATCGGCCGGGCCGGATCAGCAGGCGCCGACCCACTCCTCGGTGCCGTCGGAGAACCTCTGGTGCTTCCAGATGGGCACCTCGTGCTTGATGTCGTCGATCAGTCTGCGGCAGGCCTCGAACGCCTCGCCCCGGTGCGGGCAGGACACCGCCACGACGACGGCGAGGTCCCCGACCCGGAGGTCCCCGACCCGGTGCAGCGCCGCCAGTGCCCGCACGGGGAAGTCCGCGGCCACCTTCTCGGCGACGCGCCGCATCTCGGCCTCGGCGCTCGGATGGCACGAGTACCCGAGCTCGGCGACGTCCGCGCCCCCGTCGTGGTTCCGCACGGTGCCGACGAAGAGCGCGGTGCCACCGGCGGCGTCGTCCCCGACGGCCCGGAAGACCTCGTCGAGGGACAGGGGCGTCTCCCGGATCCCGATCAGCTTGGCGGGGTCCTGCGCGGCCTGCTCGCCCGGGTGGTCGTTGGTGGATGCCATGCCCCCATCGTGCCGCACGCCCCCGACAGCGCGGAAAGCCGGATCGCCGGGCACGCGCCCGTACGGGCTCGGGGCCGGTGCACAAGCCGCAGTCGTGCTCCGCCGTGCCGCCGGAACGGCCCGGGGAACGGGGGCACAGCGGAACCCCGCGCCCGGCGGAGCGCGCCCGCGCCCCGACGCTGCAACGGGTTCCTCAGATGCGCCGCCGCGCCCTCCGCGCGCGCCGCACCACCGCGGCCGCGCCCAGGAGGGCCACCGTCGCCCCCGCGGCCCCTGCGGCCGTCGCGTCCTTGCGCCCGAGCCGCCGCCCGGCGACGGTGTGCCGGCCGGACACCTCCTCCAGCAGCTGCGCGAGGACCTCCTCGTTGGTCCACTGCGGACGCCAGCCCGCGTCGTGGAGCCGGCTCCCGCTCACCACCCAGGGGTGCATCGTGTACGCCAGGTCCCCGGCCGGGGACGGGGTGAGCCCGATGCGGTGCAGCCGCGCCGCCGCTCCCAGGGCGACCGCCGAGGGCAGCTCCATGCGCCGGATGCCGCTGAGCTCCTCGACCTCCTCCTGCTCCAGCCACCCGTCGCAGCCGACGGCCAGCTCGCCGTCGACCTTCTCCAGCACGGCGTACTCCAGCGCGCTGCACAGGTCCTCGACGTGGCAGAACTGCCACGCCGGCCGCGACCCGGCCACGACCAGCAGCCGGGGCGACTCGAAGTACCGCGTCAGTGCCGTGTCGGTGCCGCCGACCAGCAGGGCCGGCCGGACCACCGTGACGTTCAGCCCCGGATGGGCCCGGGGGGCGCGCCGCGCCAGGCGTTCGACCTCCAGCAGGTCCCCGACACCCGTCGCCTCCGCGGTCGCCCGCAGCTCCGCGTCCTCCGACAGCGGCAGCTCGTTGTCCGGCAGCGCCCCGTACACCATCGTCGAGGTGCACAGCACCACCCGGTGCACCCCGGCCGCCGCCGCGGCGGTCAGCACGGTCTGCGTCCCGCGCACGTTGTAGGCCGTCCGGGCGGCGGGGTCGGTCTCCAGATCCAGGTCGAGCGCCAGGTGGACCACCACGTCCGCGCCGCGCAGCCGCTCCGCGATCGCCGGGTCGCGCACGTCGAGGACGTGCCACTGCGCGGCGTCGCACTCCCCGCGCCGCTCGTCGATGGCGACGACCTGCCTGATCCGGTCCGACGCGGCCAGCCGCTCGGTGAGCAGCGCGCCCACTCCGGCCGCGGCGCCGGTGACCGCGACGACGGGCCCGCGCACGGCGGGAGTGCTTGTGTGGTTTCGCGCTGCGCGAACCTGCGGATCTGGGGAACTCACCGGGCGTCTCCAGCGGTTGTCTTCGGTACGAGCGCGAGTGAGGCGTACGTACCAGGTGGCATCCATCCTGCCGCAGGCGTTCGGTCGGCGAAGCACCGAGGCCCGAACCGTCCGTGGTGTCTACGCTGGGTGGTGTTGTCGGGCAGCCGCGCCGCCGGAGAGAACCGGTGGCCTTACCAGCCGAGGAACCCCGTGAGTGACACCCCATTCGGATTCGGCCTTCCGCCGGAGGAGCCGGAAGACGGCGACGAGGGCAAGAAGAAGGACCAGCAGAGCGGCGGTGGGCAGGGACCGGCCAACCCGTTCGGCTTCGGCCTGCCCGGTGCCGGAGGCCTTGGCGGGCCCGGCGCCGACAATCCGCTCGCAGCCATGTTCGGGTCGCTGAACCCCACCGACCTGGGCGCCGCGTTCCAGCAGCTCGGGCAGATGCTCTCCTACGAGGGCGGCCCGGTGAACTGGGACATGGCCAAGCAGATCGCCCGCCAGACCGTCTCCCAGGGCACCCCGGACGGGACGAAGGACGCCAGCGTCGGCCCCGCCGAGCGCACCGCCGTCCAGGAGGCCGTCCGCCTGGCCGACCTGTGGCTGGACGACGTCACGCCGCTGCCGTCCGGGTCCGCCGCCGCGGTGGCGTGGAGCCGCGCGGAGTGGGTCGAGGCCACCCTGCCCGCGTGGCAGGAGCTCGTCGACCCGGTCGCCGAGCGCGTCGGCACGGCCATGGGTGACGTGCTGCCGGAGGAGATGCAGGCCATGGCCGGTCCGCTGATCGGCATGATGCGCTCCATGGGCGGCGCCATGTTCGGCACGCAGATCGGACAGGCCATCGGCGTCCTGGCGGGCGAGGTGGTCGGCTCGACCGACATCGGCCTGCCGCTCGGCCCGGCCGGCAAGGCCGCGCTGCTCCCGGCGAACGTCGAGGCGTTCGGCAGGGACCTCGGCGTGCCGCAGGAGGAGGTGCGGCTGTACCTCGCCCTGCGCGAGGCCGCCCACCAGCGCCTGTTCGCCCACGTCCCGTGGCTGCGCTCGCACCTGTTCGGCGCGGTCGACGGCTACGCTCGCGGGATCAAGGTCGACACGGCGAAGCTGGAGGACGTCGTCGGCCAGTTCGACCCCCAGAACCCGGAGCAGTTGCAGGACGCCCTCCAGCAGGGCATGTTCCAGCCGGAGGACACCCCGGAGCAGAAGGCCGCCCTGGCCCGTCTGGAGACCGCCCTGGCGCTCGTCGAGGGCTGGGTGGACGCGGTGGTGCACGCGGCCGCCAAGCCCCGCCTGTCGTCGGCCGACGCGCTGCGCGAGACCCTGCGCCGCCGCCGCGCCTCGGGCGGCCCGGCGGAGCAGACGTTCGCCACGCTGATCGGCCTGGAGCTGCGCCCGCGCCGGCTGCGCGACGCCTCCCGCCTGTGGGCCTCGCTCACCGACGCGCGCGGGATCGACGGCCGCGACGCCCTCTGGTCGCACCCGGACATGCTGCCGACGGCCACCGACCTGGACGACCCCGACGGCTTCGTGCACCGCGAGCACCTGGACTTCTCCGAGCTGGACAAGATGCTCGGCGAGGCGGCGGACGGCTCCGCCGGCAAGCCGGACCTGCGGAAGAAGGACGACGGCGAGGCCGGGGGCGACGGCGCCGAGTGAGCCTCTACGACGACGCGGTCCTCGTGCTGAAGGGGTACGAGGACCAGGAGGAGCTGCGCCAGGCCTACCTGGAGCACCTGGAGCGGCATCCGGACGGCCTGTGGAAGGCCTGCTCGGCGGGTCACATCACGGCGAGCGCCATGGTGGTCGACCCGGAGCGCGGCCGGGTGCTGCTGACCCTGCACCGGAAGATCCGTATGTGGCTGCAGATGGGCGGCCACTGCGAGCCGGGCGACGCCACGCTGGCGGCGGCGGCCCTGCGGGAGGCGACCGAGGAGTCGGGCATCACGGGACTGACCCTGCTGCCCGGCGGCCCGGTGCGCCTGGACCGCCATCACACGCCCTGCGCCTGGCACCTCGACGTGCAGTACGCGGCGCTGGCGCCCGGCGGAGCCGTCGAGGCGATCAGCGACGAGTCGCTGGACCTTCGCTGGTACCCGTACGAGGAGGTGGCCGGCGTGGCGGACGAGTCCGTGGTCCGGCTGCTGGCGGCCACCCGGGCGCGGCTGTGACGCCACGCTGACGACGGCTGAGGGGCGACCGCCGCGGGCGGTCGCCCCTCACGTTCTCCGGCACGTCGGCCGTGGCCCGGGGGTACGCGTCCGTCCGGCGGGCGGTCAGCTCCAGACGTTCCCCTGGTTCTGCCCCCGAGCGCCCTGCTGCCCCATGCCGAACTGCGCGGCGAGGCCCTGCCCGATCTGCGCGTGCTGGGGCGGCAGCAGCTCGCTGGGCTGGACGAGCGCGAACCCGCTGCCCATGAAGCTGAGCTCCCAGCCCTCCCCGGTGCTGCCGCGGCGCCGCCACACACCGGACGCGTGCGTCTGGGCCTGCATCTGCACGCGCAGCCCGGTGGACCAGGCGACGATCGCGTCCGCGTCGCAGTTGACGTACCGGTCGGGCGTCACCTGCATCATCAGCGGCGCGCCCGAGGTCATCAGGGCGACCTTGCCGCGGCCGGTGATGTTGAGCTGGTACTTCCCGGAGCCGGAGATGC
Organism: Streptomyces sp. NPDC046831; assembly: GCF_040645305.1. Classification (NCBI taxonomy): domain Bacteria; kingdom Bacillati; phylum Actinomycetota; class Actinomycetes; order Kitasatosporales; family Streptomycetaceae; genus Streptomyces; species Streptomyces sp. NPDC046831. The sequence goes on along the minus strand of NZ_JBEYXZ010000023.1, from coordinate 1,054 downwards.
CGTACAGGCTGTCGACGGCGATGACCTCGTGGTGCAGGGCGGAGTCCATCGCGAGGACGTAGCTGCTGTCGACCGTCAGGCCGTCGTGCTCGACGTCCACGACGTGGACGTACTGGGCGAGGTTGGCGAGGTAGACGGTGCCCTGCCCGTGGCAGCGCATGAGGTCCAGGCCCTCGCCGGTGCGCGCACGTGCGCGTGCCTGGCCGTGGCTGCGGTACTCGGCGTCGAACTCGACGAGGCCCTGGTAGGCGACCATGGTGCCCTTGCGGGCGAGGACGTCCTCGTGGCCCTCCAGGACGACGCGCAGCATCTGCTCGTTCTGCAGGCTCCAGCGGTCCTGCGTCTGGGTGTCGTTGAAGGCGAAAAGCGGGCTCTTCATGGTGGTGTGGCTCCCCCTCAGCCCCGGATCCGGAGGCGGTCGGTGCTGTCCTCGCTGGGCTGGACGACGACGATGCCCTGGCCGGAGAAGGCCATCTGGTAGGCCTCGCCGCTGCCCCGGCCGATCAGCGACTGCGCCTTGAAGCTGCGCTTGCCCTTCACCTTGAGGTTCGGGGACCAGGCGACGAGCGCGTCCGGGTCGACGTAGGTCTCGTCCTCGCCGCCGCCGCAGTCGACGACGATCGGCTTGCCCCGGGAGGTCAGCGCGACCCAGCCCTGCCCGGAGATCTTGGTGTTCCACAGCCCCTGCCCGGCGAACTTCGCGAGTCCCTTGACCCGCTCGACGCCCCACTGGAGGCTCGCGTCGAAGGCGAGCAGGTTGGTGGCGTTGACGGAGATCGCGTCTCCGGCCAGGTTGACGACGACGACGTCGGCGCCGTAGTCGGCGAGGTAGAGCAGTCCGTCGCCGGAGCACTTCATCAGGGGCGCGCCCTCGCCGGTGACCCAGTCGCGCGCCACCTGGCGCACGGCCGGCGGGTTGGGCTCGTACTGGATGAAGCCTTCGTAGGCGACCATCGACCCCACGCGCGCGAGGAGGTCGTCGCCGGTCTGCATGGCCACCTTCAGCATGTGGCTGCCGTGGTTCTCCATGCGGGCGGTCACAGGTGCGGGGGCG